>NZ_JBEZNU010000007.1:0-102400 GCF_040653375.1 Streptomyces sp. NPDC047974
GGCGGTGCGCACAGTGGGCATGCTGATCCTCATGGGGGCGGAGGGGAGGGAGGGGCGTCTACGGGAGACGTTCAAAACGGTACGGTTCCGGGCTCAGCCGGGACAAGACGGGACCGTTGCGGACCGACCGTCGAACCGTTGCGCGATGTACGACCGGGGCGGCGATTCGTTGCGCGGCGATCGGACCGGGGGGTACGCACTCCGCGACCGGCGGCGTACCCCCGGATCCTCCACCGGCGCGACGACCGGACGGGGCGCGGGCGGAAGAGTGGTGGGCGTCCGCTCGACCTGCCGGAAGGACCGGCATGAACCGCCGTACGAAGATCGCCGCCGTCGCCGTCGCCCTGCCGATCGGCGCCGGGGCCACGGGCGCCACCACCGCCGCCACCGGGCGGGAGGGCGGGGCGCACCGGGAGGCGGCCGCGCTGACCGGCGCGGCCTGGCTGGACCGCGACCCGGCCACCGGGGAGAAGGTCCGCTTCTCCTTCGACGCGCACCTGGCCGGGGCAGACCGCAACGACCCGAGGGCCGCCACCGGCACCTTCCGGTACGGCCACGCCATGGGGAAGGAGAAGCACACCGCCTTCGTACGGGTCGACTGCCTCTCCACCGGGGGTCCGGTGGCGACCGTCACCGGGATCGTCGAGGAGACGGACGTGCCGGGCCTGCGGAACAAGCGGGTCGGCGTGTCGGCGTGTCGGTGTACGACGACGGGAAGCGCGACCGGCTGGGCTACAGCCGACTGGCCTCCTCCCCGCTGTCGGACGAGGTGCCGCCGTGCAACGCGGCCGCCCCGCACGAGAAGGCCGTACGGGGCGGCGGGGACTTCCGGGTGCTGCCGTGGATCTACGACGGCATGGCCGGGTAGCGCGTCAGGCGGGCGAGCCCGAGGAGAAGCGCCGCAGCAGCGGGGAGAGCACCAGGACGGACTTGGTGCGCTCCACGAAGGGCTCGCCCGCGATCCGCTCCAGGACGCGCTCGAAGTGGCGCATGTCGGAGGCGAAGACCTGGACGACGGCGTCCGCGTCACCGGTGACGGTCGACGCGGACACCACCTCCGGGTACCGCTCCAGACCCCGCCGGATGTCGTCCGGCGAGGTGTTGTGGCGACAGAAGATCTCGACGAAGCCCTCCGTCTCCCAGCCGAGCGCCGCCGGGTCCACCCGTACGGTGAAGCCGGTGATGGCGCCCTCGGCCCGGAGCCGGTCCACGCGCCGCTTCACGGCGGGGGCGGAGAGGCCGACGAGCGAGCCGATGTCGGCGTAGCTGCGGCGGGCGTCTTCCGCGAGGGCGTGGACGATGCGTTCGTCGAGGTCGTTGAGTCGCACTACGGGTGGATCACTTCTCTGCGTCGGTGGTCACGGGCTCGGTGACCAGTCGGGAGCGGCGCATGCCGTACAGGAAGTAGAACACGAGTCCCGCGGCCATCCAGGCACCGAAGTACACCCAGGTGATCAGGTCGAGGCTGTACATGCTGTAGCCGCAGCAGAGGAAGCCGAGGGCGGCGAAGACCGGACCGAAGGGCACCTTGAAGGAGCGCTCCATGTCGGGGCGGGTGAAGCGGAGCACCACGACGGCGACGTTGACCAGGGCGAAGGCGAAGAGCGTGCCGATGCTGGTGGCGTTGACCAGCTCGCCGAGCGGGACGACGGCCGCGAGGCCGCCGCAGAGCAGCGAGACGATGACGGTGTTGGTGCGCGGGGTGCCGGTCTTGGCGTCGACCTTGCCGAAGACCTTCGGGACGAGGCCGTCGCGGGCCATCGCGAAGAGGATGCGGGTCTGGCCGTAGAGGACGGTGAGGACCACGCTGGCGATGGAGATCACGGCGCCGGCGGCGAGCAGGGTGCCCCAGAAGCTCTGGCCGGTGACGTCGTTCATGATCGCGGCGAGGGTGGCGTCGGTGCCCGCGAACTTCTTCCAGTCCCAGGCGCCGACGGCGACGGCCGCGACGAGGACGTACAGCACGGTGACGATGACCAGCGAGAGCATGATCGCCCGGGGCAGGTCGCGCTGGGGGTTCTTCGCCTCCTCGCCGGCCGTGGAGGCGGCGTCGAAGCCGATGTACGAGAAGAAGAGGATGGCCCCGGCGGCGCCGACGCTGCTCAGGCCGAGCGGCATGAAGTCGGAGTAGTTGCCGGACTTGAAGCCCATGAAACCGACGGCGCAGAAGAGGACCAGGGCGGCGATCTTCACCGCGACCATGATCGTGTTCGCGCGGGCCGACTCCTTGGCGCCGCCCATCAGGAACAGCATCGCGAGGACGACGACTATCAGCGCCGGCAGGTTGAAGACGCCGCCCTCGCCGGGCGGAGCGCTCAGCGCGGCGGGGAGGGTGACGCCGATCGTGCCGTCGAGCAGCTCGTTCAGGTAGTCGCCCCAGCCGACGGCCACGGCCGCGACCGAGACGCCGTACTCCAGCATCAGACACCAGCCGCAGACCCAGGCGACGAGCTCACCCATCGTTGCGTACGCATACGAGTAGGAGGAGCCCGCGACCGGGATGGTGCCGGCCAGCTCGGCGTACGAGAGGGCCGAGAAGAGCGCGGTGAGACCGGCGAAGACGAAGGCGAGCGTCACGGCGGGACCGGCCTCGGGGACCGCCTCGCCGAGGACGACGAAGATGCCCGTGCCGAGCGTGGCACCGATGCTGATCATGGTCAGCTGCCACATGGAGAGCGAGCGGCGGAGACTGCCGCCCTCACCCTGCCCACCCTCGGCGACCAGGCGTTCCACCGGCTTGCGGCGGACGAGGGCGGTCAGGAAGGGGGTCTTGGGGACGGTCGCGGACTCGACCGGTGGGGCTGCGCCGTGATCCAGCACTGCGGAGGCTCCTTATCGCTGCCTGTCGGTACGACGGGGATCGCGGCGGCCGCGTGCCGGTTCCGCGGGCATGCCGAAGCAGCCCACGGGGGCAGGAAGTCCGCCGAGCAGGCGGTCCCCGCCACTCCTGGTACGAGGGATGAGCCTAGCGCTCCGCTTCGCATCCGTAATGCAGTGTTGTTGCGCAGTGGCGGATGATCATTGCGCACTTCCGGCCCGGACGGGGAAACATTGCGCGCCCCCGCATGAATCGACACATCAGGGGACAGGACGGATCCGGAGCGCATGCCTTGACTCCTCGCCGCCCGTGGCCCACCCTGCACCGGGCCGATCGGAGGTGCCGAGTGAGCTGGCTGGAGCCCGAACCCTTTCTGCGCGGCACGGCCTGGCGCGACGGCGACCGGGCGGTCCGCGCCGACCCCGCCGACCTGGAACGGCTGCCCTGGGACATCGCGGAGCGGGCCGCGCTGCCGATCGGGGTGCGGGTGGAGTTCCGCGCGGAGCCCGGCACTTCGGCGGTCGAGCTCCGCTACCGGGCGGAGGTCCCGCCGGCCGGCGACGAACTGCGCGCGCTGCGGCACGCGTTCGCGCTCTGGGAGGGCGGACGATGTGTGCGGGAGGTCTTCGCGGAGCCGGCGGAGGAGACCACGGTACGGCTCCGACTCCCGCCGGGCGGCGGGGAGTTCACCGTCCACCTGCCGGAGGGTCAGGCGCCGGTCGTGCGCGGCGTACGGGCCGTCGGCGGGGCGCTCTCACCGGCGCCCGCGCGGCCCCGGTGGCTGGTCCACGGCGACTCCATCACCGAGGGCTGGTGGTCCACCCGGCCGGCCCACGCCTGGCCCGCGGCGGCGGGGCGCGCGCTCGGACTCGACCCGGTGAACCTCGGGTACGCGGGCGGGGCGCGCGGCGAACTCGCGCTGGCGGAGCACCTCTCCCGGCTCCAGGGCGACCTGATCACCCTGGCGTTCGGCACCAACTGCTGGGACCGGGTGCCGGCGACGCCGGAGTGGCTGCACGCGACGGTGCGCTCCTTCGTGCGGCTGGTGCGGCGGGGGCACCCCCGCACCCCGCTCCTCCTGGTCTCCCCCGTGCTGCGCCCGGCCGCGGAGCACACCCGCAACGCGCTGGGAGCGACGCTCACGGAGCTGCGCCGGGCGATGGAGCGGGCGGGCCACGAGCTGGCGGCGGAGGGCGACGGCCGCCTCCTCGTCCTGCCGGGCCGCCCCCTGCTCCGCCCCGAGCACCTGGCGGACGGCCTCCACCCCGACGACACGGGTCACCGCCGCCTGGCGGAGGCGGTGACGAGCGCCCTGTCCGGGCCGCCGTTCCGTTGCGGGTCTACGTTCCCGTTCCGCTAGGCCGGAACGGGCGGGCCGCCCGCACGGGGGCGGGAGGAGGGCGCCGCCCCGCCGGGGCGGCGCCCTGGGGTGTCAGCTCCAGCTGGCGTGGAGGGGCTTGCCCTCGGCGTAGCCGGCGGCGGACTGGATGCCCACGACGGCCTTCTCCTCGAACTCGGCCAGCGTGCTCGCACCCGCGTAGGTGCACGACGACCGCACACCCGCGATGATCGAGTCGATCAGGTCCTCGACGCCCGGACGGGTCGGGTCGAGGAACATCCGCGACGTCGAGATGCCCTCCTCGAACAGCGCCTTGCGCGCCCGGTCGTACGAGGACTCCTCGGACGTCCGGTTCCGCACCGCCCGAGCCGACGCCATGCCGAAGGACTCCTTGTAGGCGCGGCCCTGCGCGTCGTGCTGCAGGTCGCCGGGGGACTCGTACGTCCCCGCGAACCAGGAGCCGATCATCACGTTGGACGCGCCCGCGGCGAGCGCCATGGCGACGTCGCGCGGGTGCCGCACGCCACCGTCGGCCCAGACGTGCTTGCCGTACTTCTTCGCCTCGGCGGCGCACTCCAGGACGGCCGAGAACTGCGGGCGGCCGACACCGGTCATCATGCGGGTGGTGCACATGGCACCGGGGCCCACGCCGACCTTGATGATGTCCGCGCCGGCCTCGATGAGGTCCTTGACGCCCTCGGCGGAGACGATGTTGCCCGCGACGATCGGGACCTGCGGGTCGAGCGCCCGCACGGTCTTGATCGCGGAGATCATCGACTCCTGGTGCCCGTGGGCGGTGTCGATGACGAGCGTGTCGACACCCGCGTCGAGCAGCTGCTTGGCCTTGCCGGCCACGTCGCCGTTGATGCCGACGGCCGCGGCGATCCGCAGCCTGCCGTCCTTGTCGACGGCCGGGGTGTACAGGGTGGCGCGCAGGGCGCCCTTGCGGGTGAGGATGCCGACCAGCTTGCCGTCCGCGTCGACGGCGGGGGCGTAGCGGCGGTTGGCGCCGTCGAGGGTGTTGAAGGCCTCGCGGGGGTCGATGTCCGCGTCGAGCAGCAGGAGGTCCTTGGACATGACCTCGGAGAGCTGGGTGAAGCGGTCGACGCCGGTGAGGTCCGCGTCGGTGACGACGCCGACCGGGCGACGGTGCTCGTCGACGACGACACCGGCCTCGTGCGCCCGCTTGGGCAGCAGCGCGAGGGCGTCGGCGACGGTCTGGTGCGGCTCCAGGACGATGGGCGTGTCGAGGACCAGGTGGCGGCCCTTCACCCAGGAGACGACCTCGGTGACGACCTCGATCGGGATGTCCTGGGGGATGACGACGATGCCGCCCCGGCGGGCGACCGTCTCGGCCATGCGGCGGCCGGCGATCGCGGTCATGTTGGCGACGACCAGCGGGATCGTCGTGCCGGTGCCGTCCGGCGCGGAGAGGTCCACGGCCTGTCGGGAGCCGACGGCCGACCGGCTCGGCACCATGAACACATCGTCGTACGTGAGGTCGTACGGCGGCTTGACGTCATTGAGGAAACGCACGTGCTGACATCCCAGTCGTTCGGATCGGCCCCTAGGCATTTCAGCCAGGGGAAAAAGCACGTAGTTCATTGTCCCACGCCGGTACGGATACCAGCCCCGGGCGAATCCTCCGAGCCTCACGACCGTCCTTTCGGAGGATCGCCCGAATGCTTTCGGTCATCCCTCGCTTTCCGCGGTGTGGCCGGGGCGGATCAGCCCCGTCTCGTACGCGAGGACGACGAGCTGGACGCGGTCACGCACCCCGAGCTTGGTGATCGCCCGGGTGACGTGGGTCTTGGCCGTCAGCGGTGAGATCACCAGCCGTTCGGCGATCCGCTCGTTGGAGAGCCCGGCCGCGACCAGGGCGACCACCTCGCGCTCGCGGGCGGTGAGCGCGGTGAGCCGCTCGGCGGCGACGGTGGCGGTGGGCGCCCGGTGGGCGAACTCCGCGACGACCCGGCGGGTCGCGCTCGGCGAGAGCAGGGCGTCGCCCGCGGCGACCGCCCGGATCGCCTGGCGCAGGTCGTCCGGTTCGATCTCCTTGGTGAGGAAGCCGCCGGCGCCCGCGCGCAGCGCCGCGAAGACGTACTCGTCGGTCTCGAAGGTGGTCAGGACGATGACCCGGGTGCCGGCGAGTTCCGGGTCCCGGGTGAGGGCCTCGGTGGCGGTCAGCCCGTCCGTCCCCGGCATGCGGATGTCCATCAGGACGACGTCGGGGCGCAGCTCCCGGACGGCGCGCAGCGCCTCGTCGCCGGTGGCCGCCTCGCCGACCACCTCGATGTCGCGGGTGCGGCGGAGCAGGCTGCGGAAACCGGCCCGGACGAGGGCCTGGTCGTCGGCGAGCAGTACCGAGATCGTCATGATCGTCAGCTTGGCACAGGAATCACGGCCCGGACGGTGTGTCCGCCGTGCTCGCCCGGTCCGGAGGCGAACTCGCCGCCGAGGACGGAGACCCGCTCCCGCATCCCGGCGACCCCGTGACCGCCACCGCCCGCACCCCCCTCGCTCCCGGCCCCGGCCCCGGCGCCGATACCGATGCCCGTGCCGTCGTCGGCGATCTCGACGCGGACGGCCTCGGGGCCGTACCGCAGCCGGACGTCGACGCGGGTGCCGCCGGAGTGCCGTACCGCGTTGGTCAGCGACTCCTGGACGATCCGGTAGACGGCGAGCGCGACGGGCGCCGGGACCCCGGCCGGGTCGCCCTCGGTCTCGACGGCCGCCCGGAGTCCGGCGGCCCGTACGCCCTCCACCAGGTCGGCGACGCCGTCGAGTCCCCGCCCCGGGGCGAGTTCCATCCCTCCCGGGTCCTCCCCGGGGTCGCGCAGGACGCCGATGAGCGCGCGCAGGTCGGCGACGGCGGTCGCGCGGACCTCCTGCGCGGTCCGCAGCGCGGCCCGTGCCTCCGCCGGTTCGTCGTCGAGGGCCTCGACGGCCACCCGCAGCTGCACGCCGACGACGGTCAGGGTGTGCGCGACCACGTCGTGCAGCTCGCGGGCGATCCTGAGCCGCTCCGCCTCGGCGCGCCGCCGGGCCTCCGCCGCCCGCTCCCGGGCGGCGCGTTCCCGTCCGGCCGCCTCCTCGCGGCGCCAGTTGCGGCCGTTGCGCCAGGCGGTCGCGGCGGCCAGGACGAGGGCGAGCCAGAGGGTCTCCGCGCCGAGTTCGGCGACCACCTCCCGGCCGCCGAGCCCGGCGACGTACCGCTCCCAGTTCGCCGCGAAGAGCACCTGGAAGACCCCGACGGCCACGGCGAAGGGGAGCCCGCGCGGCACCCGCCGCAGCAGCGTGCCGAGCCGCTTCCCCGCCTCGTCCCGTACGGCTCCGGCACCGTCGCCGGCCGCCACGAGGAAGTACGCGGCGGAGGCGGGCCAGATCCAGCCCACGTCCGACATGCCGGCGCCCCGGAAGGCGATGACGGTCTGGACGCTCGCCAGGAGGGCGGCGCGCGGCCACCGGCCGGCCGCGAGGACCAGTACGGCCAGGCCGAGGGCGTACGGCACCGCGCCGACCAGGAGCGGGCCCTCGCCCGCCAGGGCCTCGGCGGTGACCACGGCGACCGCCGTCACCGCCGCTGCGGCGACCCGCACGGCCCCCGTCCCACCCTTCCGTCCATCACGGAAACGTTCTTCGCTCACCGGCTCATTCTGCCCAACGCCCGCGCGGGACCAGGGCCGTTCGCACCTCACGCGCGCTCCTCCGGGCGGGCGGCGGCGACGGCGGCCAGCGCCACCCAGAGCAGGGCGGTGCCGAAGGCGACCCGCTCGACGAGCCCGACCACGGTGGGCACGGCGGCGGTGCCCAGCGACGGCCCGTCCATGACATCCACCAGGCAGACGAGCAGCGCGACGGTCGAGACGAGCGAGGTGACGAGCACGGCCCGCAGCACCCCGGCGGCGCCCGGCCGGCGCCGGGCCAGCCACCGGTGCAGCACCAGCGCGGCGATGGGCAGGGCGAGGAAGGCGGGGGTGGCGGCGGTGCCGTGGACGAGGTCCGAGGTGGAGGGCCGGCTCCACCGCCCGGGCGGGTCGGCCGGGAACACCCCGGCGACCAGGACGCCGACGGTCCACACCCCCACCGCCCACCGGCCGCCCCGTGGGGCCCCGGCGCGCCGCAGCAGGGCGAGGAGGAGGGCGGACGCCCCGGCGATCAGCAGCAGGGCCGTGGCGACCAGCCAGCCGGCGGTGCCGTTGACGTACCGGCTGATCACCTCGGTGACCGGGCTGTACCCCGGGTTCAGCAGGTCGGCGGCGGCGATCCCGGCCACGGCGGCACCGACCCCGGCGACGACGACGGAGGAGGAAGAGGAAGAGGAGGAGAAGGAGAACGGCGAGCGTGTCTGCACGAGAGGCCTCCGGACGGTGAGGGGCGGCGCTTCCGCCCGACGCCCCACACGCTAGGAATCCGGCCGCCCCGCCCGCGTCCCCCGTCCGCCGACATCCCGGCGTACTCCCCCGGCGCACGCCGTACTCCCCACGGTGTACGTCCTCACTCCTCGCCTCCCCCCGGCGATCCGAGGGCGACCAGCACCGAGAGCCGCTCGCCGGACTCCTCGACGGCCGTCGCGAAGACCTCCTGGGCGAGGTCCCAGTCGCGCGGCGCGCGGCGCGCGTAACCCTGCCAGTGGGTCACCACGACGGCGACGGGCCGGGGCAGTCCGCCGAGGCTCTCGGCCAGCGCGTCCCAGTTGCGGCCGAACCAGTCCGGCAGGCCGAACGCGTCCGCGCAGCGGTCCATGAAGCCCGCCTTGTCGGTGACGCCGCGCAGATCGAGGACGACGGGGTCATCGATCCTCATCGCCGACCACCTCCCGGAAGCTCTCGTAGTGGTCGTCGGTGTAGTACCGCTCGCCCTCCCCGCCGGTGACGACGCGACGCGCCCCGCGGTCGCGTTCGCCGGGGGTACGGACGGTGTACTCGTGGTAGTAGCCGCGCTTCCTGGGCGGCAGGATCCGCTCGAAGTTCGAGAAGACGCTGCCGTCCTTGGCGTACGGGAAGGGTCCGCCGGCCCGGATCAGCGCGAGGGTCTCGCGCGCCTCGGGCGGCAGCTCCGACTCCCGGACGGTGGGGAGGTCCGAGACGGGCGTGGCGGTGGCCCGCCCCGAGGGCGCGGGGGCGGCCGTCACGGCGGTACGGGACGGGACCGCGGTCGCGGTCGGCGTGGCGGTCCCGGCGGTGCAGCCGGTGAGCAGCAGGGTCAGCCCGGCCAGGACGCCGAGCCCCGACCGGAGGCGACGAGCGATCATCCCCCGATGCTGCCACCGGCCCCCGGACCGGCCCCGGGGGCGCGCCCGGGGAACACCCGGAACGGGACAAGCCCGTGCGGAGGCCGGGACGGGCCCGTGCGGGGCCCCGGGTACGGCGGAGGGCGCCGACCGGGTCCCACCGCGGTCGGCGCCCTCCGTCCGGGCTCAGCGGGCGTCGGTGCCGGTGTCCGGGTCCTTGCGGTCGAGGGCCGGGCGCGGGCCCGGGCTGAACTCGGTGAGCAGGTAGTCGGCGGCCGAGCGGTCGGTGACGAGGCTGGTGACGAGGCCGGAGCGGAGCACCGCGCCGATCGCCGCCGCCTTGCGCTGGCCGCCCGCGATGGCGACGACCTCGGGGATCCGGCGCAGCCGGTCCGCCTCGACGGTGATGCACCGCTCGCCGAGGTCGCGGCCGACCCGGCGGCCCTCGGAGTCGAAGAGGTGCGCGGACATCTCCGCGGCCACGCCGAGGGTGGCGTAGTGGGCGCGCTCCTCCTCGGTGAGCATGTCGTGGACGGTCGAGATGCCCGGCTCCCAGGAGCCGATGGAGACGCAGGCGACGGTGACCTTGTCGAAGTACTCGAAGGCCCGCGCGATGCCGGTCTGGTTGCGCAGCGCCGCGGCGGTGGCCGGGTCGGGCAGCAGCATGGGCGCGTAGATGGGGTGGGCCTCGCCGCCGGAGACCTGGGCGGCCCGCCGGACGGCCTCCACCGAGCCGCGCTCGGCGGTCCCGGCGTCGTACACGCCGGTGAGCTGCACGACCGTGCACGGGGGCAGCCGGTCGAGGGCGGCCGCCATGTGGATGGTCGAGCGGCCCCAGGCCAGGCCGAGGACGTCGCCCTCGGTGACGAGCTCGCCGAGGAGGTCGGCGGCGACCTCGCCGAGGTTCTCCGGGTCGGGCGACTCGTCGTCCTCGGCCGGGGACTCGACGACGACGGCGTGGCGGAGCCCGTAACGGGCGCGCAGCGCGTCGGAACGTTCGGCGTCCAGCTCGGCCGGTACCCGGATCTCGATGCGTACGAGATCCCGCTCCAGAGCGGTCTCCAGGACCCGGGCCACCTTGAAGCGGCTCACGCCGAACTCCTCGGCGATCTGGATCTTGGACTTCCCCTCCAGGTAGAAGCGGCGCGCCATGGCCGCCGCCTGCACCAGCTCCGCGGGGCCCATCCGCAGGGCCGACCGTCCCGCCGACATTCCCGCCACCGCGATCTCCTCACTGCTGTTCACGCACCGCTGTCCACGATCCGTGTTCGTTCACACTCTGGACCCGCTGTTCATCCTGTCAGAAACGGCGGGCCTTGATCAGTCCTGTCGGCGGCCCGTCGGACCGCGTTCATCAGCCGGAGGCTCAGTGGCCACATGCCCAGGCGGCGCCGGCCGTGGCGGCCTCCGCCTTGGCCCGCAGCCCGGCCACCGCGGCGGCCGGGTCGGCCGCGCCGTAGACCGCCGAGCCGGCCACGAAGACGTCGGCGCCCGCCTCGGCGCAGCGCTCGATGGTCGCCTCGGAGACGCCGCCGTCGACCTGGAGCCACAGTTCCAGGCCGTGCTTGGAGATCAGCTCACGGGTGCGGCGGATCTTGGGCAGCATGATGTCGAGGAAGGCCTGGCCGCCGAAGCCGGGCTCGACGGTCATGATGAGCAGCATGTCGAGCTCGGGGAGCAGGTCCTCGAAGGGCTCGATGGGGGTGGCCGGCTTGAGCGCCATGGAGGCCCTGGCGCCCTTGGCGCGGATCTCCCGGGCGAGCCGGACCGGCGCGGCGGCGGCCTCGACGTGGAACGTGACCGAGCCGGCGCCCGCCTCGACGTACTGCGGCGCCCAGCGGTCCGGGTCCTCGATCATCAGGTGGCAGTCGAGGGGGGTGTCGGTGGCCCGGCTGAGCGACTCGACGATCGGCACGCCCAGCGTCAGGTTGGGCACGAAGTGGTTGTCCATGACGTCGACGTGCAGCCAGTCGGCCCCGTCGACGGCCTTGGCCTCGTCCGCGAGGCGGGCGAAGTCTGCGGAGAGGATGCTGGGATTGATCTGCGCCATGAGCCAAGCCTGCCACGTTCTTGGGGACTTCTTTGCCGCGAACCGACGCTCGGCCCTCACGGCACCGGACGTACTGGTACGGACCAGCGGAAACCGTCAGGCCGTCCGGCGGATCAACGCCAGATACATGGCGTCCGTACCGTGCAGATGCGGCCACAGCTGGACGTCGGGACCGTCGCCGAGCCGCTCGACACCGGGGAAGAGGGGCCGGGCGTCGATCAGCTCGGCGCCCCCGAGCTTCTTCAGGACGTCGTCCACGACGACCCGGGTCTCGGCGAGGTGCGGCGAGCAGGTCGCGTAACCGACGACTCCGCCGACGCGGACGGCCCTGAGCGCCTCGGTGAGCAGCCCGCGCTGGAGCGGGGCGAAGCCGTCGAGGTCCTCGGGGCGGCGGCGCCAGCGGGCCTCGGGGCGGCGGCGCAGGGCGCCGAGCCCGGAGCAGGGCACGTCGACGAGGACGCGGTCGAAAACGCCCTCGCGCCACGGCGGGCGGGTGCCGTCGGCGGCGATGACCTGGTACGGGCCGGGGTTGCCGGCCAGGGCGCGCTCGACGAGCCGGGCGCGGTGCGGCTGCTTCTCGGAGGCGAGCAGGGCGGCGCCGCGCTCGGCGGCCAGCGCCCCGAGCAGGGCGGCCTTGCCGCCGGGACCGGCGCAGCCGTCCAGCCAGCGGGTGTCGGGGCCTTCGAGCGGCGCGTTGGCCAGCGCGATCGCGACGAGCTGACTGCCCTCGTCCTGGACGCCGGCCCGGCCGTCCCTGACGGCCTCGATGGCGCCGGGCTCGCCGCCGTCGGCGAGCCGCAGGGCGTACGGGGACCAGCGGCCCGGCTCGGTCTCGGCGGCGTCGGCCAGCTCGTCGACGGTGACCCGGCCGGGGCGGGCGACGAGGGTGACCTCGGGCCGCTCGTTGTCGGCCTCCAGGAGCGCCTCGATGCCGGCCCGGCCGCCGCCGAGCGCGTCCCAGAGCGCGGAGACCACCCAGCGGGGGTGGGAGTGCATGACGGCGAGGTGGTCCTCGGCGTCCTTCTCGTACGGCGGGGCGACCTCGGCCAGCCAGGCGTCGAGGTCCTGCCGCGTGATCTTCCGCAGCACGGCGTTGACGAACTTGGCGCGCCCCTCGCCCAGCACCACGCGGGCCAGCTCGACGGTGGCGGAGACGGCGGCGTGCGGCGGGATGCGGGTCCCGAGCAGCTGGTGGGCGCCGAGCGACAGCACGTCCAGGACGGGCGGGTCGACCTCACGCAGGGGCCGGTCGACGCAGGCCGCGATGATCGCGTCGTACGTGCCCTGCCGCCGCAGCGTCCCGTAGACCAGCTCGGTCGCGAGGGCCGCGTCCCGCGCCTCGAAGCCCTCCTTCTCGCGCGCCTTGCGCAGCAGCGGGGGCAGCACGAGGTTGGCGTACGCGTCCCGCTCGTCGACCGCCCGGAGCACCTCGAAGGCGAGCATCCGCACGGGATCCTTCTTGGGCCGGCGGTGGGGCTTGGGGGGACGGCGACGTGCCTGCTCGCTCAAAGGTGCTCCGCGTGACGAAATGAGGGGTCGAACCCACCCAGCCTACGTCCGCGCGCCCCTACCGGGGAAAACGCCCCTGGCGGATCGCCCACGCCCCGGCGGCCAGGAGGCAGGTGACGGGCGCGGTGCCGCCGCCGTCCGCGTCGAAGGCGAGGAGCACGGGCGGCTCCTCGCCGGTGCTCCGGACGACCTCGGCCCGCTCCTCCGCCGTGGGCTCGCGGAAGACGGGGTCCATGAAGGCCGTCGGGCACCGGACGTAGAGCACGTCCGTCAGCTCGACCTCCAGGCCGTGGTGGTACGTGAGGTCGTACCCCGCGGCCAGGGTGAGCCGGCTGCCGTCGTACCGGCGGAGCTCCCAGGCGTCCCAGGGGCCGTCGGGGAGCGGCAGCGGGGTCACGCGCCCAGGCGCTCGCCCGGGGCGATGCGGACGCCGCGGGCCCAGTCGGCGGCCTTCATGGGCTTCTTGCCCTGGGGCTGGACCCACAGCAGCTCGACGGCGTACGACCCGGTGCCCGCGTACACGTTGTTCTTGCCGACCGCCAGCTCGCCGGGGGCGAGGTCGGTGCGGTCGGCGACGGGGGCGACGTGGATGAGCTTGAGCCGCTCGCCGCGGAAGAGGGTCCAGGCGCCGGGGGCGGGGGTGCAGCCGCGGACGACGCGGTCGACGCGGAGGGCCGGGGCGGCGAAGTCGACGTGGGCGTCCTCGACCTCGATCTTCGGGGCCAGGGTGATGCCGTCGGCGGGCTGCGGGACGGCCTTCAGGGTGCCGTCCTCGATGCCGTCCATGGTCGCCGAGAGCAGCCCGGCGCCGGCGAAGGCGAGGCGGGTGAGCAGGTCGCCGCTGGTGTCGGTGGGGCGGATCTCCTCGGTGATCACGCCGTAGACCGGGCCGGAGTCGAGACCCCGCTCGATCTGGAAGGTGGAGGCGCCGGTCACCTCGTCGCCCGCCATCACCGCGTGCTGGACGGGGGCGGCGCCGCGCCAGGCCGGGAGGAGGGAGAAGTGCAGGTTGACCCAGCCGTGCGCCGGGATGTCGAGGGCCTTCTGCGGCAGCAGCGCGCCGTAGGCGACGACCGGGCAGCAGTCGGGGGCGATCTCGCGCAGCCGGGCGAGGAAGTCCTCGTCGCGCGGGTGGGCCGGCCGCAGGATCTCGATGCCCTCCTCCTCGGCCCGCTGGGCGACCGGACTGGCGACGAGCCGCCGCCCGCGCCCCGCCGGCGCGTCCGGCCGGGTGACCACGGCCGCCACCTCGTGCCGGCCCGAGGCGAGCAGGGCGTCCAGGGCGGGAACGGCGACCTCGGGGGTGCCTGCGAAGACCAGCTTCATGGGTGGCGACTGCCTGTCTGTCCGGGGGTGTTGCGAGCGACACACCAGTCTAGGCGCTGTCTCCCGCAGAGGATCGGGGGCACGGACGGGGCGCCGCCGTACGGCGCGAGGGCGGTCGGAGGGGCTCGCGTGCGGCGCGCGCGGAGAGGGGGCGTGCGCGGCGGTGAGCGCCCTGCGCATATGCGTGTACGCCCCCGCAGCGTGACCCAAGTCCCGGTGGCGCGTTGGTCAAGAGAGATTGACCGAATCGGGCTGCCGTCCCCCTGCGGCCGCCCGCCCTTCCATCGCCGGTTCGAGAGGCTTTCACATGGCCGACCACGCAACCCACGACGCCCAAGCCCGGGCGAGTCTGCACCTGTTGGTGCGGGACATCGAGCGGGTCCGGCGGCAGGTGGACGCACTGCGCACGCTCACGGCCCAGCTGGGCAATGTCTACCGCCCTCGCCGCTCCGGCCCGTCCACGGGCTTCGTCGTCTACGGCCGCGCCCCCGCCCCCACCGTTCGGCTCGCCCAGGAGCTCCGCGACAGCGTCGAGACCCTGGTGACCGCGGCCGTCGAGTTCGACCGCTCCCTCGGGTTCTCCTGGGACGCCGTCGGTTCCGCGCTGGGTGTCACCAAGCAGGCCGTCCACCGCCGTTACGGCGCCCGCCGGGCGCCCCAGCAGCCCGCGGTGGAGCCGGAGCAGCACGGCGTCGCCGAGCCGGGCGCGACCCGCACCCTGCCGTCGGTGCCCGCCGCCCGCAGCATGCCGCCGCAGCCCACCTCGGGCAGCGCCACCCTCCGCGAGGAGCCCCGCTCCCCCGCCTTCCCCAGCCCGCGCAACGGCTGACCGCGCGGGGCCGACGACCGGCCGCCGTCCCCCGGCCGAAGGGGGGCGGCGGCCGTCGCCGTGTCCGCTCCGCCGTCCGTCAGCCGATGTCCGGCGGATCCACCCTGACCCAGACGGGGTCACCGGTGCCGCGCGCCTGACGGCTCGCCCGGGCGTGCTTGAGGGCCTGCGCGAGCGCCGCGCCGCTGCCCGGCGGGACCCGGACGAGAGCCCGGTCCCACTGCTCGCCGGGCGGCGGGTCGCCGGGCCGGCGGACGGCCCCCGGACGGACCACCGGCAGCGGCACCGGCCCCAGGACCTCCGCGTCCATGGGCAGCGCGGCACCCGTGAGGAAGGTCGCCACCGCCTCGGGCGGTCCGGTCACCGCGGCCATCCGGGAGACCGGCGGGAATCCCAGCTCGGCCCGCTCGGCCAGCTCCCGCTGGGCGTGCCCGACCGGGTCCCACCGGACGAGCGCCTGCACGGGCCGGAGCGTCGGCTCGGCGACCACCACCACGGTGCCGCCCTCCGCCTGGCCCCTGACCAGCGAGGCCGCGTCCATCCAGCGCCGCAGCGCCTCCTCGCCGGCCCGCAGGTCGGGGCGGCCGAGCAGGGCCCAGCCGTCGAGCAGCAGCGCGGCCGCGTAGCCGCCGTCGGCGACCGGTTCGGCGCCGGGGGTGGAGACGACGAGGGCGGGGCGGTCCGGGACCCGGTCCAGGACGTGATCGCGGCCGGAGGTCCGCACCGGCACGGCGGGGAAGGCCCGGCCGAGCTCCTCCGCGGTCCTGCGGGCACCGACGACCTGGGCGCGCAGCCGGGTGGAGCCGCACGCCTCGCAGTGCCAGTCGGGGGCCTCGCGCCCGCACCAGCCGCAGTGCAGCTCGCGCTGGTCGGGGGCCTCCAGCGGCCCGGCGCAGTGCCGGCAGCGGGCGGGCGTCCGGCACTGCTGGCAGGCGAGCCGGGGCACGTACCCGCGACGGGGCACCTGGATGAGGACCGGCCCGGAGCGCAGCCCGTCCCGGAGCGTCTCCCAGGCGAGCGAGGGCAGCCGGGCGGCGCGCGCGGCCCCGTCCCGGGCGAGCAGGTCGTCGCCGACGGTACGCACCCGGGGCGCGGCCCTGCGGACCTCCTCGCGGCTCGCGGCGAGGGGCCGGGCCCAGCCGGACTCGACGAGCTGCGCGGCCTCCACGGTGCAGCCGGTGGCGCCGAGCAGGAAGGCGCACCGGTCGTGCGCGGCGCGCAGCAGCAGCACCTCACGGGCGTGCGGCTGCGGGGCGTGCGGGTCGCTGTGGCTGCCGTCGCCGTCGTCCCAGATGACGACGAGGCCCGGATCCCGGACGGGCGCGAACATGGCGGCGCGGGTGCCGACGACGGCCCGCACGGAGCCGCGCCGCACGGCGAGCCACTGCCCGTACCGCTTCTCGGGCCCGGCCTCGGCGGTGAGCACCGCGTGCCGCCCCTCCCCCAGGACGGCGGTCAGCGCCGCGTCGACACGCCCGACGGCCCGCCCGTCGGGCACGACGACGAGGGCGCCGCGGCCGGAGGCGAGCGTGGCGGCGACCGCGCGGGCGATCTCCTCGGCCCAGTGCGGCCCCGGCAGCGCCGTCCACACCGCCCGGGGCGCCCCGCCGCGCGCCAGCGACTCCAGGAACGCCGGCCCCTGCTCGTACCGCCCCCAGGTACCCGGCTCCGGCGGCGGGGGCGGCGGCAGCGGCGCGGGCGAGGCCCGCCGCTCGGCGGCGGCGTTGCGCGGCGGCACGGCGAGCTGCAGCACGTCGGCGAGGCTGCCCGCGTACCGGTCGGCGACGGCCCGCGCGAGCGCGAGCAGCTCGGGCCCGAGCACCGGCTCGGGCGACACCACGTCGGCGAGCGCGGCCAGCGGCCCGGAGTAGTCGGACACGGCCCGCCGCTCGACGAGGAACCCGTCGATCAGCCGCCCGCCCTCCCGGCGCCCGCCCCGCACCTGCCCCGAACCGGCCCCGAACCGCACCCGCACCCGCACGCCCGGCCGCGCGACCTCGTCGAGCTCCTCGGGCACCGCGTAGTCGAAGAACTGGTCGAGGTGCAGCACCCCCTTGTTCACCACCACCCGCGCGACCGGCAGCTCCTTCGCGAGCGCGGCCCCCCGCCACGTCCGCGGCTTCGCCTTCGGCACCTTCGCCTTGCGCACGGTCTCCCGGATCAGCGCAAGCTGCTCGGGCCCCTCGCCGCTCACCCCGTTCCCCTTCTCGCTGCTCACAGCCCCATACCTACCAGACGGCTCGGACAGCGGGAGTACGCCGGAAGCCCGGCGCCCCCCGAGGGGGTGCCGGGCTTCCGGGGTGGTGCGGGGGCCTACAGGCCGGCGGCCTTCTTGAGGGCGTCGACGCGGTCGGTGCGCTCCCAGGTGAAGTCGGGCAGCTCACGGCCGAAGTGGCCGTAGGCGGCGGTCTGGGAGTAGATCGGGCGGAGCAGGTCGAGGTCGCGGATGATCGCGGCCGGGCGGAGGTCGAAGACCTCGCCGATGGCGTTCTCGATCTTCTCGGTCTCGACGGTGTTGGTGCCGAAGGTCTCGACGAAGAGGCCGACGGGCTCGGCCTTGCCGATCGCGTAGGCGACCTGGACCTCGCAGCGGGAGGCGAGGCCCGCGGCGACGACGTTCTTGGCGACCCAGCGCATGGCGTAGGCGGCCGAGCGGTCGACCTTCGACGGGTCCTTGCCCGAGAAGGCGCCGCCGCCGTGGCGGGCCATGCCGCCGTAGGTGTCGATGATGATCTTGCGGCCGGTGAGGCCGGCGTCGCCCATCGGGCCGCCGATCTCGAAGCGGCCGGTGGGGTTGACCAGCAGGCGGTAGCCGTCGGTGTCGAGCTTGATGCCGTCCTCGACGAGCTCCTTCAGGACGTGCTCGACGACGAACTCGCGGATGTCGGGCGCGAGCAGCGATTCGAGGTCGATGTCCGAGGCGTGCTGCGAGGAGACGACGACCGTGTCGAGGCGGACGGCCTTGTCGCCGTCGTACTCGATGGTGACCTGGGTCTTGCCGTCGGGGCGCAGGTACGGGATGGTGCCGTTCTTGCGGACCTCGGTGAGGCGGCGGGAGAGCCGGTGCGCGAGGTGGATCGGCAGCGGCATCAGCTCGGGGGTCTCGTCCGAGGCGTAGCCGAACATCAGGCCCTGGTCGCCGGCGCCCTGCTTGTCGAGCTCGTCCTCGTCGCCCTCGACGCGCTTCTCGTAGGCGGTGTCCACGCCCTGCGCGATGTCGGGGGACTGCGACCCGATGGAGACCGAGACGCCGCAGGAGGCGCCGTCGAAGCCCTTCTTCGAGGAGTCGTACCCGATCTCGAGGATCTTGTTGCGGACGAGGGTCGGGATGTCCGCCCACGCCTTGGTGGTCACCTCGCCCGCGACGTGCACGAGGCCGGTGGTGATCAGCGTCTCGACGGCGACGCGGGAGGTGGGGTCCTCCCGGAGCAGCGCGTCGAGGATGGTGTCGCTGATCTGGTCAGCGATCTTGTCGGGGTGTCCCTCGGTGACGGACTCCGAGGTGAACAGACGACGGGACACAACGCTCCCTGGGGTTGCAGCGGCTGCTGGCTATCTCTTCGCGGACCGGCAGGGGGCTGCGCCCCGCGACGTTCCACGGACAGTCTATCGGGCCGGGTCGCCGGATGGACCAGGTGTCTCGCCTGACGAATGTGATCAGCTGGGGCGAACCGGCTCCGGGAGGGGGCCGGGGAGCACGTTCCGTAGGGCGGAGATCACTCGCGCCCCGGCGTTTCGCTCGCCCCGGCCGCCCCGTTCTCAGGCGGAGCGCTCCCGCAGACGGGGCAGGACGAGGTCCCAGACGGTCTCGGCGAGGGCTTCCTTCGGGCCGTACGGGACCGGGGTCTCGGTGCCGTCGGCGGCGAGGACCACGGCCTCGTTCTCCTCCGAGCCGAAGGTCTTGCGCTCGCCGACCTCGTTGACGACGAGGAGGTCGCAGCCCTTGCGGGCGAGCTTGGCGCGGCCGTTGGCGAGGACGTCGTCGGTCTCGGCGGCGAAGCCGACGACGACCTGGCCGGGCAGGGCGCGGTCGGCGGAGAGCTCGGCGAGGATGTCGGGGTTGCGGACCAGCTCGATGGTGGGCGCGCCCCCGTCGTCGGTCTTCTTGATCTTGCCGGTGGCGTAGGCGGCCGGGCGGAAGTCGGCGACGGCGGCGGCCATGACGACCGCGTCGGCGTCGGCGGCCGCCTTGAGGACGGCCTCGCGCAGCTGGACGGCGGTGCCGACGTGGACGACGTCGACGCCGGCCGGGTCGGGAAGGGCGGTGTTGGCCTCGATCAGGGTGACCCTCGCGCCGCGGGCGGCGGCCGCCTTGGCGAGGGCGTAGCCCTGCTTGCCGGAGGAGCGGTTGCCCAGGTAGCGGACCGGGTCGAGGGGCTCGCGGGTACCGCCGGCGGACACCACGACGTGGCGGCCCGCCAGGTCGGGGGCGGTGACGCCGCGGGCGAGGATCCTGCGGCAGACCTCGAAGATCTCGCCGGGGTCGGGGAGTCGCCCCTTGCCGGTGTCGACGCCGGTGAGACGGCCGACGGCGGGTTCGATGACGACGGCGCCGCGGCGGCGGAGCGTGGCCACGTTCTCCTGGGTGGCCGGGTGCTCCCACATCTCGGTGTGCATGGCGGGGGCGAAGACGACCGGACAGCGCGCGGTGAGCAGCGTGTTGGTGAGGAGGTCGTCGGCGAGGCCGTGGGCGGCCTTGGCGAGCATGTCGGCGGTGGCGGGGGCGACGACGACGAGGTCGGCGCCCTGGCCGATGCGGACGTGCGGCACCTCGTGGACGGTCTCCCAGACCTCGGTGGAGACGGGGTTGCCGGAGAGTGCGGACCAGGTGGCGGCGCCGACGAAGTGGAGCGCGGAGTCGGTGGGGACGACGCGGACGTCGTGGCCCGACTCGGTGAGCCGGCGCAGCAGCTCGCACGCCTTGTAGGCGGCGATCCCGCCGCTCACGCCCAGGACGACCTTCGGCTTGGTCACGGCTGCCTCTCCCCACGCGGGTGCGCGCTCTCGGATTGCGTACGACTCCATGAGACACCACAGGCCCGGCGGAGGGACCGCCGGGCCTGTGGTGACGAACGCAACGCTTACTGAACGGGACCCTCGATGGCCTCGGAGGTCAGCAGGCCCGCGTTGATCTCGCGCAGGGCGATCGAGAGCGGCTTCTCGTGGACGTGCGTGTCGACGAGGGGACCGACGTACTCCAGCAGGCCCTCACCGAGCTGCGAGTAGTACGCGTTGATCTGACGCGCGCGCTTGGCCGCGTAGATCACGAGGCTGTACTTCGAGTCCGTGGCCTCGAGCAGCTCGTCGATCGGCGGGTTGATGATGCCCTCGGGCGCGGTGATGGAAGAGGACACGCTCTACCTTCCGAAGATGGATACAAGACTCAGAGAGACTCTGAAGGATTCAGAGTGTGCAGAATGATCAGAAAGATCAGACTACGTGCATCAACGTTAGCAGCTCGCGTGCGACGTCCTCGACGGAGGTGTTGACGAGCGTGGTGTCGAACTCCGACTCCGCGGCGAGTTCGATCTTGGCCGCCGCCAGACGGCGCTCGATGACCTCGGGCGACTCGGTGCCGCGGCCGGTGAGCCGGCGGACCAGCTCCTCCCAGCTCGGCGGGGCCAGGAAGACGAGGCGGGAGTCGGCCATGGACTCCTTCACCTGGCGCGCGCCCTGGAGCTCGATCTCCAGGAGCACGGGCTCGCCCTTCTCCAGGCGGTCGACGACCGCGCTGCGGGGGGTGCCGTAGCGGTTGCCCGCGAACTCGGCCCACTCGAGGAGCTCACCGTTGGCGATCAGCTTGTCGAACTCGTCGTCCGAGACGAAGAAGTACTGGACGCCGTGCTTCTCGCCGGGGCGGGGCTTTCGTGTCGTGGCCGACACCGAGAGCCAGACCTCGGGGTGGACCTTGCGCATATGAGCGACGACCGTGCTCTTGCCGACCCCTGAGGGGCCGGAGAGCACGGTCAGCCGCGGACGTACCTCTGCTGCCATGCGGCGATTATTCCAGTAACGCCGGGGTGCCCGGGACGCGTGGCCCGGATCGGGCACCCGCCGGAGCGCCGGGTCAGGCGCCGGCGCCGCCGAACTCGCGCTCCAGGGAGGCGATCTGGTTGGAGCCGAGACCGCGGACGCGACGGCTCTCGGAGATGCCGAGCCGCTCCATGATCTGCTTGGCGCGGACCTTGCCGACGCCGGGCAGGGACTCAAGGAGGGCGGAGACCTTCATCTTGCCGATGACGTCGTTCTCCTGGCCCTGCTTGATGACCTCGTGGAGGGAGGCGCCGGAGTGCTTGAGTCGATTCTTGACCTCGGCCCGCTCCCGGCGAGCCGCGGCGGCCTTCTCGAGCGCGGCTGCGCGCTGTTCAGGGGTAAGGGGCGGAAGAGCCACGCCTACGTCACCTCGGATGTCGATCTGTCGGATACGGACCGGTGAGGACCTGGTCGACCCACACCAGTGGAGCAACGCCCGACGACGTGGCCGTCGGACGTCTGCTCTGCCCCGGAGACTAGCGGCCATGGCCGCTCCAGTCAGCGAGAACAGCGGAAAAGTCCTGGTCAGCCTCTGCCGACCAGTACTTTTCCGGCATATCGACCCGGATTTCTGCCAAGATTTCGTCAAGTGCCACGACGGGACGCGGCCCCCGCCCCCGTCCGCTCCCACCTGCGGGGATGACCCGGGGGCGGGTCGGCGGGGTCAGCCGGCGACGGCGGCGCGGATCTCGTCCGCGTAGCGCGTCGCCGCGTCCCGCAGGGCGGACGCGTCCGGTCCGGCGCGCAGCACACCGCGGCTGACGTTCGGGACCACGTTGCGGACCGCGTCCCCGAAGACGACCGGGAGGTCGGCCGGGGTCGCGCCCTGGGCGCCGATGCCCGGGGCGAGCAGCGGGCCGTTGATGTCGAGGTCGAAGGAGGAGAGGTCGCCGAGGGTGGCGCCGACGACCGCGCCGAAGGAGCCCATGGGGGTCTCCCCCGCGTTCTCCTCCGCCAGGTGGGCGAGCATGGTCGCGCCGATGGTCCGGCCGTCCTCCCGGACGGCCCGCTGGACCTCGGCGCCCTCCGGGTTGGAGGTCAGGGCCAGGACGAAGAGGCCGGCTCCGGACTCGCGGGCCAGGTCGACGGCCGGCTTCAGGGAGCCGTAGCCGAGGTACGGGGAGACCGTGAGCGCGTCGGAGAAGAGCGGGGAGTCCTTCCGGAGGAAGGTCTCCGCGTAGGCGGCCATGGTGGAGCCGATGTCGCCGCGCTTGGCGTCCATGACGACCAGGCCGCCGGCGGCCCGCAGGTCGGCGGTGGCGCGCTCCAGGACGGCGATGCCGCGCGAGCCGAAGCGCTCGAAGAAGGCGGCCTGCGGCTTGAAGACGGCGACGGTCTCCGCCAGCGCCTCGACCACGGTGTACGTGAAGGACTCCAGGCCCGCGATGTCGTCGCCGAGGCCCCAGGAGCCCAGCAGGGAGGCGTGCGGGTCGATGCCGACGCAGAGCGGGCCGCGCTCGTCCATGGCGGAGCGCAGGCGGGTGCCGAAGGAGGGAGTCACGAGGTGGTGGCCTTTCGGTGGTCCGCGCCGACGGCATCGGCGATGGTGGCGTACGGGGAGGCCGCGAGGCGCGCGGCGAGGCCCTTGTGGATGGCGCGGGCGTAGCAGGGGCCCTCGTAGATGAAGGCGCTGTAGCCCTGGACCAGGGTGGCGCCGGCGAGGATGCGCTGCCAGGCGTCCTCGGCGTTCTCGATGCCGCCGACGCCCACCAGGACGATCCGGTCGCCCACGCGCGCGTACAGGCGGCGCAGGACCTCCAGGGAGCGCTCCTTGAGCGGGGCGCCGGAGAGGCCGCCGGTCTCCTGGACGAGGGCCGGGGCGGAGCTCAGGCCGAGGCCCTCGCGGGCGATGGTGGTGTTGGTGGCGATGATGCCGTCCAGGCCGAGCTCGACGGCGAGGTCGGCGACGGCGTCCACGTCCTCGTCGGCGAGGTCGGGGGCGATCTTCACCAGGAGCGGGACGCGGCGGTCGGTGACCGTGCGGTCGGCGGCCTCGCGGACGGCGGTGAGCAGCGGGCGCAGCGACTCGGTGGCCTGGAGGTTGCGCAGGCCGGGGGTGTTCGGCGAGGAGACGTTGACGACGAGGTAGTCGGCGTGGGCGGCGAGCCGCTCGGTGGACTTCACGTAGTCGGCGGCCGCGTCGGCCTCCTCGACGACCTTGGTCTTGCCGATGTTGACGCCCACGACGGTCCTGAAGACCGGCGTGCGCGCGTGGAGGCGGGCGGCGACGGCGGCGGAGCCCTCGTTGTTGAAGCCCATGCGGTTGATCAGGGCCCGGTCGGGGACGAGGCGGAAGAGCCGCTTCTTGGGGTTGCCGGGCTGGGCCTCGCCGGTGACCGTGCCGATCTCGACGTGGTCGAAGCCGAGCATGGCCATGCCGTCGATGGCGACGGCGTTCTTGTCGAAGCCGGCGGCGAGGCCGAAGGGGCCGTGCATGCGCAGGCCCAGGGCCTCGGTGCGCAGCTCCTTGTACCGGGGCGCGAGGACGGCCGCGACGAAGGTGCGCAGGACGGGGGTGCGGGCCGCGAGCCGGATCCAGCGGAAGGCGAGGTAGTGGGCCTTCTCGGGGTCCATGCGCTTGAAGACGAGCTGGAAGAAGAGCTTGTACATGGTGGTGTCCTCATGAAGAGGGGGACACCGTTTCCGGTGTCCCCCTCGATGGCTGCTAGTCGCGGGCCGCGGTCAGGTGTTCGGCGTGTTCCTGGAGGGAACGGACGCCGACGTCGCCGTGGTTGAGGGCGTCGATGCCCTGGACGGCCGCGGCGAGCGCCTGCACGGTGGTGAGGCACGGGACGCCGCGGGACACCGCCGCCGTACGGATCTCGTAGCCGTCGAGGCGGCCGCCGGTGCCGTACGGGGTGTTGACGATCAGGTCGACCTGGCCGTCGTGGATCAGCTGGACGATCGTCTTCTCGCCGTTCGGCCCCTCGCCCTCGCTGAGCTTGCGCACGACGGTGGCGTTGATGCCGTTGCGCTTGAGGACCTCGGCGGTGCCGGAGGTGGCGAGCAGCTCGAAGCCGTGGGCGACCAGCTCGCGCGCCGGGAAGATCATCGAGCGCTTGTCGCGGTTGGCGACCGAGATGAAGGCGCGGCCCTTGGTGGGCAGCGGGCCGTAGGCGCCGGCCTGCGACTTGGCGTAGGCGGTGCCGAAGACGGCGTCGATGCCCATGACCTCGCCGGTGGAGCGCATCTCCGGGCCGAGGACGGTGTCCACGCCGCGGCCGTGCACGTCGCGGAAGCGCGACCACGGCATCACGGCCTCCTTGACGGAGATCGGCGCGTCGAGCGGCAGGGTGCCGCCGTCGCCGGTCTTCGGCAGCAGGCCCTCGGCGCGCAGCTCGGCGATGGTCGCGCCCAGCGAGATGCGGGCGGCGGCCTTGGCGAGCGGGACGGCGGTGGCCTTGGAGGTGAAGGGCACGGTCCGGGAGGCGCGCGGGTTGGCCTCCAGGACGTAGAGGATGTCACCGGCCATGGCGAACTGGATGTTGATCAGGCCGCGGACGCCGACGCCCTTGGCGATGGCCTCGGTGGAGGCGCGCAGCCGCTTGATGTCGAAGCCGCCGAGCGTGATCGGGGGCAGGGCGCAGGCCGAGTCGCCGGAGTGGATGCCGGCCTCCTCGATGTGCTCCATGACGCCGCCGAGGTAGAGCTCGGTGCCGTCGTAGAGGGCGTCCACGTCGATCTCGATGGCGTCGTCGAGGAAGCGGTCGACCAGGACCGGCCGGGTGGGGCTGATCTCGGTGGACTCGGCGATGTACGACTCCAGGCGCGCCTCGTCGTAGACGATCTCCATGCCGCGGCCGCCGAGGACGTACGAGGGGCGGACCAGGACCGGGTAGCCGATCTCGTCGGCGATCTTCTTGGCGCCGGCGAAGGTGGTGGCGGTGCCGTGCTTGGGGGCCGGCAGGCCGGCCTCCTCCAGGACGCGGCCGAAGGCGCCGCGGTCCTCGGCGGCGTGGATGGCCTCCGGGGAGGTGCCGACGACGGGCACGCCGTTGTCCTTGAGGGCCTGGGAGAGGCCGAGCGGGGTCTGGCCGCCGAGCTGGACGACGACACCGGCGATCGGGCCCGCGAGGGACTCGGCGTGGACGATCTCCAGCACGTCTTCCAGCGTCAGCGGCTCGAAGTACAGGCGGTCGGAGGTGTCGTAGTCCGTCGAGACGGTCTCCGGGTTGCAGTTGACCATCACGGTCTCGTAGCCGGCGTCGCTCAGGGCGAAGGAGGCGTGGACGCAGGAGTAGTCGAACTCGATGCCCTGGCCGATGCGGTTCGGGCCGGAGCCGAGGATGATCACGGCGGGCTTCTCGCGCGGCGCGACCTCGGACTCCTCGTCGTAGGACGAGTAGAAGTACGGGGTCTTGGCGGCGAACTCGGCGGCGCAGGTGTCGACCGTCTTGTAGACCGGGCGGACGCCGAGGGCGTGCCGGACCTCGCGGACGACGTCCTCGCGCAGGCCGCGGATCTCGGCGATCTGGGCGTCGGAGAAGCCGTGGCGCTTGGCCTCGGCCAGCAGCTCCGGCTCCAGCTTCTCGGCGCCGGCGAGCTCGTCGGCGAGCTCCTTGATCAGGAAGAGCTGGTCGACGAACCACGGGTCGATCTTCGTGGCGTCGAAGACCTCCTGCGCGGTGGCGCCGGCCCGGATCGCCTGCATGACGGTGTTGATGCGGCCGTCGGTGGGGCGGACCGCCTCGCGGAGGAGTTCGGCCTTGTCGCCGGGCTCGCCGGTGAAGGCGAACTGCGAGCCCTTCTTCTCCAGGGAGCGCAGGGCCTTCTGGAGGGCCTCGGGGAAGTTCCGGCCGATGGCCATGGCCTCGCCGACCGACTTCATGGTCGTGGTCAGCGTGGAGTCGGCGGAGGGGAACTTCTCGAAGGCGAAGCGCGGGGCCTTGACCACGACGTAGTCGAGCGTGGGCTCGAAGGACGCCGGGGTCTTCTCCGTGATGTCGTTCGGGATCTCGTCCAGGGTGTAGCCGACGGCGAGCCGGGCCGCGATCTTGGCGATCGGGAAGCCGGTGGCCTTGGAGGCGAGGGCCGAGGAGCGGGAGACGCGCGGGTTCATCTCGATGACGATCACGCGGCCGTCGACCGGGTCGACCGCGAACTGGATGTTGCAGCCGCCGGTGTCGACGCCGACCTCGCGGATGATCGCGATGCCGACGTCGCGGAGGATCTGGTACTCGCGGTCGGTGAGCGTCATCGCCGGGGCGACGGTGATGGAGTCGCCGGTGTGGACGCCCATCGGGTCGAAGTTCTCGATGGAGCAGACGACCACGACGTTGTCGTGCTTGTCGCGCATGAGCTCCAGCTCGTACTCCTTCCAGCCGAGGATGGACTCCTCCAGGAGCACCTCGGTGGTCGGGGAGAGCGTGAGGCCCTGGCCGGCGATGCGGCGCAGCTCCTCCTCGTCGTGGGCGAAGCCGGAGCCGGCGCCGCCCATGGTGAAGGAGGGGCGGACGACGACGGGGTAGCCGCCGAGGGTGTCGACGCCCTTGAGGACGTCGTCCATGGAGTGGCAGATGACCGAGCGGGCGGACTCGCCGTAGCCGATCTTGGCGTTGACGGCCTCGACGACACCCTTGAAGAGGTCGCGGTCCTCGCCCTTGTGGATGGCCTCGACGTTGGCGCCGATGAGCTCGACGCCGTACTTCTCCAGGACGCCCTGCTCGTGCATGGAGATCGCGGTGTTGAGCGCGGTCTGGCCGCCGAGGGTGGGCAGGAGGGCGTCGGGGCGCTCCTTGGCGATGATCTTCTCGACGAACTCGGGGGTGATCGGCTCGACGTAGGTGGCGTCGGCGATCTCCGGGTCGGTCATGATCGTGGCCGGGTTGGAGTTCACCAGGATGACCCGCAGGCCCTCGGCCTTGAGGACCCGGCAGGCCTGGGTGCCGGAGTAGTCGAACTCGGCGGCCTGGCCGATGACGATCGGGCCGGAGCCGATGACCAGGACGGACTGGATGTCGGTGCGCTTAGGCACGCTCGGCCTCCATGAGGGTCACGAAGCGGTCGAAGAGGTACGCGGCGTCGTGCGGGCCCGCGGCCGCCTCGGGGTGGTACTGGACGGAGAAGCCGGGCTGGTCGAGCAGCTGGAGGCCCTCCACGACGTTGTCGTTCAGGCAGACGTGGGAGACCTCGGCGCGGCCGAAGGGGGTCTCGGAGACCTTGTCGAGGGGCGCGTCGACGGCGAAGCCGTGGTTGTGCGCGGTGACCTCGACCTTGCCGGTGGTCCGGTCCTGGACGGGCTGGTTGATGCCCCGGTGGCCGTACTTCAGCTTGTAGGTGCCGAAGCCGAGCGCGCGGCCGAGGATCTGGTTGCCGAAGCAGATGCCGAAGAGCGGGGTCTTCCGCTCCAGGACGGCGGTCATGAGCGCGACCGGGCCGTCGGCGGTGGCCGGGTCGCCCGGGCCGTTGGAGAAGAAGACGCCGTCCGGGTTCACCGCGTACACGTCGTCGGCGGTGGCGGTGGCGGGCAGCACGTGGACCTCGATGCCGCGCTCGGCCATCCGGTGCGGGGTCATGCCCTTGATGCCGAGGTCGATCGCGGCGACGGTGAACTTCTTCCCGCCGATCGCGGGGACGACGTACGGCTCCTTGGTGGCGACCTCCTCGTAGAGGCTGGCGCCCTTCATGTGCGGCTGGGCCTGCACGCGGGCGAGCAGCTCGGCCTCGGGGGCGAGCGCCTCGCCGGAGAAGACGCCGGCGCGCATGGAGCCGCGCTCGCGCAGGTGGCGGGTGAGGGCGCGGGTGTCGATGCCGGAGATGCCGACGACGCCCTGGGCGACCAGCTCGTCGTCGAGGCTGCGCTTGGCGCGCCAGTTCGACGGGATGCGGGCGGGGTCGCGGACCACGTAGCCGGAGACCCAGATGCGGCTCGACTCGTCGTCCTCGTCGTTCCAGCCGGTGTTGCCGATCTGGGGGGCCGTGGCGACGACGATCTGGCGGTCGTACGACGGGTCGGTGAGGGTCTCCTGGTAGCCGGTCATGCCGGTGGAGAACACGGCCTCGCCGAAGGTCTCCCCCACGGCCCCGTAGGCGCGGCCGCGGAAGGTGCGGCCGTCCTCCAGGACGAGTACGGCGGGAGCCTGGGCTCCCCTTGTGGAGGTCGTCATCGTGCGATGCCTTCCGTCGTGTCGGTCTTCGAAGTGTCGATCGGGGTGTCGATCATGGAGTTGAGGGTCTCGACCCAGGCGGTGTGCTCGGCGGCCCGGTCGGAGCGGAAGCCGGAGTCGAGGAGGGTGCCGCCGTGCTCCCAGGTGACGATCAGGAGCCCGCCCTCGGCGAGGACCTTGCCGGCGATGCCCTTGTCGAGACGGGCCTCGCGCAGGGCGGCGGCGGGGATCAGGAAGTCGTTCGCCCCGGGGCGGACGACCGAGATCCCGGCCTCGGTGAGCGTGAGCTCGGCGCGGCTGCGGGTGCCGAGGCCGTGGGCGACGATCCGGTCGAGCCACTGACCGGCGGTGGTGGAGCCGTGGTAGCGGCCGACCATCGGCGACACAGCCAGCTTGGCCTCACCGGGCGTCCGCGGCACCTCGGGGAGCTCGGGAAGGTCCGACTGGAGGCTGCCGCGCCACTTCCAGCCCTGGCGCATGAGCCAGTAGACGAAGGCGACGAAGAGCAGGAGTCCGACGACCCAGCCGATGCGGCCGGCCCAGTCGGTCACCTCTGCCGACTTCTGCTCCGCGGCGAGGGCCGCGCTTGCGATGGTGTGTGTCACGCCAACTTCCCGTCCATGACCGTTGCCCGGCCCCGCAGGAAGGTGTGGGTGACGCGACCCGGCAGCTCACGGCCCTCGTAGGGGGTGTTGCGGCTGCGGGAGGCGAAGTCCGCGGGGTCCACCGTCCCACGGTAAGCCGGATCGACCAGGACCAGGTTCGCGGGCTCACCAGCCGAGACGGGTCGTCCGTGGCCGGTGGCGCGGCCGATGCGGGCCGGGGCGGAGGACATCCGGTCGGCGACGCCGGCCCAGTCGAGGAGGCCGGTCTCCACCATCGTCTGCTGGACGACGGAGAGCGCGGTCTCCAGGCCGACCATGCCCATGGCGGCGGCGGCCCACTCGCAGTCCTTGTCCTCGTGCGGGTGCGGGGCGTGGTCGGTGGCGACGATGTCGATGGTGCCGTCGGCCAGGGCCTCGCGCAGGGCCAGCACGTCGCGCTCGGTGCGCAGCGGCGGGTTGACCTTGTAGACCGGGTTGTACGTGCGGACCAGCTCGTCGGTGAGGAGGAGGTGGTGCGGGGTGACCTCGGCGGTGACGTCGATGCCGCGGGACTTGGCCCAGCGGACGATCTCGACGGAGCCGGCGGTGGAGAGGTGGCAGATGTGGACGCGGGAGCCGACGTGCTCGGCGAGGAGGACGTCGCGGGCGATGATCGACTCCTCCGCCACGGCCGGCCAGCCGCCGAGGCCGAGCTCGGCGGAGACGACGCCCTCGTTCATCTGGGCGCCCTCGGTGAGGCGGGGCTCCTGGGCGTGCTGGGCGACGACGCCGCCGAAGGCCTTCACGTACTCCAGGGCGCGGCGCATGATCACGGCGTCGTCGACGCACTTGCCGTCGTCGGAGAAGACGGTGACGCCGGCGGCGGAGTCGTGCATGGCGCCGAGCTCGGCGAGCTTCTTGCCCTCCAGGCCGACGGTGACGGCGCCGATGGGCTGCACGTCGCAGTAGCCGGCCTCCTTGCCGAGCCGGTAGACCTGCTCGACGACGCCGGCGGTGTCGGCGACCGGGTGGGTGTTGGCCATGGCGAAGACGGCCGTGTAGCCGCCGGAGGCGGCGGCGCGGGTGCCGGTGAGGACGGTCTCGGAGTCCTCGCGGCCGGGCTCGCGCAGGTGGGTGTGGAGGTCGACGAGGCCGGGGAGGAGGATCTGGCCCTCGGCCTCGATCACGGTCGCGCCCTCGGCGGACAGGCCGGTGCCGACCGCCTCGATCGTCTCGCCGTCGAGGAGGACGTCCTGCGGCTCGCCGCCCAGCACCTTCGCACCACGGATAAGGATCTTGCTCATCTTTACTTGCTCTCCTCGGTACGGGTGGTGGCGGGGGCGACGGCGGGCTCGGAGCCGCCGAGCAGCAGGTAGAGGACGGCCATCCGGACGGAGACGCCGTTGGCGACCTGCTCGACGACCGTGCAGCGGTCGGAGTCGGCGACCTCGGCGGTGATCTCCATGCCGCGGACCATGGGGCCGGGGTGCATGACGATGGCGTGCTCGGGCATCTTCGCCATCCGCTCGCCGTCCAGGCCGTAGCGGCGCGAGTACTCGCGCTCGGTCGGGAAGAAGGCGGCGTTCATCCGCTCGCGCTGCACACGCAGCATCATCACCGCGTCGGACTTCGGCAGCACGCTGTCGAGGTCGTAGCTGACCTCGCAGGGCCAGGTCTCGACGCCGACGGGGACGAGGGTGGGCGGGGCCACCAGGGTGACCTCGGCGCCGAGGGTGTGCAGCAGGTCGACGTTGGAGCGGGCGACCCGGCTGTGCAGGACGTCGCCGACGAGGGTGACGCGCTTGCCGGCCAGGTCCCTGCCGAGGCCGGCGTCGCGGCCGACGAGGCGGCGGCGCATGGTGAAGGCGTCGAGGAGGGCCTGGGTGGGGTGCTGGTGGGTGCCGTCGCCGGCGTTGATGACGGGGGCGTCGATCCAGCCGGAGGTGGCGAGGCGGAAGGGGGCGCCGGAGGCGCTGTGCCGGATGACGACGGCGTCGACGCCCATCGCCTCCAGGGTCTGCGCGGTGTCCTTCAGCGACTCGCCCTTGGAGACGCTGGAGCCCTTGGCCGCGAAGTTGATGACGTCGGCGGAGAGGCGCTTCTCGGCGGCCTCGAAGGAGATCCGGGTGCGGGTGGAGTCCTCGAAGAACAGGTTGCAGATGGTCCGGCCGCGGAGGGTCGGCAGCTTCTTGATGGGCCGGTCGGCCACCCGGGCCATCTCCTCGGCGGTGTCGAGGATCAGGACGGCGTCGTCGCGGGTGAGGTCGGCGGCCGAGATGAGGTGACGCATCATCGGGGTTTCTCTCCGGGGTGGGGAGGCATCAGGGCATGCGGGCGCGCGGGCGGGGTGCCCGGGCTCCGCGGGGTGGCCGGTCCGGCTAGGAGGCGGACTTGCCGCCGAGCAGGACGGTGTCGCGACCGTCCTCCTCGGCGAGCTGGACCTTGACGGTCTCCCGCAGCGACGTGGGGAGGTTCTTGCCGACGTAGTCGGCGCGGATCGGGAGCTCGCGGTGGCCGCGGTCGACGAGGACGGCGAGCTGGACCGCGCGGGGGCGGCCGATGTCGCCGAGGGCGTCGAGGGCGGCGCGGATGGTGCGGCCCGAGAAGAGCACGTCGTCGACGAGGACGACCAGGCGGCCGTCGACGCCGTCCCCGGGGATCTCGGTGCGGCCGATGGCGCGCGCCGGCTTCAACCGGAGGTCGTCGCGGTACATGGTGATGTCGAGGGAACCGACCGGAATCGTGGCACCGGTGATCGATTCGAGCTTCTCGGCGAGCCGGCGGGCGAGGTAGACGCCGCGGGTGGGAATGCCGAGGAGGACCACGTCGTCGGCGCCCTTGGCGCGCTCGACGATCTCGTGGGCGATCCGGGTCAGGACCCGGGCGATGTCGGGGGCCTCGAGAACGGGCCGCGCCACATCGGTGTGCTCGTGCGTGTCCATGAAGAAAGGACCTCCTTCTCCGCCTCACGGGACGGTTCTTAAAGGACGTCGGAAAGTACGGCGTCCACTTTAGCAGGGACGCTCGCACAGGCTTTCCCGGGGCCCCCTCCGCCGCTCCGACCTGCGGCGGGCCGTCCCCCGGGAGGGGGTGGCGAGCCCTTTTCGGCTTGACGGGAAAGAGTAACGCTGCGTAACCTCACAGTGAGTTACCAGCCGCGCGGCGCAGCCGCATGTCGTCACAGCGTCCGGGAGCGTTATGTCCAGCGAATACGCAAAGCAGCTCGGGGCCAAACTCCGCGCCATCCGCACCCAGCAGGGCCTGTCCCTCCACGGGGTGGAGGAGAAGTCCCAGGGCCGCTGGAAGGCCGTGGTGGTCGGCTCGTACGAGCGCGGCGACCGCGCCGTGACCGTACAGCGTCTGGCCGAGCTGGCGGACTTCTACGGCGTGCCGGTGCAGGAGCTGCTGCCCGGTACGACCCCTGGCGGCGCCGCCGAGCCCCCGCCGAAGCTGGTCCTGGACCTGGAGCGCCTGGCCCACGTCCCGCAGGAGAAGGCCGGCCCCCTCCAGCGCTACGCCGCGACGATCCAGTCGCAGCGCGGCGACTACAACGGCAAGGTGCTGTCGATCCGCCAGGACGACCTGCGCACCCTGGCCGTCATCTACGACCAGTCCCCCTCGGTCCTCACCGAGCAGCTGATCAGCTGGGGCGTGCTCGACGCGGACGCGCGCCGCGCGGTCGCCCACGAGGAGAACTGACCTCCTCCGCGACACCTGCAGAAACGTGCCGCCGGGCCCGTGGACGTCATCCGACGACCACGGGCCCGGCGCTTTTCGCGTCCCCGTCCGGGGCCGCGGCCACCCGAACGGGTGAAGGCACCTCGTCCGGACAACGCGAAGGGGCCCGCGGCACCGAACGGTGCGGCGGGCCCCTTCGCAGGGCCGTGTGCGGGACTAGGCGTCCACGTCGCGACGGAGTCGGGGCTTCAGGTCCTTGAAGCGCCCGAGGAGACCGTTGACGAAGGCCGGGGAGTCGTCCGTGGAGAACTCCTTGGCGAGCTGCACGGCCTCGTCGATGGCCACCGCGTCCGGCGTGCCGTCCTCCCAGATCAGCTCGTACGCGCCGAGGCGCACGATGTTCCGGTCGGCGGCCGGCATCCGGTCGAGGTCCCAGTCCACCGCGTAGGTGGCGATGAGCTCGTCGATCCGGGCCACGTACTGGGCGTATCCCTCGACCAGCTGCATGGTGAAGTCACCGACCGCGGGCTGGCGCTCGTCGGCACGGTGGAGCCGGATCTGGTCCGCGAGGACCTCCTGGACCGAAGTGCCGCGCTGGTCGGCCTCGAACAGGATCTGGAAGGCCCGCCTGCGGGCCTTGCTCCGGGCGGCCACGGTTAGCTGTTCACCCGGCCGAGGTAGTCGCTGTTGCGGGTGTCGACCTTGACCTTCTCACCGGTGGTGATGAAGAGCGGGACCTGGATCTCGTGGCCGGTCTCCAGCTTGGCGGGCTTGGTGCCGCCGGTGGAGCGGTCGCCCTGGACGCCCGGCTCGGTCTCGGCGATGACGAGCTCGACGGCGGCCGGCAGCTCGACGTAGAGCACGGAGCCCTCGTTCTGCGCGACGAGCGCGGTGAAGCCCTCGATGAGGAAGTTGGCGGCGTCGCCGACGACCTTGCGGTCGATGTGGAGCTGGTCGTAGGTGTCCAGGTCCATGAAGACGAAGTAGTCGCCGTCCATGTAGGAGAACTGCATGTCGCGCTTGTCGACGTTCGCGGTCTCCACCTTCACGCCGGCGTTGAAGGTCTTGTCGACGACCTTGCCGGACAGCACGTTCTTGAGCTTGGTGCGCACGAAGGCCGGGCCCTTGCCGGGCTTGACGTGCTGGAACTCGACGACGGACCAGAGCTGGCCGCCTTCGAGCTTGAGCACCATGCCGTTCTTGAGGTCGTTCGTGGAAGCCACGGTTGCGGAATCTCCTGGACTGACGTGGGACCGAGGAGGCGTACGCGCCTCACAGCGCGAGCAGCTCCTTGGTCGTGATGGTGAGTAGCTCGGGTCCGCCGTCCGCCTCCTGGCGCACGACGAGCGTGTCATCGATCCGGACCCCGCCCCGGCCCGGGAGGTGGACCCCCGGTTCGACGGTGACCGGCACACAAGCGTCCAGTTTACCCATGGCCGAGGGGGACAACTGCGGGTCCTCGTGGATTTCGAGCCCCACGCCGTGTCCGGTGAGCGGAACGGCGGTCTCCGCATGGCCCGCGGCGTCGAGGATCTGGCGGGCCGCGCGGTCCACGTCACGGTACCCGGCGCCGGGCACGAGGGACTCCCGGCCGGCCCTCTGGGCGGCGAAGACGAGCTCGTACAGCTCGATCTGCCAGTCGGCGGGCGCGGTGCCGATGACGAAGGTCCGGCCGATCTCGCAGCGGTAGCCGTGGTAGTCGGCGCCGAGGCAGACGGAGAGGAAGTCTCCCTCCTCGACCCGGCGGTCGGTGGGCCGGTGACCGCGCCGGCCGGAGTGCGGCCCGGTGGCGACGGAGGTCGGGAAGGCGGCCCCGTCGGCGCCGTGGTCGACGAGCCGCCGCTCCAGTTCGAGGGCGAGGTGGCGTTCGGTGCGGCCGACGAGGATGGACTCCAGGAGCTCGCCGAGGGCCTGGTCGGCGATCTCGGCGGCGATCCGCAGACAGCCGATCTCGTCCTCGTCCTTGACCACCCTGAGCTGTTCGACGGCGCAGGCGAGGTCGGCGAGGCGCAGGCCGGGAGCGGCGGCGGCGAGGCTGCGGTGCCGGGCCACCGTCAGGTCGTGCTCCTCGACGGCGAGCCCGTCGGCGCCGCAGCGGCGGGCGAGTTCGGCGGCGGCGACGGCCGGGTCGCCGCCGCCGAGCGGCAGCTGCTGCTTCCGGAGCGCTTCGTCGAGCCGTCCGTCGAGGGGCTCGCCCTCGGCGGCGAGCGGCCGGATCAGCAGGTCCGCGCCGGGATCGGGGCCGACGAGGAGGACGGCGCCGGGCGGGGCGCCACCCGCCAGATAGCGGACGTTGGCGGGACGGGACACCAGGGCCGCCGCGCTGCCCGCTGCCGCGACCCGGTCGCGCAGCCTGACCCGGCGGTCCGCATACACCTGTGACATGCCTCCGAGCCTACGAGCCGGGCCCCGGCCCGGCCTGTCGGCGGCCGCCGACCGGGGAACGTCCGCCGTCAGCCGGCGGGCGGCGCGGCTATCGCGCGGGCCAGCGCCTCGTCGATGAGCCGGGCGGTGGAGTCCACGTCGAGCGCGGAGTTGTCGATGATCGGCAGCCCGGAGCCGTACCAGCCGGCCATCCGGCCGTGGATCGCGGCGACCTCCTCGTCGGAGAGCCGCCGGTTGCCGGCGCGCTGGGCGTTGCGCTCCAGGACGACCTCCAGGCCGGGCAGGAGGACCACCGGCAGCAGGCCGGGGCCGACGTGCCGCTTCCAGCCGCCGAGCCCGACGGCGGGCCGGTCGGGGAAGACGGCGTCGTCGACGATGCAGGAGATGCCGTTGGCGAGGAAGTTGCGGGCGGCGAAGCCGCAGGTGCGGCGGGCGAGCCGGTACTGCGCCTCGGAGTGCTCGTTCCACCCCGACTGCGGGTCCGCGAAGCCCGAGCAGACCCATTCCCGGACGTCGTCGAGGCTGATGTGGGCGGTGGGGACGGGCCGGCGGGTCGCCCAGTGCCGGGCGACGGTCGTCTTGCCGGCGCCGGCGGGCCCGATGAGCAGCACGGCGAGCGTGGCGCCCCCGGTGCCGGGCCGGTGCTCGACGACCGGCACGGGCGGCGCGAGGGGGACGGCCCCGGTGGCGTGCGGGGACCCCGCGGAGTGCGGCGGCACGGCTCCGCCGGGAGGCGGCGGTACGGCTCCGGGGACGCCCCAGCCCGTCCCGCCGGCCGCCGGGGCCTGTCCCGGCCGCACGGCCGGGTGCACCCCGAGCCGGCCGCCGGGCGCGCCGGACGGCGGTCCGGGGTAGGGCGCGGCCTGCGGGGGCGGAGGCGGGGGTACGGGGCCGTGGCCGCCCGCCGGGCCCTGGCCGGGCGCGCGGCCCGGCCCCTCGGGCGGTGGCAGCGGTGCCCCCACTGCGTGCTGCATCCGGTGCCACTCCGTCTCGTCGGCCTGGTAGGTCGGTACGGGCGGCCGGTACGGTGCCGCCGTCGGCCCCGCTCCGGTCCCCCCGGGGATGCCAAAACGTTACCGCCCCGTCCCCCCGCTCGGGGAACGGGCGGGACCCCGCCGAAAGTGCCCGGCGGACATGCCCGGCGGAACGGCCCGGCCGCGAGGAGCGGCCGCCCGAGGACCGGACCGGCGCGCGAAGGGCGGCCGCCGCACGGCGACCGCCCCCGGGTCCTGCGTACCCGCGTGTCCGGGTACCCGCGTGTCCGCGTACCCGCTCAGAGCTGGGCGTCGAGCTCCTCGGCGAGGGCGCGCAGGGCGAGCCGGTAGGAGCCGATGCCGAAGCCGGCGACGGTGCCGGTCGCGACGGCGGCGACCACCGAGGTGTGCCGGAACTCCTCGCGGGTGTACGGGTTGGAGATGTGCACCTCGATCAGCGGGGCGGTCCGCTGCGCGGCCGCGTCCCGCATCCCGTACGAGTAGTGCGTGAAGGCGCCCGGGTTGAGCACGACCGGGACGCGCCCGTCGGCCGCCTCGTGCAGCCAGCGGATCATCTCGCCCTCGTCGTTGGTCTCGCGGACCTCGACGTCGAAGCCGAGCTCGGCACCGAGCTCCCGGCAGGACTCCACGAGCCCCGTGTAGGAGGTGGCGCCGTAGATGTCGGGCTCGCGCGAGCCCAGCCGGCCGAGGTTCGGCCCGTTCAGCACCAGGACGCGCCGCGTTCCGCTCATGCGGAGATCTCCCCGTAGGCGGCGATGAGGACGGCCGGGTCCGGGCCCTCCAGGACGGACGGCTTGGCGAGCCCGTCGAGGACGATGAAGCGCAGCAGGTCGCCGCGGGACTTCTTGTCCACCTTCATCGCCTCCAGGAGCTTGGGCCACTGGTCGCCGCGGTAGGTGAGCGGCAGGCCGACGGACTCCAGGACGGCGCGGTGCCGGTCGGCGGTGGCGTCGTCGAGGCGGCCGGCGAGGCGGCCCAGCTCGGCGGCGAAGACCATGCCGACGGAGACGGCGGCGCCGTGGCGCCACTTGTACCGCTCGTTCTTCTCGATGGCGTGCGCGAGGGTGTGCCCGTAGTTGAGGATCTCGCGGCGGCCGGACTCCTTGAGGTCGCCGGAGACCACGTCGGCCTTCACCCGGATCGAGCGGACGATCAGCTCGGCGGTGTGCGGTCCGGCGGGCGTACGGGCGGCCTGCGGGTCCTCCTCGACGAGGTCGAGGATCACCGGGTCGGCGATGAAGCCGGTCTTGATGATCTCGGCGAGCCCGCTGACGAAGTCGTGGACGGGCAGCGAGTCGAGGGCGGCCAGGTCGCAGAGGACCCCGGCGGGCGGGTGGAAGGCGCCGACGAGGTTCTTGCCCTCGGCGGTGTTGATGCCGGTCTTGCCGCCGACGGCCGCGTCGACCATGCCGAGGACGGTGGTCGGCACGGCGACCCAGCGGACGCCGCGCAGCCAGGTCGCGGCGACGAAGCCGGCCAGGTCGGTGGTGGCGCCGCCGCCGACGCCGACGATGACGTCGGTGCGCGTGAAGCCGGTCTGGCCGAGCGCCTTCCAGCAGTAGGCGGCGACCTCGGCGGTCTTCGCCTCCTCGGCGTTCGGCACCTGGATGGCGACGGCCTCGTACCCCTGCTCGGCGAGGTCCTCGCGGAGCGCCTCACCGGTCTCGGCGAGCGCCTCGGGGTGGATGACCGCGACCCGCTTGGCCTGGTCGCCGATGACGGTGGGCAGTTCGCCGAGCAGCTGCCGGCCGACCAGCACCTCGTACGGCTCCGTGCCCGCCGTGCCGCCGACGTGGATGCGGGTGACTTCCTGGTCCGTGGTCATGCGTCCTTCAGCTCCAGTGCGTCGAGGACCGCCTCGGCGACCTCTTCGGGGGTGCGCGCGTCGGTGGCGACCACGGCGCGGGCGACTTCTTCGTACAGGTGGCGCCGGGCGTCCATCAGCTCGCGCCACTGCCGGCGCGGGTTCACGGCGAGCAGCGGGCGGGCCGCGCCGAGTCCGACCCGTCGTACGGCCTCCTCGACGTCCATCGAGAGGTACGCGACGGGCTGCCCGGCCAGCAGGGCGCGGGTGTCGGCGTCGAGGATCGCGCCGCCGCCCAGGGCGAGGACGCCCCGGTGCTCGGCGACGGCCCGCGCGACGGCGGCCTTCTCCAGGGCGCGGAAGCGCTCCTCGCCGTCCTCGACGAAGATGTCGGAGATCTCACGGCCCTCGGCGGCGACGATGTCGGCGTCGGTGTCCCGGTAGGGCGCGCCGAGCCGTTCGGCCAGGAGCGCGCCCACCGTGGACTTGCCGGAGCCCATCGGGCCGACGAGGACGACCAGCGGGCCGCCGGTCACCGGATGCGGAGGTTGTCGAGGTACGACCGGACGTTGCGCCGGGTCTCGGGGACCGAGTCGCCGCCGAACTTCTCGACGACGGCGTCGGCGAGGACGAGGGCGACCATGGCCTCGGCGACGATGCCGGCGGCCGGGACGGCGCAGACGTCGGAGCGCTGGTGGTGGGCCGCGGCGGCCTCGCCGGTGGCGACGTCGACGGTGGCGAGGGCGCGCGGGACGGTCGCGATCGGCTTCATGGCGGCGCGGACGCGCAGCAGTTCGCCGGTGGTGAGGCCGCCCTCGGTGCCGCCGGAGCGGCCGGAGGTGCGCCTGATGCCGTCCTCGGTCCTCACGATCTCGTCGTGGGCCTGGGAGCCGGGCACCCGGGCGAGGTCGAAGCCGTCGCCGACCTCGACGCCCTTGATGGCCTGGATGCCCATGAGCGCGGCGGCGAGCCGGGCGTCGAGGCGGCGGTCCCAGTGGACGTGCGAGCCGAGGCCGACGGGCACGCCGTAGGCCAGGACCTCGACGACGCCGCCGAGGGTGTCGCCGTCCTTGTGGGCCTGGTCGATCTCGGCGACCATCGCCTTCGACGCGTCGGCGTCGAGGCAGCGGACCGGGTCGGCGTCGAGTCGCTCGACGTCGCCGGGGACGGGGTAGACGCCGTACGGGGCCTTGGCCGCGGCCAGTTCGACCACGTGGCTGACGATCTCGATGCCGGCGGCCTCCTTGAGGAAGGACCGGGCGACGGCGCCGAGGGCGACGCGGGCGGCGGTCTCCCGGGCGCTGGCGCGCTCCAGGATCGGCCGGGCCTCGTCGAAGCCGTACTTCTGCATGCCGGCGAGGTCGGCGTGGCCGGGGCGGGGCCGGGTGAGCGGCGCGTTGCGGCCGGTCTCCTTCAGCTCCGAGGGGTCGACCGGGTCGGCCGACATGACCTTCTCCCACTTGGGCCACTCGGTGTTGCCGACCATCACGGCGATCGGCGAACCCAGCGAGAGCCCGTGCCGGACGCCGCCGAGGAAGGTGACCTCGTCCTGCTCGAACTTCATCCGGGCGCCGCGCCCATAGCCGAGGCGCCGCCGCGCGAGGTGGTCCGCCACCAGCTCAGTGGTGACCGGGACGCCGGCGGGAAGACCCTCCAGCGTCGCGACCAGCGCGGGTCCGTGGGATTCCCCAGCGGTCAGCCAACGCAACCTGCTCAACGATGCTCCTCATGCTCGCGCCTGGGCACTGCGACGGCAGGACCGGGCGCGCGGCCCTGACCCGCCACCCCCGATCCTCCCACGTCCGGGCCCTGACCTCGGCCCTCGGTCCAGCTATCGGACGCGTGCCTCGTCCTCGTGGACGTCGGCGGCGGCCGCGGGCTCGTCGGCGGACCGTTTCCGCAGCCAGCTGACGAAGCCGTAGACCACGGTCAGCATGAAGAGCGCGAGCACGGTGTACCGCGCCCACGCGGGCAGTGAGCTGAGGAAGCCCACGTACAGAAAGCGCAACGCGTCGAAGGCCAGATCCGCCTTCGACGCGAGCGTGATGTCCCCGTCCATCCCCGTTTCCCCCTGGGTGTCATGGCACCCCGGGGCGGCCGCGCGGGGTCAGCGCGCGGCGAGCGCGGCCTCGCCGGCGGCGCGCATGGCGGCCAGCGGGGCCTTCGGGGCGCCCGTCATCTGTTCGACCTGGAGCACCGCCTGGTGGACCAGGAGGTCCAGGCCGCCGATGATCTTACCGGCGCGTTCGGACCAGGCGGCGGCGAGCCGGGTGGGCCAGGGGTCGTACAGGACGTCGAAGAGGGTGCCGGGGCGGTCGGGCACGGCCGTCGCCAGCCCGTCCGTGGCTCCCGCCGGGGTGGTGGCGACGACCAGCGGCGCCGCGAGGGCCTCCGCCGCGTCGTCCCAGGCGGCGGTACGGACGTCGACGCCGAGGCGCTCGCCCCAGCCGCGCATCTCCGCGGCCCGCGCCTCGCCGCGTACGTAGGCGGTGACCGGGCCCGCGCAGACGCGGGCCAGGGCGGCGAGCGCGGAGGAGGCGGTGGCGCCCGCGCCGAGGATCGCCGCGGACTCCACCTTCTCGACGCCGCGCTCGCGCAGGGCGGCGATCATGCCGGGGATGTCGGTGTTGTCGCCGACCCGGCGGCCGTCCTCGCGGAAGACCACCGTGTTCACGGCCTCCACGGAGGCGGCCGTCCCGCTGACCTCGTCGAGCAGCGGGATGATCGCCCGCTTGAGCGGCATGGTCAGCGAGAGCCCCGCCCACGAGCCGTCGAGCTCGGCGACGAAGCCCGGCAGCGCCGCCTCGTCGACCTCGAAGCGCTCGTAGGACCAGTCGTCGAGACCGAGCTCCGCGTACGCGGCCCGGTGCAGGACCGGGGAGAGCGAGTGGGCGATCGGCGAACCGAGGACGGCGGCGCGGCGGCCGGCGGCGCTAGTTCGTGTTGGCATTGAACTTGTCCTTGAGCTTCTCGAACTCGGCGTACGTCTTCGCGAACTCGGTCTTGTTCATGCCGTCGGTCGCCACGAAGTACATCCAGCCGTCCTTCGTCGGGTCGAGCATGGCGGCCAGGGCCTCGACACCGGGGTTGCTGATCGGACCGGGCGGCAGACCGACCTGGGTGTACGTGTTGTACGGGTCCTGATTGGTGTTCGCCTCGTTCTCCGAGATCTTGATCTCGGACTGGCCCTTCAGGTAGTTCAGGGCCGAGTCGAACTGGAGCTTCCGGTTCGTCTCCGTGTTGTCCGGCTGGAGGCGGTTGTAGATGACCTCCGCCATCTTGCGGAAGTCGTCGTGCGTCTTGCCCTCGGCCTGCACCAGGCTCGCGACCGTCACGAGCTCCCAGGCGTTCTCCAGGCCGTGCGCCTTCGCCTTCCCCTCCAGGTCCAGCTTCGTGTACTCCTGGTTGGCGCGGCTGACCATCTTCTTGAGGGCGTCCTCGGGCTTGGAGCCCTTCGCGACCGGGTAGCTCGCCGGGAAGAGGAAGCCCTCCAGGGGGTCCTTGACGTTCTTGTGGTTCTTCGCCCAGTCCGGCAGGCCCAGGGAGTCGGCCTTCGAGACCGCGATCTCCTTCGTGCTGCCGGGGTCGAGGCCGAGGCGGGTGTCGATCTGCTCGTACACCCAGGCGTTGCGCTTGCCCTCGGGGATGATGAGGTTGGCCTGGCTCGCCGGGTCCAGCATCAGCGCGACCGCGCTCTCCGCCGACATCTCCTTCTTCAGGGTGTAGGCGCCGGCCTGGATCGAGTTGCCCTTCTCGTTCTTCTTCTGGGCGGCGACGAAGGCGTCGACGCTCTTCACGACACCGGCCTCTTTGAGGATGTTGCCGATCTCGTTGCCGAAGGCGCCCTTCGGGATCTCGACCTGGACCTCGCCGCTGCCGCCGCCCGCGAAGTCGGGGGCCTCGCCGAACTGGCCCTGCCAGAACTGGTAGCCGAAGTAGCCGATGCCGCCGACGCCGCCCACGAGGACGGCGGCGACGACGAGGCAGGCCATGCCGTTCTTGCCCTTGCGTTTCCGCTCCTTGCCGCGGCGCTCGCGGTCGCGGTCGTCGCCGCCCCGGCCCCGGCGCGAGGCCGGTTCGTCGTCCTCGTGACCGTCCTCGTCGTCACCACCGAAGAAGGGGTGCGACTCCTCCGGCTCGGGCTCGGGCTCCGGGTGGGCGGGCTCGGGCTGCGGCGGCCGCTGCCGGCGGCCGGGCGGCTGCGGCGGCGGGTACGCCTCGGGCGTGCCGTACAGATCGGGCTGCTGACCGCCGTACGGATCGGCCGGCGGCGCGTTGTAGGCCATGGCGGCCTGGCCGGTCTCCCAGTTGCCGTCGTACGCCTGTGCGGGATGCCCGGGCGTGTCGTAGCCCTGCCCCTGGTACGCCTCGTGCCCCTGCGGAACCTGGTCCCAGCCGGTCTGGCCGTAGGCCTGCGGCTGCGCCTGCTGCGGGTCGACGTACCCCTGCTGCGGGTACTGCTGCTGGTACGCGGCCTGCTGCTGCGCGTACGGGTCGGTCCCGTAGCCCTGCTGGGCGTACGGGTCCTGGTAGGCCTGACCACCCTGCGCGTACGGCGTCGCCTGGTGCGGCTGCTGGTGGTACTGCTGCTGACCTTCCCACCCCTGGTCCCCGTACAACGGGTCCGTGGGGTGCCACGGTTCGGAGCCAGGGCCCCGGCCATACTCAGTCATCGATCCCCAAACAGCCGCGAGGCTTCCGGACGATCCGCCTCTACGTAGTGCGGCAGCTGTTCGAACACCGCCGCATCGCGCGGAACGTTACCGTATCGCGATCAGATGACCACTTCGACGCCCTCGCCGGGCGGATTACCTGATACCCGTTCGGACTCAAGAGCGTTCTGAAGGATGATCACAGCGGCGGCCTGGTCGATGACGGACCGCCCCTTCTTGGACTTCACGCCGGAGGCGCGCAGCCCCTGCGTGGCCGTCACCGTGGTCATCCGCTCGTCGACCAGGCGGACCGGCACCGGGGCGACGCCCTTCGCCATCTCCTTCGCGAAGGCCCGGACCTTGGTGGCCGCGGGGCCCTCCCGCCCGCTGAGCGAGCGGGGCAGGCCCACGACGACCTCGATCGGCTCGTACTCCTCGACGATCTGGCGGAGCCGCCGGTGGGCGGCCGGGACGTCGCGTCCCGGCACGGTCTCCACCGGCGTCGCGAGGACCCCGTCGGGGTCGCACGAGGCGACCCCGATCCGGGCGTCCCCGACGTCGACCGCGATACGGCGGCCGCGGCGCATCGTCACGCCGTCTCCACCACGAGACGCTCGACGGCGGCGATGGCCTCGCCGACGGCCTCCGGGTTCTGGCCGCCGCCCTGGGCGACGTCCGGCTTGCCGCCGCCACCGCCGCCGAGGGTCTTGGCGGCCGTGCGGACCAGCTCGCCGGCCTTGAGACCGCGCTCGCGGGCGGCCTCGTTGGTGGCGATGACCGTCAGCGGCTTGCCGTTGGCCGTGGTGAAGAGGGCCACGACGGCCGGGCGGTCGGACGGGATGCGGCCGCGCACGTCGAGGACGAGCTTGCGCAGGTCGTCGGCGCCGGTGCCGTCCGGGACCTGGCCGGTGACCAGGGCGAGGCCGCGGATGTCCTTGGCGGAGTCGACCAGGCCGGCGGCGGCCTGGAGGACCTTCTCCGCGCGGAACTTCTCGATCTCCTTCTCGGCGTCCTTCAGCTTGCCGAGCATGGAGGAGATCTTCTCCGGCAGCTCCTCCGGGCGGCCCTTGACCAGCTCCTGGAGCTGGGCGACGACCGTGTGCTCCTTGGCGAGGAAGTTGTACGCGTCGACGCCGACCAGGGCCTCGATGCGGCGCACGCCGGAGCCGATGGAGGACTCGCCGAGCAGCTTCACCAGGCCCAGGGCCGAGGTGTTCTTGACGTGCGTGCCGCCGCACAGCTCCTTGGAGAAGTCGCCGATGGTGACGACTCGGACCTGCTCGCCGTACTTCTCGCCGAACTCGGCGATGGCGCCCTGCCGCTTGGCCTCGTCGATCGGCATGACCTCGGCGTGGACCTCCAGCTCGCGCGAGAGGACCTCGTTGATCTTCTGCTCGACGTCCATGAGGACCGTGCCCGGGACGGCGTTCGGCGAACCGAAGTCGAAGCGGAAGCGGCCGGGCTGGTTCTCGGAACCGGCCTGGGCGGCCGTCGGGCCGAGGGCGTCGCGCAGCGCCTGGTGGGTGAGGTGGGTGGCCGAGTGGGCGCGGGCGATGGCCCGGCGGCGGCGCACGTCGATGGTGGCGTAGGCGGTGGAGCCGACGGTCACCTCGCCGACCTGGACCGAGCCCTTGTGCACCGAGACGCCCGGGACGGGCTGCTGCACGTCGCGGACCTCGATCACGGCACCGGAGTGGAGCCGGATACGGCCCTGGTCGGCGATCTGGCCGCCGCCCTCGGCGTAGAAGGGGGTGCGGTCGAGGACGACCTCGACCTCGTCGCCCTCGGAGGCGGCCGGCGACGGGACGCCGTTCACCAGCAGGCCGACGACCGTGGACTCGCCCTCGGTGTTGGTGTAACCGGTGAACTGGGTGGCGCCGGAGGTGTCGGCGATCTCACGGTAGGCGGAGACGTCGGCGTGGCCGGTCTTCTTGGCCTTGGCGTCGGCCTTGGCCCGGTCCCGCTGCTCCTGCATCAGGCGGCGGAAGCCGGTCTCGTCCACGGAGAGGCCCTGCTCGGCGGCCATCTCCAGGGTGAGGTCGATCGGGAAGCCCCAGGTGTCGTGGAGCAGGAAGGCCTTCTCGCCGGCGAGGACCGTGCCGCCGGCGGCCTTGGTCTCGGTGACGGCGCTGTCGAGGATGTTCGTGCCGCCCTTGAGGGCCTTCAGGAACGCGGCCTCCTCGGCGAGGGCGACCGTCTCGATGCGCTTGCGGTCGGTCTCCAGCTCCGGGTACTGCTCGCCCATCGTCGTGATGACCGTGTCGACGAGCTCGCCGACGACCGGGCCGGTGGCGCCGAGCAGGCGCATGTTGCGGACGGCGCGGCGCATGATGCGGCGCAGCACGTAGCCGCGGCCCTCGTTGCCCGGGGTGACGCCGTCGCCGATGAGCATGACCGAGGTGCGCATGTGGTCGGCGACCACGCGCAGCGAGACGTCGCTGTCCTTGGCCTTGCCGTAGGAGACGCCGGTGAGCTCGGTGGCCTTGTCGATGACGACCTTGAGGGTGTCCGTCTCGTACATGTTCTGGACGCCCTGGAGGATCATCGCCAGGCGCTCCAGGCCGAGGCCCGTGTCGATGTTCTGGGCCGGCAGGTCGCCGAGGATCGGGAAGTCGTCCTTGCCGGAGCCCTCGCCGCGCTCGTACTGCATGAAGACGAGGTTCCAGATCTCCACGTACCGCTCGTCGTTGACGGCCGGGCCGCCCTCGACGCCGAACTCGGGGCCGCGGTCGTAGTTGATCTCGGAACAGGGGCCGCAGGGGCCGGGGACGCCCATGGACCAGAAGTTCGGGCCCATGCCCAGGCGCTGGATGCGCTCGGCGGGGACGCCCACGACGTCGCGCCAGATGCGCTCGGCCTCGTCGTCCTGCTCGTAGACGGTGATCCAGAGCTTCTCCGGGTCGAGCCCGTAGCCGCCGTGCTCGACCGAGGAGGTCAGCAGCTCCCAGGCGAGCTTGATGGCGCCTTCCTTGAAGTAGTCGCCGAAGGAGAAGTTGCCGCACATCTGGAAGAACGTGCCGTGGCGGGTGGTCTTGCCGACCTCTTCGATGTCCGGGGTGCGGACGCACTTCTGCACGCTCGCGGCGCGCGAGAAGGGCGGCTTGACCTCACCCAGGAAGTAGGGCTTGAAGGGCACCATGCCGGCGGGGACGAGCAGCAGAGTCGGGTCGTCCGCGATGAGCGACGCCGAAGGGACGACGGTGTGCCCGCGCTCCTCGAAGAAGCTCAGCCAGCGGCGGCGGATTTCAGCCGACTCCATCAGTGGTCCTCATTCCGGTTGTACGAGATCGTGCGCGACGAAAACGTGGTCGTGGTCTTGTGCGGGGTGGGGCCGAGGGCGGCCCGGCGGCGGGGCTGCGGAAGCTCCCGGTCCGCGGGAGGCGCCGCGTCGAGGCCGAGTGCCTCGCCGAGCTCCGCCTCGCGCTGGACCATGCCCGCCCTCACGTCGAGGGCGAAGTCCTTGAGCCGGTGGCCCGCCTCGACCGCCTTGTTCGCGGCCTGCGCCGCGAGGCTCTCGGGGGTCAGCTGCTGGATCTTGCGGTTGACCTTGGTGGTGGCCCAGACGCCGGCGGCTGCGCCGGCCGTGAACCAGAACGTACGGCGGAACATCGCGGCTATCGGCCCTTCTGCTTCCGGCGCCGTGCGACCGGCACGGTACGGCCGACGATCACAGTGCGGCGCCCGCCGGCGGGCGCCGCCTCCTCGCGGTCCCGGTCGCGGCCGAGCGCCTTGCGGACCCCGTAGCCGAAGGCGGCGACCTTGACGAGCGGGCCCCCGAAGGTGGAGGCGACGGTCGTCGAGAGCGCGGAGGCGTTGGCGGTGACCTCCTGGACGTCCGAGGCGATGGCGTCGACCCGGTCCAGCTGGGTCTGTGCCGAGCGGACGGTCGCCGACGCGTCGGCGAGCAGCGGCACGGCCTGTTCGGTCACCTCCGCCACGAGCCGGGTGGTCGCCCTGAGCGTCTGCGCCAGCCTCCCCAGCACCACGGCGAGGAAGGAGACGAGGATCGCCCAGAACACGGCCACCAGGATCCCGGCAACCTCTCCACCGGTCACTCCGCACCGCTCTCTGCTGTCGTCATCGGTCGTTGGGGTCCTGCGAAAAGTCGTTCCCCGAGCCTATCGCGCCGGGGCTGGGACGCCGTACCGCATTAGCGCCCGCGTTGCCGCCCCGGCACGGGAGCCGCGCGATCGGATTGTACGGAGCGCGCGCGGGTGAGTACGCTCCGTGTCCCATGCGACGCAGCAACCTCCCGGCGGAGCTCAACCGGTTCGTGGGCCGGACCGGGGAGCGGGCCGAACTGGCCGCGCTCCTGGCCGAGTCCCGTCTCGTCACCGTGCTCGGTGTGGGCGGGGTCGGCAAGACCCGACTCGCCCTGAAGACCGCCGCCGAGGTGCAGAAACGCTACGGCGAGGGGGTGCGGCTCGCGGAACTGGCGCCGCTGCGCGACCCCGGGCTCGTCGAGCACGCCCTGATCGAGGCGCTCGGCCTGACCGACCACACGCCCCGCGCGCCCCGCGAGGTGCTGCGGGAGCACCTCGCCGAACGCCGGCTGCTCCTCGTCCTCGACGGCTTCGAACACCTGGTGGAGGACTGCGCCCCGCTCGTCCACGAGCTGCTCACGGCGGCACCGGGGCTGACCGTGCTCGCCACCGGCCGCCGCCCGCTGCGGCTGCCGGGCGAGGCGGTGCTGACGCTGGCACCGATGGCCGAGCCGGACGCCCTCGCCCTGCTCACCGAGCGGGCGGCCGGGGCCGGCGCGCCCGCCCTCGACGCCGACGCGTCGGTACGGGAGCTGTGCCGGCGGCTCGACGGGATCCCGCTCGCCCTCGAACTGGCCGCGGGCCGGCTGCCGCTGCTCTCGGTGGAACAGCTGCTCGCCCGGCTCGACGACCGCTTCCGGCTGCTCGGCGGCGGCGGACGCGGGGTCCTCCCCCGCCACCAGACGCTGCGCACCGCGATCGGCTGGAGCCACGAGCTGTGCACGCCGGAGGAGCGGCTGCTGTGGGCGCGCCTCTCGGTCTTCGCCGGCCCCTTCGACCTGGAGGCCGTCGAGTACGTGTGCGGGGGCCCGGACCTGCCGCCGGAGGCGGTCCTCGACCTGCTCGGCGGTCTGCTCGCGCAGTCGCTGGTGACCCGGGAGGACACGGCGGCGGGCCCGGGCTACCGGATGCTGGACACGGTGGCGGCGTACGGGGCGGAGTGGCTGGCGCAGCTCGGGGACACCGAGCGGATGCGCAGGCGGCACCGGGACTGGTACATGGGCCTGGCGACCTGGTGCGAGCTGGAGTGGTTCAGCCCCCGGCAGGCGGAGGTGGCGGCGCGGACGGCGGCGGCGCTGCCGAACCTGCGGGCGGCGCTCGACCTCTGCCTGGAGCTGCCGGAGGACGCGCACCTGGCCCAGCACCTGGCGGGCACGCTCTGGTTCGCGTGGGTGGGGTGCGGGCGGCTCGCGGAGGGACGGCACTGGCTGGACCGGGCGCTCGCCCTGGAGTCGGGGCACGAGGAGGCGCGGCTCAAGGCGCTGTGGGTGCTCGGCTACGTGGCGGTCCTGCAGGGCGACGCGACGGCGGCGGTGGGGGCGCTGCACTCCTGCCGGGAGCGGGCGCGCGCCTCGCGGAACCGGCTGGCGGAGGCGTACGCGACGCACCGGATGGGCTGTCTGGCGCTGCTCACGGACGACTTCCCGCGCGCCGAGGAGCTGCTCGGCCGGGCACTCGACGCCTACGGCGAGCTGGGCGAGCTGAACAGCAATGTGCTGATGGGCCAGGTGGAGCTGGCGATGGCACGGGCCTTCCGGGGCGATCTGGAGGGCGCGACGGCGATCTGCCGGGAAGTGCGGGAGGTCTGCGAGGAGCGCGGGGAACGGTGGACGCGGGCGTACGCGCTCTATGTGCTCGCGTACTCGGCCTGGACGCGGGGCGCGCTCGCGCAGGCGCGGGAGCTGCTCGTGGAGTGCGTGACGATCAACCACCTCTTCCGCGACCTGGTGGGGGTGGTGCTCGCGGTGGAGCTGCTGGCGCTGGTCACGGTGAGCGAGGGCGACGCGGTGGAGGCCGCGGTGCTCCAGGGGGCGGCGCTGCCGGTGTGGGACGCGGTGGGGATCCAGCTCTTCGGGTCCGGCTCCTTCGACGGGCCGCGGGCGCTGTGCGCGGGGCGGGCGGTGGAGGAGCTGGGGGCGGAGCGGTACGAGGAGGCGCTGCGGTTCGGTCAGGGGCTCTCGCTGGACGAGACGGTGGAGCGGGCGCTCGCGGACCGGCCCGCGGCGGTCGGGGGCGGGCGGCCCAGGGAGGAGGCGCGGCGGCCGTTCCGCTCCGCGCGTCCGCCGGTGGTGCCGGGAACGCGGAAGCCCGCCGGCTCCCCCACCGGAAAGGGCGGGGAAGCGGCGGGCTGAGCACCACGGGGGTGAGTTCCCCCAGCGCCTGCCGAGATCAGCGGGCGTAGTACTCGACGACCAGCTGCTCGTCGCAGATGACCGGGATCTCCTTGCGGTTCGGCTCGCGGTCCAGGCGGAAGGCCAGGGCCTTCAGGTTGACCTGGAGGTAGCGCGGGGTCTCGCCGTCGGGGGCGAAGCCACCCTCGCGGGCGACCTGGAACAGGGTCTTCGCGCGGGACTTCTCGCGGACCATCACGACGTCGTCGGGACGGACGCGGAAGGACGGCTTGTCGACCTTGCCACCGTTGACCTGGATGTGGCCGTGGACGACCATCTGACGGGCCTGGTAGATGGTGCGGGCGATGCCCGAACGCAGGACCAGGGCGTCGAGGCGGCGCTCGAGCTCGACGACCAGCGCCTCGCCCGTCTTGCCCTCGGCCTTCTTGGCGCGGTCGTAGGCGCGCGCCATCTGGCGCTCGCTGATGTCGTACTGGGCACGCAGACGCTGCTTCTCGAGCAGACGGACCTTGTAGTCCGAGTTCTGCTTGCGGCCGCGGCCGTGCTCGCCCGGCGGGTAGGGACGGGCCTCGAAGTACTTGACGGCCTTCGGCGTCAGCGCGATGCCGAGGGCACGCGACTTCTTGACCTTGGGGCGGGCCTGGTTCGCCATGAACCAACCTCTCTATCTGAACGAATACGGCTTCACCAGTGGTTAGGGAGGTCGCCATCCGCAGCCGGGAAAACCCTCCGGGTCCACGAGGGACCTGTCGGGCAGCCGCTTCCCGTTCTGGGCACGTACGTGCAGCACGCGAACGACCCACCGCCGTTCCCGGGAACCCGGGGGGTGGTGGGTGGCACGCGACACCTTCGAGGTGCGCGACGCTCCTGGAAACCCTGCCCGGGGGCCGGGTCTCCTGCTGACTGTCCCGCTCTGGTGGCGCCGGCCTGGGCCGGACACGGGACGCAGCGATCCCGACCAGTGTACCGGCTCCGCGGAGCGCCGCCGCCCGGGGGCCCGGTCGGCCCGGACAGCGGTCAGCCGTCGCCCTTCAGGCGTCCGCGGACCTTCTCCACCACGTCCGCGTAGCGGGCCTCGGCGCCGTAACGGGTGGGCTCGTAGTAGCGCTTGCCGTGGAGGGCGTCGGGGGCGTACTGCTGGGCGGCGATCGCGCCGGGCACGTCGTGCGGGTACACGTACCCCTGGGCGTGGCCGAGCTTGGCGGCGCCCTTGTAGTGGCCGTCGCGGAGGTGGGCCGGGACGGGGCCCGCGTGGCCGTTCCTGACGTCCTCGCGGGCGGCGAAGATCGCGGTGGTCGCCGCGTTGGACTTGGGGGCCAGGGCCAGGGCGATGGTGGCGTGGCTGAGGGTGAGGGCGGCCTCGGGGAAGCCGATCATGGCGACGGCCTGGGCCGCGGCGACGGCGAGCGGCAGGGCCTGCGGGTCGGCGAGGCCGATGTCCTCGCTGGCGGAGATCATCAGGCGGCGGGCGATGAAGCGGGGGTCCTCCCCCGCCTCGATCATGCGGGCGAGGTAGTGCAGCGCCGCGTCCACGTCGGAGCCGCGGATGGACTTGATGAGGGCGCTGGCCACGTCGTAGTGCTGGTCGCCGTCCCGGTCGTACGTCACGGCGGCCCGGTCGACGGCCTCCTCGACCGTCTGGAGGGTGACCTCCCGCTCGCCCTTGGCGAGGGCGCCGCCCGCGGAGGCCTCCAGGGCGGTGAGGGCGCGCCGGGCGTCGCCGCCGGCGATCCGCAGCAGATGGGCGCGGGCGTCGTCCCGGAGCTCGACGGCGCCGCCGAGGCCGCGCTCCTCGGTGACGGCCCGGTCCATGAGGCCGCTGAGGTCCTCGTCGGTGAGCGGTTCCAGGGTGAGGAGCAGGGAGCGGGAGAGGAGCGGGGAGATCACCGAGAAGTACGGGTTCTCGGTGGTGGCGGCGATGAGGGTGACCCAGCGGTTCTCGACGGCGGGGAGCAGGGAGTCCTGCTGCGCCTTGGAGAAGCGGTGGATCTCGTCGAGGAAGAGGACGGTCTCCTTGCCGTAGCCGCCGGAGGCGCGGCGGGCGCCGTCGATGACGGCCCGGACCTCCTTGACGCCGGCGGTGATCGCGGAGAGCTCCACGAAGCGCTTGTCGGTGGCCTTGGAGACCACGTACGCGAGGGTGGTCTTGCCGATGCCGGGCGGGCCCCAGAGGATCACCGAGGAGGCGCCGGCGGGGCCGCCGCTCCCCCCGACGAGCCGTCGCAGCGGCGAGCCGGGCTTGAGCAGGTGCCGCTGGCCCACCACCTCGTCGAGCGTGCGGGGGCGCATCCGGACCGCCAGCGGACTGCTGGCCGGGTCCTTCTCCTGGCGTTCTTCTGCGGCTGCGGTAAAGAGGTCGGGCTCCACGTCCATGAAGCCTAGGTCACGCCACCGACAAGCCGGGGGCCGCCGGTCAGCTCGTCCAGAAGTCCCACCAGCGGGTCAGGACCAGCATGCCGATGATCCCGATGTGCAGGACGGGCAGGACCCAGGTGAACTCGGCGAAGAAGGTCCGCAGTCCGGCCGGGGCGGGGATGACGCCCTTGCGGACGTTGTGCGAGGTCACGTACCAGAACATGACGATGGTGGCGACCCAGGCGAGGCAGCACCAGAGGCAGAGCGAGTTGATCTCGTACAGGGACTGCTGCATCAGCCAGGTGCAGAAGCCGACGCCGAAGAGGGTGCCGGCGTTGAGGCCGAGCCAGTACCAGCGGCGGTAGCGGGCGCCCGCGAGGAGGCCGGCGCCGATGGCGACGATCATGCCGTAGGTGACCAGGCCGAGCATCGGGTTGGGGAAGCCGAAGACCGAGGCCTGCTCGCTCTTCATGATGTTCCCGCAGGACACGATGGGGTTGAGGCTGCACCCGGGGACGAAGTTCGGGTCCTCCAGGAGCTTGAACTTGTCGAGGGTGATGACCCAGGCGGCGAGGAGTCCGGCCGCTCCGGTGATCACCAGCAGCCAGGCGAGGCCCTTGCTCGCGCCGATGGTCCCCGGCGTCTCCGTCGTCTCCGTAGCGGCGTCTCTCATCTGTCCTTTTCCCTCGCTCGCGGGCCCGGCGGCCCCCGCCATTCTGCAACAAGGCGTACGGCATCGGCCGTTCGCGGGGCATAAGGAAGGGCCCGGCCGCGCGAGGCGGACCGGGCCCTCCCCTCGGTACGGGTGTCAGGCGAGCTGGTCGCGGACGGCGTCCAGGACCTCGTCCAGGGCGACCGCGCGCTGCTCTCCGGACTCCATGTCCTTGAGCTGGACGACGCCCTCGGCGAGGTCGCGCTCGCCCGCGACGAGCGTGAGGCGGGCGCCGGAGCGGTTGGCGTCCTTCATCGAGCCCTTCAGGCCCTTGCCGCCGAAGGAGAAGTCCGCGGCGATCCCGGCCCGGCGCAGCTCGGTGACCTTGCCGAAGAGGACGCGCCGCGCCTCCTCGCCGAGGGCCACCGCGAAGACGCTGGTGGTGGCGGGCAGGTCCAGCTCCACGCCCTCCGCCTCCAGGGCGAGGACCGTGCGGTCGACACCGAGCGCCCAGCCGACGGACGGCAGCGAGGGGCCGCCGATCATCTCGGAGAGGCCGTCGTACCGGCCGCCGCCGCCGACGGCGGACTGGGAGCCGAGGCCGTCGTGGACGAACTCGAAGGTGGTCCGGGTGTAGTAGTCGAGGCCGCGGACCAGCTTGGGGTCGTCCTCGAAGACCACGCCCGCGGCGGTGATCAGCTCGCGGACCTGCTCGTGGTACGCCTTGCAGGCGTCGCACAGGTAGTCGCGGAGAAGCGGCGCGTCGACGAGCTGCTTCTGCACGTCGGCCCGCTTGTCGTCGAGGACCCGCAGCGGGTTGATCTCGGCGCGGCGCAGCGTCTCCTCGTCGAGGTCGAGGCCGCGCAGGAAGGTCTGCAGGGCCTCGCGGTAGACGGGGCGGCACTCCTTGTCGCCGAGCGAGTTCAGCAGGATGCGGTACTGGCGCAGGCCGAGGGAGCGGTACGCCTGGTCGGCCAGGATGATCAGCTCGGCGTCGAGCGCCGGGTCCTCGGCGCCGATCGCCTCGGCGCCGACCTGCGAGAAGTGGCGGTAGCGGCCGGCCTGGGCGCGCTCGTAGCGGTAGTAGGAGCCGGAGTACCAGAGCTTGACCGGCAGGTTGCCCTGCTTGTGCAGGTTGGCCTGGAGGGCCGCGCGCAGCACGGAGGCGGTGCCCTCGGGGCGCAGGGCGAGCTGGTCGCCGCCCTTCGTGGTGAGGGTGTACATCTCCTTGGTGACGATGTCGGTGGACTCGCCGACGCCGCGGGCGAAGAGGTTCACGTCCTCGAAGCCGGGGGTCTCGACGTAGCCGTAGCCGGCGTTCCTCGCCTGGGTGGAGATGGCGTCCCGGACCGCCAGGAAGACGGCGGAGCGCGGGGGGATCAGGTCGTACGTGCCCTTGGGGGCCTGAAAGGTGCTCACGGAGGTTCTCGTCACATTCCTCGTCGGGGAGCGTCCGTGCTCCCGAGGCCGGAGGTCACCTGCCGCAGATACGGATTGGTGGCGCGCTCCTGGCCGATGGTCGTCTGGGGACCGTGGCCGGACAGGACGACGGTCGAGTTGTCGAGCGGCAGGACCACGCGGGTCAGCGACGCGAGCATCTCGTCCATGTCACCGCCGGGCAGGTCGGTGCGGCCGATGGAGCCGGCGAACAGCAGGTCGCCGGAGAAGAACACGGAGGGGATCTCCGTCGTCTCCGGCGTCCGGAAGGTCACCGACCCCTTGGTATGACCGGGCGCGTGCGCGACGGAGAACCCCATGCCGGCGAGCTTCAGCTCGGCGCCGTCGGTGAGCTCGTGCACGTCGTCCGGCTCGCCCACGGTCAGCTCGCCCATGAGGGGCATCCCGATGGAGCGGCCGAGGGCACGCTCCGGGTCGCTCATCATGTACCGGTCCGCGGGGTGGATCCACGCGGGTACGTCATGGGCGCCGCAGACCGGGACGACGGAGGCGACGTGGTCGATGTGGCCATGGGTGAGGACCACCGCGACGGGCTTGAGCCGATGCTTCTTCAGCGTCTCCTCGACTCCCTGGGCGGCCTGGTGGCCCGGGTCGATGATGACGCACTCCTCGCCTGCGGCGGGGGCGACCACGTAACAGTTGGTGCCCCAGGCCCCGGCGGGGAACCCGGCAATCAGCACGATCGTCCTTCTGTGTCGTCCGGCAGATGACTGCGGCCTTGCGGAATGCAGCAGATCAGAGCCTACCGGCGCTGCGTATTCCACAGCCAACCCGTATACGGTACGGGCACATCCGGCCAGGACAGGAACACACGACCGACAAGGAGCGGACCCGGTGGTCACCAGCGATCAGCGGCGGCGGCAGCTCGCCAGGGACAAGTACGCGCGCCAGCAGCAGCGACGGGCGGAGGCGCAGCGCAAGGCCAAACGTCGCACCACCGTGATCGCGGCCTCCCTCGCGGTGGTCCTCGCCGCGGGCGGAGCGGTGTACGCCTCGGTGCAGTTCCTCGGGGACGACACCAAGAACACCGAGGCGGAGACGCCGACCGGCGAGCCGAAGATGGGCATCGAGGCCAAGGGCGCGTACGCCATGGCCCTGAAGACCAACGAGGGCGACATCACGATCACCATGGACGCGGCGAAGACCCCGCGCACGGTGAACTCCTTCAAGCACCTCGCCGACAAGAAGTACTTCGACGGCACCAAGTGCCACCGGCTCACCACCGCCGGGATCTTCGTCCTCCAGTGCGGCGACCCGGAGGGCACCGGCATGGGCGGCCCCGGCTACACCATCCCGGACGAGAACCTCGACGCCCTGGGCAAGGCGGGCGCCGACGGCAAGGTGACGTACAAGGCCGGCACGGTCGCCATGGCCAACACGGGGCAGCCGGGCACCGGCGGCTCGCAGTTCTTCCTCGTCTACAAGGACTCGAAGCTGCCGCCGCAGTACACCCCCTTCGGCACGATCGACGCGGCCGGTCTGGCGGCGGTGCAGAAGGTCGGCGCCGCGGGCGCCGACGGCGGCCAGGGCGACGGGGCCCCGAAGAAGCCGGTCACCATCGAGAAGGCGACCGTCGCCGCGAAGTGACGCCGGGGCGGAGGCGACGGCGGCCCGGACGTCCGCACGCACGTGACCGTGGAATTTCGGTGGCGCCGAGTGCGGACAGCCGGGCCGCCGTTCGCCTAGATTGGCGTTGTGCGGCGCGGTCCGATCGTCGGCCGCGCGGCGGAAGGCGGGCGAGGCCCGCCCAGGAACTGTGGACGATGCCCGGGGGTCACCACCCCGACGAGGGCATCATGGTGAGGAGGCGCTGTGAGCAGCGACCCGTGGGGCCGCGTCGACGAGACGGGCACCGTGTACGTGCGGACGGCCGAGGGTGAGAAGGTCGTCGGATCCTGGCAGGCGGGCACCCCCGAGGAGGCGCTGGCCTACTTCGAGCGCAAGTACGAGGGCCTGGTTGTCGAGATCGGCCTCCTCGAGAAGCGGGTGAAGACCACCGACCTCTCGGCGAAGGACGCCCAGACGGCGATCGAGCACATCCGGCAGCAGATCGACGAGCACCACGCCGTCGGTGACCTGGCCGCGCTCGGCGCCCGTCTGGACAAGCTCGTGGAGTCGGTGGACTCGCGCCGCGAGGAGCGCAAGGCGCAGAAGGCCAAGCAGGCCGACGAGGCGCGCTCCGCCAAGGAGGCCCTGGTCACCGAGGCCGAGGAGCTGGCGCAGAGCGAGCAGTGGCGGGTGGCCGGCGAGCGGCTGCGGGCGCTCGTGGACACCTGGAAGGGCCTGCCCCGGCTCGACCGGAAGTCCGACGACGAGCTGTGGCACCGCTTCTCGCACGCCCGCTCGGCCTTCTCCAAGCGCCGCAAGGCGCACTTCGCCCAGCTCGACGCGCAGCGCGAGGACGCCCGCAAGACCAAGGAGCGCCTGGTCGCCGAGGCCGAGGCGCTGCAGAACTCGACCGACTGGGGCGCGACCGCGGCCCGCTACCGCGAGCTGATGGCCGACTGGAAGGCCGCCGGGCGCGCGCAGCGCGAGCACGAGGACGACCTGTGGAACCGCTTCCGCGGCGCCCAGGACGTCTTCTTCGCGGCCCGGTCCGGTGTGTTCGCCGAGCGGGACGCGGAGCAGACCGAGAACCTGGCCCTGAAGGAGGAGCTCGCCGGCGAGGCCGAGAAGCTGCTGCCGGTGACGGACCTGAAGGCCGCCCGCGCCGCCTTCCGCGCGCTCAACGAGCGCTGGGAGGCCATCGGTCACGTGCCGCGCGACGCCCGCCCCAAGGTGGAGGGCCGGATGCACACGGTGGAGCGGGCGATCCAGGAGGCCGAGGAGGCCGAGTGGCGCCGCACCAACCCGGAGGCACGCGCGCGTGCCGCGGGTCTCACCGGCCAGCTCCAGGACGCCGTCGAGAAGCTGCGCAAGCAGATCGACGCGGCCCGGGCGGCGGGCAACGACGCCAAGGCCGACAAGCTCGGCAAGGAGCTGGAGGGCCGCCAGGCCCTGCTCGACCAGGCCATGAAGGGCCTGGAGGAGTTCGGCGGCTGATCCCGTGGGAGCAGCGGTACGAGGAAGGGCCCCCGGCGCGTGCCGGGGGCCCTTCCCGTGTCCGTGCCGGGGTCCGGCTACGGGCGCCGGGCGCTGGTCACGCGGTAGACGTCGTACACGCCCTCGACGCCCCGGACCGCCTTGAGGACGTGTCCCAGGTGCTTGGGGTCGCCCATCTCGAAGGTGAAGCGGGAGGTGGCCACCCGGTCCCGGGAGGTCTGGACGGCCGCCGAGAGGATGTTGACGTGCTGGTCCGAGAGGACCCGGGTGACGTCCGAGAGGAGCCGGGAGCGGTCCAGCGCCTCGACCTGGATGGCGACCAGGAAGACCGAGGACTGGGTCGGGGCCCACTCGACCTCCAGGATCCGCTCCGGCTCCCGGGACAGCGAGTCGACGTTGACGCAGTCGCTGCGGTGGACGGAGACGCCGCTGCCGCGGGTGACGAAGCCGATGATCGGGTCGCCGGGCACGGGGGTGCAGCAGCGGGCCAGCTTGACCCACACGTCCTCGACGCCCTTGACGACCACGCCGGGGTCGGCGTTGGAGCGCCGCTTGGAGCGGCCGCGGGTCGGCGGGGCCGTCTCGGCGATGTCCTCGGTGGCGGCCTCCTCGCCGCCGAGCGCCTGCACCAGCTTCTGCACGATGGACTGGGCGGTGACGTGGCCCTCGCCGATCGCCGCGTACAGCGAGGAGATGTCGGTGTAGCGCAGCTCGTGGGCGAGGGTGACGAGGGAGTCGCCGGTGAGGATCCGCTGGATCGGCAGGTTCTGCTTGCGCATGGCCCGCGCGATGGCGTCCTTGCCCTGCTCGATGGCCTCCTCGCGGCGCTCCTTGGAGAACCAGGCGCGGATCTTGTTGCGGGCGCGCGGGGACTTGACGAAGCCGAGCCAGTCCCGGGAGGGGCCGGCGCCGGCGGCCTTGGAGGTGAAGACCTCGACCAGGTCGCCGTTGTCGAGGGTGGATTCGAGCGGCACGAGACGGCCGTTGACCCGGGCCCCTATGGTGCGGTGGCCGACCTCGGTGTGGACGGCGTAGGAGAAGTCGACCGGGGTGGCGCCGGCGGGCAGCGCGATGACGTCGCCCTTGGGCGTGAAGACGAAGACCTCGTTGCGCGAGAGGTCGAAGCGGAGGGACTCCAGGAACTCGCCCGGGTCCTCGGTCTCCTTCTGCCAGTCGAGCAGCTGGCGCAGCCACGCCATGTCGTTGAGGTGGTCGTCCTTGCCGGCGTTCTTGGGCACGTCGGTGCGGACCTTGGAGGCGCCGGCGACGGCCTCCTGCTTGTACTTCCAGTGCGCGGCGATGCCGTACTCGGCGCGGCGGTGCATGTCGAAGGTGCGGATCTGCAGCTCGACCGGCTTGCCGTTGGGGCCGATGACCGTCGTGTGCAGCGACTGGTACATGTTGAACTTCGGCATCGCGATGTAGTCCTTGAACCGGCCGGGGACCGGGTTCCATCGCGCGTGGACGGTGCCGAGGGCCGCGTAGCAGTCGCGGACGGTGTCCACGAGGACGCGGATGCCGACCAGGTCGTAGATCTCCGCGAAGTCACGGCCGCGGACGATCATCTTCTGGTAGACGCTGTAGTAGTGCTTGGGGCGGCCGGTGACGGTCGCCTTGATGCGGGCGGCGCGCAGGTCGGTCTGGACCTCGTCGGTCACTATCGCGAGGTACTCGTCCCGCTTGGGGGCGCGCTCGGCGACGAGCCGGACGATCTCGTCGTACATCTTGGGGTAGAGGATCGCGAAGGCGAGGTCCTCCAGCTCCCACTTGATGGTGTTCATGCCCAGCCGGTGGGCCAGCGGGGCGTAGATCTCCAGGGTCTCGCGGGCCTTCTTCTCCTGCTTCTCCCGCTTGAGGTAGCGCATGGTGCGCATGTTGTGCAGGCGGTCGGCGAGCTTGATGACGAGGACCCGGGGGTCCTTGGCCATGGCGACGACCATCTTGCGGACGGTCTCGGCCTGCGCGGCCTCGCCGAACCGGACCTTGTCCAGCTTGGTGACGCCGTCGACGAGGAGGGTGACCTGGTCGCCGAAGTCGCGGCGCAGGTCCTCCAGGCCGTACTCGGTGTCCTCGACGGTGTCGTGCAGGAGGCCCGCCATCAGCGTCGCCGGGTCCATGCCGAGCTCGGCAAGGATGGTGGTGACGGCGAGCGGGTGGGTGATGTACGGGTCGCCGCTCTTGCGCTTCTGGCCGCGGTGCCAGCGCTCCGCGACCTGGTAGGCCCGCTCGATCTGGCGCAAAGTGGCCGTTTCGATCTTGGGGTCGTTGGAGCGGACGATCCGCAGCAGGGGTTCGAGGACCGGGTTGTACGGCGACGAGCGCTGCACCCCGAGCCGGGCGAGGCGGGCGCGCACCCGGTTGGAGGACCCGCCGGAGCGACTGGGCGCGGGGGTCGGCGCGGGAGCGGGCGCAGCAGGCTTCGGCCTGGTCTCCGCGGGCTTGTCCTGGGGCGTGCCGGTCCCCTGCGCGGCCTGGCGGGCCTTGGGGTCGGGCTGCGCGGCGGAGAGTGACTGGGCCTCGTCTGGCAAAGAGCGCTCCTCTGGGGTCTCCCCGGACGGAGTCCGGGCGAGGTTCCGGGTCCCCCGGTCAGGCCCGGAAAGGCCATCGTATCGAGCCATCAGGTCCCGTGCTCACGCGCCCACGGGACGGACCGGGGCCAGGAGCCGCCTCTCCGGCCCCTTCGGCGAACGTACCGGGACAAACACCAGGGGCGCCCCGGGAATTCCCGGGGCGCCCCTGTCAGGCGCTCGCGATCAGTTCCAGCGGAACAGCGAGGGGCCGCCCTTGACCTGGATCTCCTTCTGGGCCGCGACATTGCCCCAGTGGACCCTGATCGATCCGCTCTTGCCGCACACGGGGTCGGACCAGATCTCCTTGGTACGGCGGTCGAAGCCCTTGACGCGCAGGCAGACGCTCCCGCCCTTGAACACGGCCCAGTCGTACTTCATGGTCATCCCGTTGGCCCCGAAATGGCCACAGCCGTCACTGGCCTTCGTCCATTTCGCGGGAACGCTGCCCGCGTTCTTCCAGCCCACGCAGCTGTCGGCCGCCGCGACCGGCTGCCGGGCGACCTGGCCGGCGCTGACGGGGCCCGCCCCCGAGACGAGGCCGGCCAACGCCAGGAGCGACGCCGCCCCGACGGTGCTCCTCCGGAACCACTTCATTCGCTTCCCTCCGGTGTGTCGAGGGGCCACGGCGCGAGGGGCACCTCGGGATGTCCCGGGGTGCCCCTCGCGTGGCCCGTTCTCGTCATCGGACCGGCGGTCGTGCTCCTTGATCCATCACACCCGAATGAGTGCGGTGAGCGGTGCGCCCTGGAGGGCGGGTTCCAGGCGGGCGCGGCCCGGGAGGAAGCCCAGTTCCATGAGGACCGCGACGCCGGCGACGTCGGCGCCCGCGCGGCGGATCAGTTCGAGGGAGGCCTCGGCGGTGCCGCCGGTGGCGAGGACGTCGTCGATGACCATGACGCGGTCGCCCGCGGCCAGGTCCTCGGCGTGCACCTCGATCTCGGCGGTGCCGTACTCCAGCTCGTACGCCTGCCGGAGCGTGGCCCCGGGGAGCTTGCCGGCCTTGCGGACCGGGACGAAGCCCAGGCCCGCGCGGACGGCGACCGGTGCCGCGAGGATGAAGCCGCGGGCCTCCAGGCCGACGATCTTCGTCGCGCCGTGCGCGGAGCACAGGGCGGCGAGGGCGTCGGTGAGGGCCGTGAACGCCTCCGGGTCCGCGAGCAGCGGCGTGATGTCCTTGAACAGCACGCCCGGCTTCGGGTAGTCGGGGACGTCGCGGATCCGGCTGAGCAGCAGGCCGGTCACGTCGCGGGCCTCGGCGCTCATCCTCGGCGCTCCTCGGCGCGGCCCCGGCGGGCGGCGGTGCGCGGTCCGACGACCGCGGCCTCGCCCGCGTCGGTGCCGTCGTCCAGGCCGTCCTCGCCGCGGGCGGAGGCGGCCGCGCGCTTGGCGAGGACGCGCTTCTTCAGCGCCTTCATCGCCGGCTCGCGCTCCTTGAGGTCGGCGACGAGCGGGGTGGCGATGAAGATCGAGGAGTAGGCGCCGGCGGCCAGACCCACGAAGAGCGACAGCGAGATGTCGTTCAGCATGCCGGCGCCGAGGACGCCGCCGCCGATGAAGAGCAGGCCGGCGACGGGCAGCAGCGCCACCACGGTGGTGTTGATGGAGCGGACCAGGGTGCCGTTGATCGAGCGGTTGGCCAGCTCGCCGTAGGTGAAGCGGGTCTGCTTCGTGATGTCCTTCGTCTGCTCCTTGAGGGAGTCGAAGACGACGACGGTGTCGTACAGCGAGTAACCGAGGATCGTCAGCAGACCGATGACCGTGCCGACCGTGACCTCGAAGCCGACCAGCGAGTAGATGCCCACGGTGATCGTGAGGTCGTGGATGAGCGCGATCAGCGCCGCCACGGCCATTCTCCACTCGAAGGCGATCGCCAGGTAGATCACCACGAGGATCATGAAGACGCCGAGGCCCGTCCATGCCTTGGTGGCGATCTGCTCACCCCAGCTGGGGCCGACCAGCTCGGCGGCGATCTTCTCCTCGGGGACGTTCAGGTCCTTGGCCAGCTCGGTGCGGACCTGGTCGGACTTCTCGGTGTCGAGACCGCCGACCTGGATGCGCAGGGAGCCGTTGCCGAGCTGCTGGACGATCGCGTCGTGGCCGGAGGCCTCTTCCGCGTACTCGGTGGCCTGGCTGACGGTGACTTCCGTCTTCGGGGTGGTGAAGACGGCGCCGCCCTGGAACTCGATGCCCATGTTGAGGCCGCGGACGGCGAGGGCGGCGATGGCCGTGATGGTGATCAGGATGGACAGGCCGTACCAGATCTTGCGGTTGCCGATGAAGTCGTAGCCGACCTCACCGCGGTGGAGCCGGGCGCCGAGATCTCCGAGCTTCGACATCTCACGCCTCCTTCGGGTCGACGGGGGCGGTCGTACGGCGGGTGCGGCGCAGCGGCGGCTTGGCGCCCAGGCTCTTCGGGTCCAGGCCGGACAGCTTGTGGCCGTTGCCGAAGAACTTCGTGCGGGCGAGCAGGGTCATCACCGGCTTGGTGAAGAGGAACACCACGACGACGTCGAGCAGGGTGGTCAGGCCGAGCGTGAACGCGAAGCCCTGGACCTTGCCGACGGTGACGATGAAGAGCACCGCGGCGGCGAGGAACGACACGAAGTCGGAGACCAGGATGGTGCGGCGGGCACGCGGCCAGGCGCGCTCGACGGCCGGACGCAGGGTGCGGCCCTCGCGGATCTCGTCGCGGATGCGCTCGAAGTACACGATGAACGAGTCCGCGGTGATGCCGATGGCGACGATGGCGCCGCAGACGGCCGGCAGGTTCAGCGCGAAGCCGATGGCCGGGCCGAGCAGGGCCATGATCACGTAGGTGAGCAGGGCGGAGACGCCGAGGCTGAGGATCGCGATGAACGACAGGCCGCGGTAGTAGACCACCAGGTAGATGATGACCAGGGCGAGACCGATGGCGCCGGCGATGAGACCGGCCTCCAGCTGGTCGCCGCCGAGGGCGGCGGTGACGGTGTCGACGCTCTGGGTGTCGAAGGAGAGCGGCAGGGCGCCGTAGGCCAGGATGTTGCCGAGGTCCTGGGCGGACTGCTGGTTGAAGCTGCCGGAGATCTGCGCGTTGGCGCTCAGCGTCGTCTGGACGCGGGGCGCCGAGACGACCTCGCCGTCGAGGACGATCGCGAACTGGTTCTGCGGCTCGGCCTGCTGCGAGAGCTTGCCGGTGATCGACTGGAACTTCTTCGAGCCGGCGTCCGTGAACTCCATGTCCACGATCCACTGGCCGCTCTGCTGGTCGATGGCGGCCTTGGCGTCGTCGACGTCACGGCCCTCGACCTCGGCGGGGCCGAGGAGGTACTTCTCCCACTGGTCGATCGCGTTCTTGCCGCAGGCGACGATCGTGTCGGTGGGCTTGGTGCCCGCCGCGGCGGCGGTGCGCGCCTTCGGGTCCAGGCAGTTCAGCGTGGCGAACTTCTGCTGGAGGGCGGCCGTGTCGGCGTCCGCGGACGGGGTCGGCTGCGGGGTGCCGCTCGCCTTCGGCGTGGCACTCGCCTTCGGCGCGCCGGAGGCGGAGCCGGTGGGGGTGGGGGTGCCGGTGGCGCTCGGGGCCTTGAGGGCCTCGGAGAGGGCACGGCCCTGGGTGGAGGCGGTGGCGGTCGGGGTCGCCGACTTCTTCTCGCCCACCGAGGCGGAGGCGGAGGGCTTCGGCGTCGCCGAACCCGAGGGGGTCGCCGTCGGCGCGGCCTCCGGCGTGGCGGCCGCGACAGCGAGAACGGGCCGGAAGTAGAGCTGGGCGGTGGTGCCGACCTGCTCGCGGGCCTGCTTCTCGTTCGTCCCCTTGGGGATGTTGACGATGATGTTCTCGCGGCCCTGCGTCTGGACCTCGGCCTCGGAGACGCCGAGACCGTTGACACGGCGCTCGATGATGCCGACCGCCGTGTTCATGTTGGTCTCGTTGACCGCGGACTCCTGGCCGGGCTCCGCCTTGGCCTTGAGCGTGATCGACGTGCCGCCGGCGAGGTCGATGCCGAGGCGCGGGGTGGTGTGCCCCGACCAGAACATGCCCCCGGTGAGCGCGACCATGGCGATCAGAATGAGTGCCAGGGCGCGGCCAGGCCGGCTCTGTCCCCCCGCCGGCCTTCGACCCTTGTTCGGTGCTGCCACCTGTCGTTTCTCCCTGTCCAAACCGTCCGGGCGCCGGGTGGGCGCACGGAGGCCACGAAGTGTGTGTGGGGACCATCCCCCGCAGACGTCGGACCGTGTCCGACCGCGGCCACGCCGGTGGGCGTGGGACCGCGGTGCCGGATGCGGCTTACTTCGCCTCGGTCTCGCCGTCGGCCTTGCCGTCCTTCTCGACCTCGGCCGCGTCCGACTTCTTCGTCAGATCGGCCTTGGGCGCCTCGTCGGCGGCCTCGGTCAGCGAGGAGGCGTCGTCCGGGACGACGGTGTCGGAGTCGTCGGCGACGTCCTCGTCGGTGTCGCCGTGGACGATCCGGTTGTACTCGGCGTCGTCGAGGACCGCGCCGATCGCGTTCTTCGCGTAGACGGCGTGGACGCCGGGCGCGACCTCGAGCAGGACGGTCTCGTCCTGGATCTCCTTGACGGTGGCGTACATTCCCCCGATCGTGCGTACGCCGGTGCCGGGCTGCATCTGGTTGCGCATCTCCGCCGCCTGTGCCTGCTTCTTCTTGGCAGAGCGGGTCATCAGGAACATCGCCCCGATGAGCACGATGAACGGGAGGAGCATGCCGATGTTATTCACGGGACGAAAATCCTTCGCACGGTCACGGAGAACCCGCGGCCTGGTCTTCGGGGGTGGGTACGCCGCCGGAAAGGGCGGCATCGGCGGAGTCTAGGCGAGTCCGCATCGATGGAACAACGCCCAGCATGGCACCGTGGTTCCTCGTCCGGCGAGACTCCGCGCCGTCACCCACCCGTCACAGCCGCCTCAGGCGCCGAAGAGCCCCTGTTGTCCGGATCCCGCCGCTCCGGAAGCCCCCGCCGGGCCCGCTGCCTGCGGCGGAACCAGCCCGAGGTGGGTCCATGCCGCCGGCGTGGCGACCCGGCCACGGGGCGTACGGGCCAGCAGTCCCTCCCGCACGAGGAAGGGTTCGGCGACCTCCTCGACGGTCTCGCGCTCCTCCCCCACGGCGACGGCGAGCGTGGAGAGGCCGACGGGGCCGCCGCCGAAGAGCTTCAGCAGGGCCTCCAGGACGGCCCGGTCGAGGCGGTCGAGGCCGCGGCTGTCCACCTCGTACACGCCGAGGGCGGCGCCGGCGATCTCGCGGGTGATCACTCCGTCGGCCCTCACCTGGGCGTAGTCGCGGACCCGGCGCAGCAGTCGGTTGGCGATGCGGGGGGTACCGCGGGAGCGGCCGGCGATCTCGGCGGCGCCGGCCGGGTCGATCACGACGTCGAGGAGGCCGGCGGAGCGGGTCACGACCCGCTCCAGCTCGTGCGGCTCGTAGAACTCCATGTGGGCGGTGAAGCCGAAGCGGTCGCGCAGCGGCGGCGGCAGCAGGCCGGCCCGGGTGGTGGCGCCGACCAGGGTGAAGGGCGGCAGGTCGAGCGGGATGGCGGTGGCACCGGGGCCCTTGCCGACGATGACATCGACGCGGAAGTCCTCCATCGCCATGTAGAGCATCTCCTCGGCGGGCCGGGACATCCGGTGGATCTCGTCGAGGAAGAGGATCTCGCCCTCCTGGAGGGAGGAGAGGATCGCGGCGAGGTCGCCGGCGTGCTGGATGGCGGGGCCGGAGGTGATCCTGATCGGCGCGTTCATCTCCGCGGCGATGATCATCGACAGGGTGGTCTTGCCGAGGCCGGGGGCGCCGGAGAGCAGCACGTGGTCGGCGGTGGCGCCGCGCTGGCGGGCGGCCTTGAGGACGAGGTCGAGCTGCTGGCGGACCTTCTCCTGGCCGATGAACTCGCCGAGGTCCTTGGGGCGCAGGGCGGCCTCGACGGCCTGGTCGTCGCCCTCGGCGGCGGCGCCGACGATCCGCTCCTCGGCGGCGGTCGCCGTCTCGTCGTCGTCCCAGTTCACGGTGGTGTCTTCCTTCGTACGGGCGGGGTCGGCCGCGGTCAGCGGGCTCGGTTGAGCGTCTGGAGGGCGGCGCGCAGCAGCTGGGGCACGGGCGCGGCGCCGGTCTCGGCGAGCGCGGCCTCGGCCTGCGGGGTGACGGCGACGACGGCCTCCTCGGCCTCGCGGCTCGCGTAGCCGAGACCGACGAGGGCGGCGGTCAGCTGCTCGGTCCAGGGGGCGGGGCCGGTGGCGACGGCGCGCTGCTGGCCGACGAGGCCGCTGCTGCCGAGGGGCTGGCCGAGCTTGTCCTTGAGCTCCAGGAGGAGCTTCTGGGCACCCTTCTTGCCGATGCCGGGGACGGCCATGAGGGCCTTCTCGTCGCCGGTGGAGACGGCGAGGCGCAGCGCGTCGGGGCTGTGGACGCCGAGCATGGCCTGGGCGAGCCGGGGGCCGACGCCGCTGGCGGTCTGGAGCAGCTCGAAGACCTGGCGCTCGTCGTCGTCGGCGAAGCCGTACAGGGTGAGGGAGTCCTCCCGGACGACGAGGGAGGTGGCGAGCCGGGCGTGCTCGCCGACCCGGAGGCCGGCCAGGGTGTCCGGCGTGCACTGGACGGCCATGCCGACGCCGCCGACCTCGACGACGGCGGTCGTGGGGGCGAGGGCGGCGACCGGGCCGCTGACGAAGGCGATCATGACGTGCGGCCTTTCGAGGCGTGCAGGGCGACGGCCTGCTGGAGGCGGTTCTGGGCGGGGGCCCGCCAGATGTGGCAGATGGCGAGGGCGAGCGCGTCGGCGGCGTCGGCCGGCTTGGGCGGGGCGGCGAGCCTCAGCACCCGGGTGACCATGGCGCCGACCTGGGCCTTGTCGGCGCGTCCCGAGCCGGTGACGGCGGCCTTGACCTCGCTGGGGGTGTGCAGGGCGACGGGGATGCCGCGCCGGGCCGCGCAGAGCATGGCGACCGCGCTGGCCTGGGCGGTGCCCATCACCGTACGGACGTTGTGCTGGCTGAACACCCGCTCCACGGCGACCAGTTCGGGCTGGAAGCGGTCGATCCACTCCTCGATGCCGCGCTCGATGCCGACGAGGCGGTGGCCGATGTCGGCCTCGGCGGGGGTGCGGACCACGCCGACCCCGAGCATGGCCAGCGGCCGTCCGGCGACGCCCTCGACCACGCCGACACCGCACCGGGTGAGCCCCGGGTCCACTCCCAGTACGCGCACGCCGCCCCCTCCCTCGGATCCTGCGATCGGCTGTTCGTGCAGGCTATCGGGTGCCACTGACAACGCAGCGGGCCGACGGGGGTGTGTCCCCGTCGGCCCGCTGTCGGGAAGGCCGCCGATCAGGCGTCGACCTTCTCCATGACCTCGTCGCTGACGTCGAAGTTGGCGAAGACGTTCTGCACGTCGTCGCTGTCCTCCAGGGCGTCGATCAGCTTGAAGATCTTGCGCGCGCCCTCCTCGTCGAGCTCGACCTGCATGGTCGGGACGAAGCTGGACTCGGCGGAGTCGTAGTCGAAGCCGGCCTCCTGGAGGGCGGTGCGGACCGCGACCAGGTCGGTGGCCTCGCTGATGACCTCGAAGGACTCGCCGAGGTCGTTGACCTCCTCGGCGCCCGCGTCGAGCACGACCTCCAGGACGTCGTCCTCGGAGCGGTCGCCCTTGGGGAGCACGACGACGCCCTTGCGGTTGAACAGGTACGAGACCGAGCCGGGGTCGGCCATCGAGCCGCCGTTGCGGGTCATGGCGACGCGGACGTCGGAGGCGGCGCGGTTGCGGTTGTCGGTGAGGCACTCGATGAGGACCGCGACACCGTTCGGGCCGTAGCCCTCGTACATGATCGTCTCGTAGTCGGCGCCGCCGGCCTCGAGACCCGCACCGCGCTTGAGGGCGGAGTCGATGTTCTTGTTGGGGACCGACTGCTTCTTCGCCTTCTGGACGGCGTCGAACAGCGTCGGGTTGCCGTCCAGGTCGGCACCGCCGGTACGGGCAGCGACCTCGATGTTCTTGATCAGCTTCGCGAAGAGCTTGCCGCGCTTGGCGTCGATCACGGCCTTCTTGTGCTTCGTCGTAGCCCATTTAGAGTGGCCGGACATCTGCCTGTCTCCTTCGCGTAACCAACATCTTGAACGAACCCCAGAGATCCTACCGGGATCGTGTCACCGATCCGCGCGCACCATGTCCACGAAGAGCTCGTGGACGCGGTGGTCACCGGTGAGCTCGGGGTGGAAGGAGGTCGCGAGGACCCCGCCCTGGCGGACCGCGACGATGTGGCCGTCGTGCTCGGCGAGCACCTCGACCCCGGCACCGACGGACTCCACCCAGGGAGCGCGGATGAAGACGCCCTCGACGGGCGTGTCGATGCCCGCGACGGTGACTCCGGCCTCGAAGGACTCGTTCTGCCGCCCGAAGGCGTTGCGGCGCACGATCATGTCGATCCCGCCGAAGGTCTCCTGGCCCGAGCGCGGGTCGAGGATCTTGTCGGCGAGCATGATCAGGCCGGCGCAGGTGCCGTAGACCGGCATGCCCGCGGCGATCCGCTCACGGATCGGCTCCATCAGGCCGAAGAGGACGGCCAGCTTGGAGATGGTGGTGGACTCGCCACCGGGGAGGACCAGGCCGTCGACCTCGGCGAGCTCTTCGGGGCGCCGGACCGGCCTGGCCACGGCGTCCGCCGCGGCCAGGGCGATCAGGTGCTCCCGTACGTCGCCCTGGAGGGCCAGGACTCCGATCACGGGGGTGGTGCTCATCGGTGCTTACCAGCCCCGGTTGGCGTAGCGCTCGGACTCGGGGAGGGTGTCGCAGTTGATGCCGACCATGGCCTCGCCGAGGTTGCGGGAGGCGTCCGCGATGACCTTCGGGTCGTCGTAGAAGGTGGTGGCCTTCACGATGGCGGCGGCGCGCTTGGCCGGGTCGCCCGACTTGAAGATGCCGGAGCCGACGAAGACGCCCTCGGCGCCCAGCTGGCGCATCAGCGCGGCGTCGGCCGGGGTGGCGACGCCACCGGCGGAGAAGAGGACCACGGGGAGCTTGCCGAGCTCGGCGACCTCCTTGACGAGCTCGTACGGGGCGCGCAGCTCCTTGGCGGCGGCGAAGAGCTCGTTGTTGTCGAAGCCGCGCAGCTTGGCGATCTCGTTCTTGATCTGGCGCAGGTGGCGGACGGCCTCGACGACGTTGCCGGTGCCGGCCTCGCCCTTGGAGCGGATCATGGCCGCGCCCTCGGCGATGCGGCGCAGGGCCTCGCCCAGGTTGGTGGCGCCACAGACGAAGGGGGTGGTGAAGGCCCACTTGTCGGAGTGGTTGATCTCGTCGGCCGGGGTCAGGACCTCGGACTCGTCGATGTAGTCGACGCCGAGGGACTGCAGGACCTGGGCCTCGACGAAGTGGCCGATGCGGGACTTGGCCATCACCGGGATGGAGACCGCGCCGATGATCTCCTCGATCATGTTCGGGTCGGACATCCGGGCCACGCCGCCGTCCTTGCGGATGTCCGCGGGGACCCGCTCCAGGGCCATGACGGCCACGGCGCCGGCGTCCTCGGCGATCTTCGCCTGCTCGGCGTTGACCACGTCCATGATCACGCCGCCCTTGAGCTGCTCGGCCATGCCGCGCTTGACGCGCGCGGTGCCGGTCTCGGGGGACTGGGGGGTGGTGGTGCTGGACACGGGGACCTCACTCGTGACAACGGGTTCAACGGGACGTTGACGACTAGAGCGAGGAAACAGGCCACGAGCGGTCCACATCAAGGGCCAATGCGCAGCCTGTGGATCCTTTTCGCGGGAATCCGAGGCCGCGTGGGCTCAGGAAGGACGATCGGCCAGGGCCACCGGCGGTTCGTCATCCATTTCGAAGGCCATGGGGAACGGCGCGTGGCCCGCGAGCCGGAACCAGCGGACCTTGCGGTGGCGGCGCAGGGCGCGGGCGGCGCGGACGGCGTCGTTGTGGAACCGCCGCGCCATGGGAACCCGGCGGACGGCCGCGGCCAGCTCCCCCGCCGCCTCCTCCCCACCGGGCGCCTCCCGTACGAGCTCCACCTGCTCCGGCTCGCCGAAGACCGCGCGCAGGGCCTGGCTCAGCTCGCTCTCGGCGACCTCGCGGTGGTCCTCCTCGGCCTGCCGGGCCGCGTGCGCGGCCTCGTACAGCACGATCGAGGCGGCCGGATCGAGGACTCCCGAGGTGGCCAGCTCCTGGGTGACCGAGGCCCGCCGCAGCAGCTGCGCGTCGAGCGCGGCCCGCGCCGCGTCGATCCGCGTGTGCAGCCGGTCGAGCCGGCCGGCGGTCCAGCTGAGGTAGACGCCGATGAGGATCAGCGCGACGACGGTCCAGATCAGGGTTTCGGTCACGGGCGCACAGGCTACCCGGGCGACGGCAGCACACCTTCCCGAAGGGCGTGGTCATGGGCGAACAGGACGCGCACCGGCCGCCCGTCGGCGAGCTCGGCGAGCCGGCCGAGCCAGGGCCGGTACGGCGTCCCGAAGTCGCCCGCCGTGTCGTACGCCTGCCCGGCGAGGACCGTCACGCGGTCGCCGTGGTCGAGGACGAGCGACTGGTGCCCGTCGACGTGCCCGGGCGTCGGCACGATCCGCACGCCCGGTCCGACTTCGTGCTCCCCGTCGATCTCCACCCAGGCGACGCCGGGCAGGAGGCTGTCGATGGTGTACGCGCCCGCCCGCGCGGTGGCGAGCTCGCGGCGCTGCACGAGGACGGGGGTGCCGGGGAAGCGCTGGTTGCCGCCGATGTGGTCGAAGTGGAGGTGGCAGTTGACGATCGCGTCCACCTCCGCGGGCGGCACGGTGAGCGGCCGGCGCACGATCCGGTAGTGGGCGTCGGTCTCCGGCGAGCCCTCGCCCATCCCGGTGTCGAACAGCACGGTGCCCGCGGGGTGCCGGACCAGGTAGGCGAGCGCGGGCTCCACGCGCGCGTGGGGGCCGCCCCACTCGTCGGCGGGGCGGACGAAGTGACCGAGGTCGAGTCGCGTGACGTGCATCATGCGAGCAGGGTGTTCGCCCGCCGCCGCTGTGGGCGCCCGTTCCGCCAGGGGCGGAACGGGCGGGCACAGCGGAAGCCGCGCCCGCGCGGAACGTCACGCGCCGGGACCCGCACCGGTACGGCGCCGCCCGTCAGGTGCGGGCCCGGGCCCGGAAAGCCCCGGCCCGGCCGGGGGCGCCGGGTCCTACAGGCCCAGGCGGGCTCGGAGGCCGCCTGTCTTCTCGTCCGTGTCGACCGCCGCCGCCCCGTCCGTCACCGTCTCGTAGACCGCCAGGATGTCGGCGCCGACCGTCGACCAGTCGAACCGCCGCACGTGCGCCGAGCCGCGTGCGCTGAGTCCGGCGCGGCGGGCGGGGTCGGCGAGGAGCCGGATCGCCGCGTCGGCCAGCGCGTCCGCGTCCTCGTTGGCGAAGAGCTCGCCCGCCGCCCCCTGGTCGAGGACCTGCGCGAACGCGTCCAGGTCGGCGGCGAGGACCGGCGCGCCGGCGGACAGCGCCTCGACGAGGATGATGCCGAAGGACTCGCCGCCGGTGTTGGGCGCCACGTACACGTCGACGCTGCGCAGCAGCCGCGCCTTGTCCTCGTCGCTGACCATGCCGAGGAACTCCACCCGGGAGCGCATCTCGGGCGGCAGCGTCGCCACCGCCTCCTCCTCGTCGCCGCGCCCGGCGACCAGCAGGCGGGCGCCGGGGCGCTCGGTGAGGATCCGCGGCAGCGCCTTCATCAGGACCGGCAGGCCCTTGCGGGGCTCGTCGATCCGCCCGATGAAACCGAGCGTCTCGCCCTGCCACTCCGCCTTCGGTTCCGCTCCGGCGAAGAAGTCGACGTCGACGCCGTTGGGGATGACGACCGCGTCGCCGCCCAGGTGCTCCACCAGCGTCCGGCGCGCGTACTCGCTGACCGCGATCCGGGCGCTGATCTTCTCCAGCGCCGGCTGGAGGATCGGGTAGGCGGCGAGCATCGCCCGTGAGCGCGGGTTCGAGGTGTGGAAGGTGGCGACGATCGGACCCTGCGCAGCCCAGCAGGTGAGCAGGCCAAGCGAGGGCGAGGTCGGCTCGTGGATGTGGACGACGTCGAAGGTGCCGTCGTGCAGCCAGCGGCGGACCCGCGCGGCGGAGAGGAAGCCGAAGCTGAGGCGGGCCACCGAGCCGTTGTACGAGACGGGCACGGCACGGCCTGCGGAGACGACGTACGGCGGCAGCGGGGTGTCGTCGTCGGCGGGGGCCAGGACGGAGACCTCGTGCCCCAGCCGGATCAGGTGCTCCGCGAGGTCGCGGATGTGGAACTGGACGCCGCCCGGTACGTCCCAGGAGTACGGGCAGACGATTCCGATCCTCACGGTGTGCGCTCCTCCAGGTCGGCCAGCCAGAGGCGCTGGAGCATGTGCCAGTCCTCCGGGTGGTCCGCGATGGCCCCGGCGAAGGTGTCGGCGAGGGCCTGTGTCATGAGGGACGCCTTCTCGCCGCGGGTACCTGACCCGGGTGCCTCCACGGGCGCGTGCACCTCGCCCTTCATGACGTCGGTGTCGTCGTACCAGAGGGTCACCGGCAGCAGGATCGCGTCGGTCTGGAGAGCGAGCATGGCCGGTCCCGCGGGCATCCGGGTGGCCTCGCCGAAGAAGGAGACCTCGACGCCGGAGGCGGACAGGTCCCGGTCGGCGACCAGGCAGACCAGGCCGCCGTCCCGCAGCCGGCGGGCGAGGGTCCCGAAGGCGGCGCCGCCGGTGTGCGGCAGCACCTCCATGCCGAGGGACTCGCGGTAGGCGACGAAGCGGTCGTACAGCGACTCGGGCTTGAGGCGCTCGGCGACCGTCGTGAAGGGCGTGTCGAGGGCGCGGGTCACCCAGACGCCGGCCAGGTCCCAGTTGCCCATGTGCGGCAGGGCGAGGATCACGCCCCGGTCGGAGGCTATGGCGTCCTTCAGGACGTCCTCGCCCTTGATCGAGAAGCTGTTCGCGGCCCGCTCGCGGCTCCAGGTGGGGAGCCGGAAGGACTCCATCCAGTAGCGCATGTACGAGCGCATGCCGGCCTTCGACAGCTCGGCGAGCCGCTCGGGCGTGGCGTCGGGCACCACGCGCGCGAGGTTGGCCTCCAGGCGCAGCACGCCCTTGCCGCGCCGCTTCCACACGGTGTCGGCGATCTTCCGGCCGAGGGCCTCGGCCGCCGGTTCCGGGAGCTTCTTCACGGTGGCCCAGCCGAGGCCGTACAGCCCGTCGGCCACCTTGTCCTTCAGCGCGCTCACGTCGCCGCCCCGCTTCCCCCGGCGGCCGCGGCGGCGTCCGCCTCGGCCGATTCCCTGCGTACCGTCACGACCCGCTGCCCCAGGGTCACGGCCGAGCCGACGGCCACGATCCACAGCGCGATGGGCAGCAGCACGTCGATCCCCGGCACGCCGAAGGCGTGCAGTCCGGCGAGACCGGCGGCGACCAGCGAGATCACGAGCCGTTCGGCCCGCTCGATCAGGCCGTTGACCGCGACCGGCAGGCCGATCGATTCGCCGCGCGCCTTGGTGTACGAGACGACCTGGCCGCTCGCCAGGCAGAAGATCGCCACCGCGCACAGCACGTTGTCGTCGCCCTTGCCGGCGTACCAGAGGGCGAAGCCGCCGAAGATCGCCCCGTCGGCGACCCGGTCGAGGGTCGAGTCGAGGAAGGCGCCCCAGCGGCTGGAGATCCCGGCCTGCCGGGCCATGTTGCCGTCGACGAGGTCGGAGAAGACGAAGAGGGTGATGACGATCGTGCCCCAGAAGAACTCGCCCCTGGGGAAGAAGACCAGCGCACCGGCGACCACTCCCGCCGTGCCGATCAGCGTCACGGCGTCGGGGCTGACGCCCCGGCGGAGCAGAAACGCGGCGAACGGTGTGAGGACACGCGTGAAAAACGCACGCGCGTACTTGTTCAGCATGGCCTTCCCGAGGTTTCGGCGGGCCGCGCGGTCCCATGACCACCGGCTCACCCATCGTAGCCACGCGGGTGGCGGCGCACGGGAGCGCACCCACCCCGCCGCGTCACCGTACCCCCGGAGGCCCCACCCGTGTACGACGTATGGACGCGTCACGGCGTCGGTGCAAAGCTCGAAGGAGCACCCCGCGGGCACCGCCGGAGCCGCACCGCGACGCCGCTCCCCCGCGCCCGCTCCCCTCACCGCCTCGCAGCCGGGAGGACATCATGGGCGACAAGGCGCACACCCCCGCCGGAGCCGCCGGCAGGGCACCGACGGCCGACCGGCCCTCGGAGGTACGGAACGTGGTGCTGGTCGGCCACAGCGGCTCGGGCAAGACGACGCTGGTCGAGGCGCTCGCCCAGACCGCGGGGGCGCTCGGCAGACCGGGCCGGGTCGAGGACGGGGCGACCGTCTCCGACTACGACGAGATCGAGCACCGCCAGCACCGCTCGGTCCAGCTCTCCCTCGTCCCGGTCGGCTGGGACGGCGTCAAGGTCAATCTGCTCGACACCCCCGGATACGCCGACTTCGTCGGGGAGCTGAGGGCCGGTCTGCGCGCGGCGGACGCGGCCCTCTTCGTCGTCTCGGCCGCCCAGGAGGCCGACGCGGTCGCCGCCTCCACCCGGATGGTCTGGGAGGAGTGCGCGGCCGTCGGCATGCCGCGCGCCATCGTCGTCACCCACCTCGACACCGCCCGCACGGACTTCGAGGAGCTGACCCGGGTCTGCGCCGGGCTCTTCGGCGCCGACGACCCCGACGCCGTGCTGCCGCTCTACCTGCCGGTGCACGGCCCGGAGGGCGCCGACGGCCACGCCCCCGCCACCGGCCTGATCGGCCTCCTGTCCGAGCAGGTCTTCGACTACGCGACGGGCGTCCGGAGCGAGCGGCCGCCCGAGGAGGCCGACCGGGAGCCGATCGCCGCGGCGCGGGCCCGGCTCATCGAGGGGATCATCGCCGAGAGCGAGGACGAGACCCTGATGGACCGCTATCTGGGCGGCGAGGAGATCGACGTCGGCACCCTCGTCGACGACCTGGAGAAGGCGGTCGCCCGGGGCGGCTTCCACCCCGTGCTCGCCGCCGCCCCCGCCACGAACGGCGGCGGCCAGGGCCTGGGCACCGTCGAGCTCCTGGACCTCATCACCCGTGGCTTCCCCTCCCCGCTGGAACACGAGCCGCCGGCCGTCACCACCCCGGCGGGCGAGGCGCGCCCGCCGCTCGCCTGCGACCCCGACGGACCGCTCGTCGCCGAGGTCGTGAAGACCGCCGCCGACCCCTACCAGGGCCGGATCTCCCTGGTCCGGGTCTTCTCCGGAACCCTGCGCCCCGACGACACCGTGCACGTCTCCGGGCACGGCCTGGCCGACCGCGGCCACGAGGACCACGACGTCGACGAACGGGTCGGCGCCCTCACGTCCCCCTTCGGCAAGCAGCAGCGGCCGATGGCGCACTGCGTCGCCGGCGACCTCGCCTGCGTGGCCCGGCTCGGCCGCGCCGAGACCGGCGACACCCTGTCCGCCAAGGACGATCCGCTCCTGATCGAACCGTGGCCGATGCCCGAACCGCTGCTGCCGCTCGCCGTCGAGGCGCACAGCAAGGCGGACGAGGACCGGCTCTCGCAGGGCCTGGCCAAGCTGGTCGCCGAGGACCCGACCCTCCGCCTGGAACAGAACCAGGACACCGGCCAGGTCGTCCTGTGGTGTCTGGGCGAGGCCCACCAGGACGTCGTCCTGGAGCGGCTGCGCGGCCGCTACGGGGTGCGCGTGGACGCCGTCCCGTACCGGGTGCCGCTGCGCGAGACCTTCGGGGCACCCGCCTCCGGCCGCGGACGGCACGTCAAACAGTCCGGCGGGCACGGCCAGTTCGCAATCTGCGAGATCGACGTCGAGCCCCTCCCGCCGGGCAGCGGCATCGAGTTCGTCGACAAGGTCGTGGGCGGCGCGGTCCCCCGCCCGTTCATCGGCTCCGTCGAGAAGGGCGTACGGGCCCAGGCCGCGCGCGGGGTCGCCGCCGGGCATCCGCTGGTCGACGTCCGGGTCACCCTCAAGGACGGCAAGGCCCACTCGGTGGACTCCTCCGACGCCGCCTTCCAGACGGCCGGCGCGCTCGCCCTGCGCGAGGCGGCCGCCGAGGTCCCGGTCCACCTCCTGGAGCCGGTCGCGGAGGTGCGGGTGCTCGTCCCCGACGAGTACGTGGGCGCCGTGATGAGCGACCTGTCCGGGCGGCGCGGCCGGGTCGTCGGCACCGACCAGGCGGGACCGGGCCGCACGGTCGTCAGGGCCGAGGTCCCGGAGATCGAGATCGGCCGGTACGCCATCGACCTGCGGTCCGTCTCGCACGGCACGGGCCGCTTCGACCGCAGCTACGCCCGGCACGAACCGATGCCCCCTCAGATCGCCGAACGACTCCGCGAACAGACAGGGAAGGGTGGGTAGTCGACGAAGCGCCGGCGGTCTCCGTCCGCCCGGCACCGCAGCGGGCGGACGGGTTCCGGTCAGCCTTGTCCACAGCTTCCGGCCGGGGTTGTCCACAGCCGGTGACGCATACCACGCCGCCCGGTTACGCTGTGGTGCCCAGCTCGGCGGCTGTGCCGGGCGCGGCAGTCGGGAACGGCCCGCACGGGTACTCGCGGTGATGGGGGCGGAAGTGGCGATCGACGGTTTCGGACCGGGGGCACAGATCCCCCTCCAGGGCGGCAGCGGCCTGACCGGGGCGACGAACGCGCTGGCCTCGGCCGCGTACCGGGACAGCCCCCTGGAGACCATCCAGGATGCCGACAACGAGCACTACAAGACCGGGGTCAAGAAGGGCAAGTGGGAGAAGCTCTTCCGCCCCGACCTCGGCGAGGCGTTCTCCCGGGCCGTGCAGGTCCGCATGCTCGGCGGTGGCCGCAAGGCCCTCATCCAGTCCTTCGGCGCCGAGCCCCAGCCTGTCGTCGAACACTGCCTGGCGGCCACCCACATCCGCCGGCGCCGCGACATCAAGCTGACCCTGGTCACCTTCGTCTGCGGCTTCCTCTTCCTGCCCGGGCTGCTGCTCTGGCTCGGAGTGATCCACCTGCGCCGCACCGCCGCCGGGAAGGCCAACAAGAAGACCAGCCTCATCGGCACCGTCCTCCTGTGGGCGGCGGGCATCGTCGCCGCCCTGGTCCTCCTCAGGCTCCCCTTCGACGGCCTGCTCCCCAACTACCTGCGGGCGATGATCGTCGCCCCGGTGATCGGCTGGTACCTCGCGAGCCGGATCTGCCTCGGCGCCGCCGTGGACCTCCGCGAGCGGTGGACCGGACTGCTGAGCGGCGGCGGCGTCAGCGCCCACGTCCCCAAGTCCGTCCCCACCGACCCCGGCGAGAAGTCCGCCGAGGAGCTCCGGCTCAACCTGGAGAAACTCTCCGCCGAGCAGCAGTCCAACGTGGTCTTCTACGCCGGCCCCAAGGGCATCCTCGGCCTCGGCACCCGCTGGGGCAGCTGGACGCTCGCCGAGGAGCTGGTCCCGGTGGCCGGCCTCGAGATGCACGACTTCCGCGCCTGGGACCTGATCCGCAAGATCCACGACCAGCTCACGCTCCTGGAGCGCGGCTCCCTGAAGACCGGCTTCCCGAAACCCACGGTCAAGCACTGGATCGTCTCCCCCGTCGGCGAGGGCGCCGACGAGGTCAGCCGCCCCGAGGGCGACAACATCGTCCACTACCAGGTCAAGCCCCACGAGATACAGCGGATCTGCAACGAGCAGCAGTTCGACGCCGGCAACCGCCACTACCTCGGCGTCCAGTTCACGCTCTGGGACGGCAACGTGGTCCTGACCATGATGGTCACGGTGACCTCGCTCCACCACACCCTGCGCATCGAGGTCACCGGCCACGCCCTCGGCCCCGTCCACGGCCTGTTCACCACCAAGCCCAAGGCGAAGACCAAGGAGGTCTCCAAGACCGTCCGCTTCTGGGAGACCAAGGAGATCCCGCAGCCGCTGCTCGGCACCGACGACATCGTCCGGCTCGCCGTCCGCGCCCCGCTCACCTGGTACCCGCCTGTCCTGGACTTCCTCGGCGGCAAGATGACCCTGCCCGAGCCCTTCGGCCTGCGGCACGTCTGGGCCGGACCGCTCTGGAAGAACCGCTTCATGGCCGACGACGCCATCCGCATGGCCACGCCCGTGCTCCGCGCCGTCCACACCGCGACGATCCGCTTCCTCGGCGAGCACAACGTCGACACCGAGCGCTTCACCAACCGCTCCCTCGTCCTCGGCGGCTCCGTGCAGGAGCCCGGCCCGAAGAAGGCCGACGTCTACGACGCCTGACGTCCCCGCCCGGGGACGCGTACGGCCCCGGGGCGCGCGCCCCGGGGCCGTACGGCGAGGAAGTCGGCTCAGACGGTGGCCGGCCAGGCGTCGGCCAGCATCTTCCGGGTGTCGGCCAGCAGCTGCGGCAGGATCTTGGTGTGGCCCACGACCGGCATGAAGTTGGTGTCGCCGCCCCAGCGCGGCACCACGTGCTGGTGCAGGTGCGCGGCGATCCCCGCGCCCGCCACCGCGCCCTGGTTCATGCCGATGTTGAAGCCGTGCGCGCCCGACGCCGCCCGCAGGGCGATCATCGCCCGCTTGGTCAGGTCGGCCAGTTCCGCCGTCTCGGCCGCGTCGAGGTCCGTGTAGTCGGCGACGTGCCGGTAGGGGACGACCATCAGGTGCCCGCCGTTGTACGGATACAGGTTGAGAACCGCGTACACGCTCGCGCCCCGGGCGATCACCAGCCCGTCCTCGTCCGACTTCGACGGGATCGAACAGAACGGGCAGCCGTCGTCGGCGCCCGGCCCGGTCGGCTTGTTCTCCCCCTGGATGTACGCCATCCGGTGGGGCGTCCACAGACGCTGGAACGCGTCCGGCGCCCCCACCCCGATCTGCTGCTCCGGCTCAGTCGTCATGCTGTGCAGCATATTGCGTCGCCCGTTCGGAACGTGTCGGCGGGGCGAGGGAAGCCCCCTCGGGTGATCCTGATCCGATGAGCGAAAGGCCCCCGAAACCGCCCCGCCAGGAACGCTGGGACCACCGCATGGAGCTGCCGCTCGCCGTGGCCTCGCTCGCCTACCTCGCGGGGTACGCGGTCCGGGTCCTCGCCCGCGACCACCTCCCGCGGCTCGGCGTGGACCTGTGCGTCGGGATCGTCCTCGGCGCCTGGGCGGTCTTCATCACGGACTACGTGGTGCGGCTCCGGCTCAGCGGCCTGCGCCCGCTCCGCTTCGTCCGGACCCACCTCCTGGACACCACGGTGCTCCTGCTGCCGCTGCTGCGCCCGGTCCGGATGGTGACGCTCTACGACCGGGTCCAGCGCCGCCGGGGCCAGCCGCGGCTCACCCTCTACGCCCGGGTGATGGTCTACTCCGGGCTCTCGGTCTCCCTGCTCGGCTTCACCGCCGCGCTCACCGTCTACCACCACGAGGCCGACGCCCCAGGAGCCTCCATCCGCACCTTCGGCGACTCCGTCTGGTGGGCCTGCGCCACGCTGGCGACGGTCGGCTACGGCGACGTGAGCCCGGTGACCCCCATCGGCCGGACGGTGGCGGTCGGCCTGATGGCCTGCGGCCTGGCCCTGCTCGGCGCGGTGACGGGTTCGTTCTCGTCGTGGCTGATCCAGGCGTTCACCAGGGAGGACGAGAAGCCGCCGGGGAACGGGGAAGGCCCCCGGGGGGATTCCCCGGAGGCCTTCTGACGACGCGCTCGGCGGGACGCGCCAGGCCGTCAGACCTGGACGCGCTCCTCGACGATCTTGGCGATCTTGGCGATGGCCTCGTCGGCGGGGATGCCGTTCTCCTGCGAACCGTCGCGGTAGCGGAAGGAGACGGCACCGGCCGCCATGTCCTCATCACCCGCGATGACCATGAAGGGGACCTTCTGCTTCTGCGCGTTGCGGATCTTCTTCTGCATCCGGTCCGAGGAGGAGTCGACCTCCACGCGCAGGCCCTGCTTCTTCGCCTTGGCGGCGAACTCCTGCAGGTACTCGACGTGCGCGTCGCCGATCGGGATGCCGGTCGCCTGGACCGGGGCCAGCCACGGCGGCATGGCGCCCGCGTAGTGCTCCAGGAGCACCGCGAAGAAGCGCTCGATCGAACCGAAGAGCGCACGGTGGATCATGACCGGGCGCTGCTTGGTGCCGTCCGGAGCGGTGTACTCCAGGTCGAAGCGCTCCGGCAGGTTGAAGTCGAGCTGGACGGTCGACATCTGCCAGGTACGGCCGATGGCGTCCCGCGCCTGCACCGAGATCTTCGGGCCGTAGAAGGCGGCGCCGCCCGGGTCGGGGGTGAGCGGCAGGCCCTGCTTCTCGGCGACCTGCTGGAGGACGGCGGTGGCCTCCTCCCACACCTCGTCGGAGCCGACGAACTTCTCCGGGTCCTTGGTCGACAGCTCCAGGTAGAAGTCCGTCAGACCGTAGTCGCGGAGCAGGTTCAGGACGAAGGTGAGGGTCTTGTCCAGCTCCTCCGCCATCTGCTCGCGGGTGCAGTAGATGTGCGCGTCGTCCTGGGTGAAGCCCCGGGCCCGGGTGAGACCGTGCACGACGCCGGACTTCTCGTACCGGTACACGGTGCCGAACTCGAACAGGCGCAGCGGCAGCTCACGGTAGGAGCGCCCGCGCGCGTCGAAGATCAGGTTGTGCATCGGGCAGTTCATGGGCTTGAGGTAGTAGTCCACGCCCTCGTCGAGCTGCATGGGCGGGTACATGCCCTCGGCGTACCAGTCGAGGTGGCCGGACTTCTCGAAGAGCTTGCCCTTGGTGGCGTGCGGCGAGTAGACGAACTCGTAGCCCTCCTCCTCGTGGCGCTTGCGCGAGTAGTCCTCCATGACCCGGCGGATGATGCCGCCCTTGGGATGGAAGACGGCGAGGCCGGAGCCGATCTCGTCCGGGATGGAGAAGAGGTCGAGCTCGTTGCCCAGCTTGCGGTGGTCGCGCTTCTCGGCCTCGGCGAGGAAGTCGAGGTGGGCCTTCAGCTCGTCCTTCGACGGCCAGGCGGTGCCGTAGATGCGCTGCAGCATGGGGTTCTTCTCGCTGCCGCGCCAGTAGGCGGCCGCGTTGCGCATCAGCTTGAACGCCGGGATGTTCCGGGTGGTGGGGAGGTGGGGACCGCGGCAGAGGTCCTTCCAGCACAGCTCGCCGGTCTTGGCGTCGAGGTTGTCGTAGATGGTCAGCTCGCCGCCGCCCACTTCGACGTTCGCGCCGTCGTCGGTGGAAGCGGAGCCCTTGATGCCGATGAGCTCCAGCTTGTACGGCTCGTCGGCGAGCTCCTCGCGGGCGGCCTCGTCGGTCACCACGCGGCGGGCGAAGCGCTGGCCGCGCTTCTGGATCTCCTGCATCTTCTTCTCGATGGCCTTGAGATCCTCGGGCGTGAACGGCTTCTCGACGTCGAAGTCGTAGTAGAAGCCGTCACGGACCGGCGGGCCGATGCCCAGCTTGGCCTCGGGGAAGAGCTCCTGCACGGCCTGCGCCATGACGTGCGCGGTCGAGTGGCGCAGGATGTTCAGGCCGTCCTCGGAGGAGATCTCGACGCCCTCGACGACATCGCCGTCGGCGGGCTCGTACGAGAGGTCCTTGAGGTCACCCGCGACACGGGCGGCGATGACGGTGCGGTCGTCGGCGAACAGGGCGCCGGCCGTGGTGCCCGCGCTCACCGTCCTCTCCTCAAATCCCAAGGCGGACTGGACGGTCACACGGACTTCTGACACGGGTACTCCATGCATCGGGGCGCTGGCAGACACGAGGTGCCGGCGCCGGCGGCGCGCGGCAGAGACGAGGTGCCGCGTCCCCTCGATCTTACGGGCCCGCCCGCGCCCCGCTCACCGGTCCTCCTCCGGCCCGCCCTCCTCCTCGAAGAAGGCCCCGTCCTCGACGGTCCCCTGCAGCGATTTCATCAGCCGGTCCCGCTCCGCCTCGTCCACCTGCACCGGGACGACGCCGGAGGCCTGGGTGAGGCGGCGGAAGCCGCCGCGGCTCTCCAGCCGGCCGACGACCCGGATCGGGAGGCCCACGAGGTGGGCGTGGCCCGCGGTGCGGTACGCCTCCTCGTCGAGCGCGACGCGGACGTGGCCGACCTCCGCGCCGCCGAGCACCCGGAGCTTGACCGTGCCCTCGCCGCGCGGTCCCGAGCGGCGCAGCCGGACGACGGCGCCGGTGATCCGCACCGGGACGGAGGGCTCGTCGGTGAGGTAGCGGGCGCTCGCCTCGCGCAGCGCGGGCAGGTCGCCGGGGGAGAACTCGACGGGTTCGGGGCGGGCGGCGCAGCCCTCGGGGACGCCGGCGGCCGGGGCCCATTCGAGGGCGATGCGGGCGCCTTCGGTCCCCCGGACGAGGGCGACGAGCGCCTCGGTGAGCTCGCGGCTGACGCCGGCCTCGACGGCGGAGTCGAAGGCCTCCATGCCTCCGGTGGCGCGCTGGTAGTCGACGGCCTCGCGGGCGGCGTGCAGCGCGTGGTAGAGCCGGACCGCGACGGGCCGGCCGGGCGGGACGGGCAGGAAGGCGGTGAGGACCCGGCCGCCGGGGTCGGTGCCGACGACGACGGGTTCGAGGGCGGCCCGGGCGGCGGAGCGGTGCCGGGAGCCGTGGTAGCCGGCGCGGCCGCGCACGGCGAGGGCCCCGGCGAGGAGGATCCCGCGGGCGGCGGCGCGGAACTTCTCCTGTGCGGGCCAGGGCACGGTGCCGGCCGGGCCCGGGGGCACCTCGCGCCACCAGCGGACCTCGTCGCTGGGGACGGCGAGGCCGGTCAGGACCTCGCGGGCGGAGGGGGCCGCGCTGCGGGCGAGGGCGGTGAGGGCCTCGCCGATGAGGTCCTCGCAGTCGGGGAAGGCGAGGCTGTCGGGGACGAGGAGGCTGGTGCCGCCGCTCGGCTGCCCGCCGGGCGGGGTCCAGCGGCCGTAGCGGCCGGCGGCCCCGCCGCGGCGCTGCCAGCCGTGGCGGGCGAGGAGGGCGCCGAGGACGCGCGGGTCGACCCGGCCGGGGTCGGGGACGCCGTCGCCCGGGGAGGACCAGGAGCCGGCGGGGTCGGCGGCCGGGACGGGGTGGGGCCGGTACGGCGACGGGACGGGTCCGGGTGCGCCCCGGTCGCCCGCCCGGTACCCGCCGCCCGACCCGTCCCCGGTCCCGTACCCGTCCCCCGTCCCGTATCCGGAGTCGTCGATCGGTCGGTGCATCAAGGTCTCCCTCCCCGGCCGACCCGGGTCATGATCTCGCAGAGCGCCCGGTCGTCGAAGATCCGCGCCGTGGGGACGCGCACGGTGGTCCGGCGGCGTCCGGTGACCGGGTGTCCGGCCAGGTTCATCCAGTAGCAGCAGTGCCTCAGGTCGAGCCGGTCGTGGCTCGCTCGCAGCCAGTCCTCCGGGTCTCTCGGGACGATCATGACGACCAGGATCTTGTGCACCGCCACGGGTGTCCGGGCGAGCTTCACCAGGTGGTCGTTGTCGAGGGTGAAGGGGAAGGTGCTCCCCGTCGGGTGCGGTGGCAGTTGGTAGGTGCACTTCAGCTGCACCTTGATGGTGACCTCGTCGTCGACGGTGTGTCCGGGCGAGCCGTGGCTCACGTGCCAGTCGACGCCGTTGTCCGGGAAGGGCTGCGCGAGCGAGCAGCCCGCCGCGGCGGCGACGGCGTGCAGGTATCCCACCTGGAGGGTCTCCATGCAGGCGGTGGTGGCGAGTGAGCCGCGTGCCGGGGCCGCCCGCTGGGGCGGCAGCCCTCCCGACTCGGGCTTGGCGACCGACATGTGAACGTCCTTCCCCGTCACCAGTGTTGTGACCGGTCCGCGTACGCCGCAAACAGGGCGGGTATCACCGCTTCGGGGCAGGGGGTTGGCCATCTGCCGCGCGGGTGCGAGGAGTTCGGGTATGACGACGAACTGGTACGAAGGGCCCCTGGCCGCTTTCGACACGGAGACCACCGGAGTGGACGTCGAGCAGGACCGGATCGTGTCCGCCGCTCTCGTCGTCCAGGACGCGGCCGGGGCACGGCCCCGGGTGACCCGCTGGCTGGTCAATCCGGGGGTTCCGGTCCCGGAAGGGGCCACGGCGGTGCACGGGCTGACGGACGACCACCTCCAGCGCAACGGCCGGTGGCCGTCGCCGGTGATGGAGGAGCTGGGGCGCGCCCTGGCCGAGCAGAACGCGGCGGGAAGGCCGCTGGTGGTGATGAACGCGCCGTTCGACCTCACCATCCTGGACCGGGAGTTGAGGCGCCATCGGGCGTCGACGCTGGGCCGGTACCTGGAGCACACCTCGCTGTGCGTGCTCGATCCGCGGGTCCTCGACAAGCATCTGGACCGGTACCGCAAGGGCCGCCGGACGCTGACGGACCTGTGCGCGCACTACGAGGTGGACCTCGAGGGAGCGCACGACGCGGCGGCGGACGCCACGGCCGCGCTCCAGGTGGTGCGGGCGGTGGGGCGGCGCTTCGCGTCCCGTCTGGAACGGCTGTCCCCGGCGGAGCTGCACACGCTCCAGGCGGTGTGGCACGCGGCGCAGGCGCGGGGCCTCCAGGCGTGGTTCACCCGGCAGGGGACGCCGGAGCTGGTGGATCCCGCGTGGCCGCTCCGTCCGGAGCTGCGGAAGGCGGCGTGAGCGGTGCCGGAAACGGCTGAGGCCGGTCCGTCGTGATGACGGACCGGCCTCTCCCGGTGGGCGATACTGGGATCGAACCAGTGACCCCTTCGGTGTGAACGAAGTGCTCTCCCGCTGAGCTAATCGCCCGGGAACGGGTTGAACCATACAGGGCTTCCGGGCCGGGCTCCAAATTCGTTCGGGGCGTTCACGGGAGCGCTCACCGGAGCATGCGTTCGGAGCGCAGGCGCGCGGCGAGCCCGCGCCGTCCTCCGCGCATCATCAGGGCGTGGTTGGCGCGGAAGAAGGGGCGGCCGGGGACGGCGAGGAGGCGCAGCAGCCGGGCGCGGACCTCGACCTCCTGCTCGTAGAGGGCGTGGGTGCCGGCCCCGTCGGCGGTGAGGGTCCAGCGGGCCCAGCCCTCCAGGTCGCCGTCGAGCCGGACCTCCAGGACGCGGGACCGGGGGTCATGGCGGAGGGCGCGGGCGGTGACCTCGATGTCGTACGGGAGCAGGGAGCGGAAGCGGGCGGTGCCGCTGGTGTCGTCGCGGGGGACGACGGCGCGGACCTGCGGCCACCAGAGGGGGTAGTCCTCGGCGCGGGCGAGGGCGGCGTAGACCCGGTCGGGCGGGGCGGCGAGCCGCCAGACGCTGCGGAAGCGGTACCGGCACCAGTCCATGGGTCCAGTGTGGGTACTCGGGCCGGATCTGAGTAGCAGCGCGCATTCCCCGGGCGGGGGCGCGGCGCGACACTCCGGGCATGGACATGAACCTGCCTCCGGTCGAGGAGTTGCGGCGCCTCGACGTCGAGCTGGCCCGACTCGACGCGCGCCGCGCGGAGTTGCTGGCCCGGCGGGTGTGGCTGCTCGGCGTGCTGCACTCCCCCGCCGGGCCGCCCGCGGCCCGGGCGTTCCCGGGGGCGCCGCGGGCGGCGGAGACCTCGCCGCGCGGTGCGCAGAACGTGCTGCTGACGCTGGGCGGGACGCTGCTCGCGGTCGCCGCGCTCGCGTTCACGCTGGTGAGCTGGGGTTCGATGGGCATCGCGGGGCGTTCGGCGGTGCTGCTCGTGGTGACCTCGGCGGCGCTGGCGGCGCCCGCGGTGCTGCTGCGCCGGGGGCTGGCGTCGACGGCGGAGGCGGTGGGCGCGCTGGGCCTCGCGCTGACGGTCCTGGACGCGTACGCCCTGCACCGGGTGGCGTTGCCGGAGACGGACGGGCTCGGGTACGCGGCGGGCGCCGCCGCGGTCCTCGCGGGGATGTGGGCCGGGTACGGCGGGGTGCTGCGGGGGCTGCGGCTGCCGTTCCCCGCGGCGGTGGCCGCGGCGCAGCTGCCGCTGCCGCTGGGCGCGGCGGCGGCCGGAGGCGGTCCCGCGACGGTGGCGTGGGCGGTGCTGCTGACGGTCGCGGGCGATCTGCTGCTGCTCGGGCGCCCGGTGGGGCTCTCGGTGCGGGTGACGGCCGGGGCGGCGGCGGGGCTGCTGGGGACCTGGGCGCTGACGACCGGCGGCTGGCTCTCGCTGACGGACCCGTGGACGGGTGCTCCGCTCCTGCTGGCCTGCGCCGCGCTGTGCCTGTACGCGGTGCGGGCGGCGCGTCCGGCGGCGTCGGTCCTCGCGGCGGTGGCCGGGCTCGCGGCGGTGGCGGCCGTGGGCGGGCCGGCGCGGGCCGCGCTGCCCTGGGAGTGGGCGGTGCCGGTGTACACGGTCTGCGGTCTGGTTCCGGCGGTGCTGTGGCGCCTGGTGCGGGCGGCGTGGCTCCCGGCTCCGGTACGTGCCGGGTTCGGGGTCGCCGGGGGCGGGGTCGCCGCGCTCGGGGTGCTGTGGGCGCTGCCGCCGGTGCTCGGCGGTCTGCTGGGTCCCGCGGCCCGGGGTGCGGGCGTCTGGTCCGGGGACCACGCCGCGCCGGTGTTCGGCTACCCGGCGACGGCGGCACTGGTGCTGCTGCTCGGCGCGGGGGCGGCGGCGGGACGGCCGTGGGGCCGGTGGGGTGCGCTGGTCCTGGGGTGGGCGCTGCTGATGGCGCTGCCGGTGGTCTTCGAGCTGCCGTACGCGGCGGGGCTCGCGGTCCGGCTCGTGGCGGTGGCGGGGGCGCTCGCGGTCGCGGTGCGGCCGGGGCCTCCGGCCCGCGGTCTGCCGGAGTCCGCCCCGAAGGCCCCGGCGGGCCCCTCGGGGCACCCCGAGGGCGGCTGGGGGGCGTCCTGGACGGCCGGGGCGCCGGTGGCGCCGGTGCGTCCGGACGTCCTGGCGGCGTGGACGGGTCTCGTGGCCGGTCTGGCGACGGCGGGTTCGGCGGCGCTGCTCGCGCTGGACGCGCGGGGTGCGACCTTCGCGGTGCTCGGCGTGCTGCTCGGGTTGTTCGCGGCGGCGGCCTGGCGGGGCACCGGGGCGGTCCGGGGGGCGGCGGCCGCGGCCGGGGTCCTCACGGCGGCGGGCCTGGTGGGAGCGGGGGCCGCGGCGGCGGGGCTCACGGCGGCCACGACGGGCCTGGTGCTGCTGCTCGTCCCGGCGGGCACGGCGGTCCTGGCCGCCCGGTTCCGGTCGCGCGCGGCGGAGCTGTCGGGGGTGGCCGTGGGCGTCCTGGCGGTGGCCCTCACGGCGCCGCGTCCGGTGGTGCTCGCCCTGGCGCTGGCGCTGGGCGGGGTGATCGCGGCGGCGACGGCGCTGCGGGCGGAGCGGCGGCGGGCGGCCTCGTGGACGGCGGGCGCGCTCTTCCTGGCCGCGGCCTGGCTGCGGCTCGGGGTGTGGGGCGTGACGGTCCCGGAGGCGTACACGCTGCCGGTAACGGTGCCGGCGCTGGTGGTGGGCCTCCTGCGGCGGCGCCGGGACCCGGAGGCCTCGTCCTGGGTCGCGTACGGCCCCGGCCTCGCGGCGACGCTGGTGCCGAGTCTGATGGCGGTCTGGTCGGACCCGTACGGGCTGCGGCCGCTGCTCCTGGGGACGGGCGCGCTCGCGGTGACGCTGCTCGGGGCGCGGTCCCGGCTCCAGGCGCCGCTGGTCCTCGGCGGGGCGGCGCTCGCCCTGGTGGCGGTGCACGAGCTGGCGCCGTACGTGGTGCAGCTGGTCGGCGCGCTGCCGCGGTGGTTGCCGCCGGCGGCGGCCGGGCTGCTGCTGCTCGCGGTGGGGGCCACGTACGAGCGGCGGCTGCGGGAGGCGCGGAGGATGCGGGAGCGGCTGGCCCGGATGCGGTGATCCGGGGCCGGACGCGCCGAGGGCCCGGAGACGATGTCGTCTCCGGACCCTCGGACCGGGGTGGGCGATACTGGGATCGAACCAGTGACCCCTTCGGTGTGAACGAAGTGCTCTCCCGCTGAGCTAATCGCCCCGGCGCACCGCAAACATTACCGCATGTCAGCGGGGCTTCCGAACCACCCTCGGGTCACTCGTCGATCTTCCAGGGCATGACGAGGCCGAACTTCCAGAGATACCAGCCGAGCAGCGCGGCGATGACGACCAGGCCGATGACGGTGAGGGTGATGTTGCGGCGCCTGACCTTGGGGTCGAGGGCGCGCTGGGCGGCCTCGGTGACCTTGCGCTTGGTCCAGCGCAGGACGATCTGCGCCCAGACGAACTCGGTGGCCCAGATCGCCATGCCGCCGAAGATGACCAGCCAGCCGGGGCCGGGGAAGACGAGCATCAGGATGCCGGCCACGATCACGGCGAGTCCGACGATGAAGACGCCGACCTGCCAGCTCAGGTGGAGGCCGCGGCGGGCCTTGATGAACTCCGGTGCGCGGGATCCCAGTTCGGCCTGCTCGGCGGGCTGGGATTCGGGGGCTCGCTCGTCACTCTCCGCATTCATGATGCCAATTTACCCGACTCACCAGCCCCACCGGTATGGCGGTATTACCCAAAGTTACATACCGCCAGACGAGCTACCTGAACGATCACAAAACCGACAGAGGGGTTTACAACGGCACCGGAGGTGGCATGTCGATTTCGCCGACGTGCGAATCCCCGAGCGCACACTGAGCGAAAGGCCCTGGCGCTTATGAACACCGTGGTGAGCTGCGAGCTGCACCTGCGCCTCGTTGTGTCGAGCGAGTCCTCACTGCCTGTACCCGCGGGCCTGCGGTATGACACGGCGGATCCGTACGCCGTGCACGCCACCTTCCACACCGGAGCCGAGGAGACGGTCGAGTGGGTCTTCGCCCGCGACCTTCTCGCCGAGGGGCTGCACCGGCCCACCGGCACGGGCGACGTCCGGGTCTGGCCTTCCCGTAGTCACGGCCAGGGAGTCGTCTGCATCGCGTTGAGCTCGCCCGAGGGCGAGGCCCTGCTGGAGGCCCCCGCGCGGGCCCTGGAATCGTTCCTCAAGCGGACCGACGCCGCGGTGCCACCGGGCACCGAGCACCGGCACTTCGACCTCGATACGGAGCTGTCCCACATCCTGGCCGACAGCTGAGCCAGGCCATAGACCGCACGGCGCCGTCCGACTCGGGGCGACGGCGCCGCGCGGGCGGTCGCATCCGCTCGACCTCCGGCGTCCTCACCGCGCAGCCGGCGCGGCGAGGGCGCCGTCGCGCTTTTCCGGGGCGCGCTAGAGTCGACGGCATTCCACGGGCGCCCGCCCGCGGCCGGCCAGGGAGCGAAGCGTGCTCATTCCCCACGACACCCGGATCGCCCTCGACACCGTCGTCGATCTCATGAACACCGCCGCCCAGGGCGACCGCGAGGACACGCTCGCGGACCTCGAAGCGCTCGGCGTGTTCGTCCGCGAGCACCGGATCAGCGACGTGGGCGACCTGGACGCCGAGGACCTGCGGGCCGTCCGCGACGTGCGGGACCGCTTCGCCGCCGTCTTCACCGCCCCCGACGCCAGGATCGCCGCCCCGCTGATCAACCAGCTGGTCGCCGCCGCGGGCACCACCCCCCAGCTCACCGACCACGACGGCTACGACTGGCACGTGCACTACTTCGCGCCGGGCGCGTCGGTCGCCGACCACCTGGCCGCCGACTGCGGGATGGCGCTCGCCTTCATCGTGGTCTCGGGCGAGCGCGAGCGGCTGCGCCGCTGCGAGGCCCCGGACTGCGGCCGGGCCTTCGTCGACCTCTCCCGCAACCGCTCCCGCCGTTACTGCGACAGCCGCACCTGCGGCAACCGGCTGCACGTCGCCGCCTACCGGGCCCGCCGCAAGGAAGCCGCCGGCTGACGCCTCAGAGCACGTAGAGGTCGTGCAGGGCCGCCATCAGGAGCAGGGCCCCGATCACCGTCAGGAAGATCATCAGCGGCGGCTGCGACAGCGCGTAGAGACAGCCCCTCGGCTCGTCGACCGGCGGATCGGCGGCGGGCACGGACTCGGCGGAGGCGGGGGCGGGTTCCCGCGAGGTATCGAGCATCTCGGGGGGATGATCGCGCACCACGGCCCCCGGGAAGGCCGGAATCCGCCCCTGGGCGGGGCGGTTCATCCCTTCCCGTGGATCTCCGGAGCACCGCCCGGTCGCGGCCCGGCAGGCAACGGCCAGAAGCGGTCAGATTCCGTGCTTCTTCAGAATCGCCTCGATGTCGCTGAAGTCCTCGGCCTCCCCACCACGGGCGGGCGTGCCCGACGCGGGACGGGCCAGGGCCTCACGGCCCGACGCGGTGGCGGAGGCCGGGGACGAGGCGCCGGGGGCGACCGCCTCGGGCCGCGCTCCCCCGCCCGCCGCCTTCCGGCCACCCCGGCGGCGCTCCACGCCCCGGGTCGTCAGCAGGAGCAGCCAGGCCGCGCCGAGCACGCCGAAGCCGACCCAGGCGACCGGGCTGAAGACGGTGTCGAAGGCCCACTCGACGGCGCCGGTCATCACCAGGCCGAGCGGCACGAGCGACCAGCCGGCGATCCGTGCCGCGCTCAGGTACTTCTTCCGGTACGCCGTGATCGCGGCGATGCCCAGGCCCGCCGCGGACACCGCGGAGAAGATGGTCTCGGCCAGCATGCGATCCTCCAGGTCCCGGGTGATTACGTCCCTTCCATCCTGCACCGGTCCACCCGCCGGAGGCCACGCCCCCGGGCCGGTCTCAGGGAGATCTCCGGGTCGTCCCGGGCGGGATCTCCTCCTCAGGTCCCGGTGCCGTGCCGATGCGGGACCCGCGCCGACCTGCTGGAAGACTGCCGTCCATGACAGACTCCACCACCGCCCCCTCCCCCGTCGTCCTGGAGGCCTGGTTCGACCTCCAGTGCCCCGACTGCTTCCGGGCCCTCGACGACGTCGCCGCGCTGCGCGCGGCCTACGGCGACCGGCTCGACATCCAGCTGCGCCACTTCCCGCTCACGAAGAACAAGCACGCCTACGCCGCCGCCCAGGCCGCCGAGGAGGCGACCGACCAGGGACAGGGCTGGGCCTACGTGGAGGCGCTGCTCGCCAGGACCGCCGAGCTCGCCGACCGGGGCGAGCCGGTGCTGATGGAGGTGGCGGCCGGACTCGGCCTGGACGCCGAGGAGTTCGACACGGCGCTGATCGACGGCCGGCACCTGCTCACGGTCGACGCCGACCAGGCCGAGGGCCAGGCCCTCAAGATCAGCGGCACCCCGACCTACGTCATCGGCGGGGAGCGCCTCGACGGCGGCCAGAGCCAGGACGGGCTGCGCGCCCGGATCGAGGAGATCGCCGACCGCCTGCTGGCCGGCTGACCCCGGCGGCGGGTCTCAGAGCAGCCGCTTGGCACTGTTGACGTGGGTCGTGCGGTAGCCGAGCGACTCGTACAGGCGGATCGCCGGGGTGTTGCCCGCGAAGACGTGCAGTCCGAGCCGGTGCTCCCCGGCCTCCCGCGCCACGCGCTCGGCCAGCAGCATCAGCGCCCGGCCGTACCCCCGGCCGCGCCGCTCCGCCGCGACCTTGACGTCGTAGACGTACGCGGCGCTGACGCCGGGCTCCAGCTCGCGCACCCCGGTCCACACGTTGCCGACGACCCGGCCGTCGGCGAGGGCCACGTGGAACGCCGTGCCGGGGCTGGCGAGCCCCTGGGGCAGCAGCTCGCGGTGGCTGGCCTCCGCCTTGGCGTTGGCCTGGTCCTCGGGCACGCCCCGGTCGACCCAGCTCCGCGCGAAGGACTCCTTGGCCGTGGCCTGCCAGGCGGTGAACTCGTCCTCGGTCATCGGCCGCACCTCGACGCCGGACGGCAACGCGGGCGACGGGTCCGCGAGCTCCTTCAGCATGTTCCGGCTGAGCTCGGCGTAGCCGAGCGCGCGGGCCAGGCCGAGGGCGGCGGTCGCGTCCGCGGGCATGGATATCCGGACGTCCGAGCAGCCCCAGCCGCGCAGCACCTCCTCGGCGGCGAGCGCCGCCACCGTCCCCCGCCCCCGGCCGCGGTCCGGCTCCTCGACCCACAGGCGGTCGACCCTCCCCGACCCGGCTCCGAAGCCGGGATCGGTGGCGACGCGGACGGAACCGACCCGGCGGCTGTTCACGCAGATGTCGTAGACGCGGGAACGGCCGCCGTCGGCGGAGTGCTGGAGCGGCTCGGTCGGCCGCAGGGTGGTGGTCATCAGGGGTGTTCTACCCATCCGGGAAGGCCCCGTCATCCGGATTTCAGCCGAGCTTCGGGTCCCGGTCGGCGGCGGCCCGCTCCTCGAAGATCCGCATGGCCTTGGCGGTCACCGGTCCGGGGGCGGCGGCGAGTTCGCGGCCGTCGACGCGGTGCACGGCCTGGACGTCGCGCAGCGTGGAGGTGAGGAAGACCTCCTCCGCGGTCTCCAGGACGTCGAACGGCAGGTCGGTCTCGACGGCACCGATCCACTCGACGGCCAGCGCGCGGGTGATGCCGGCGAGGCAGCCGGAGGAGACGGGCGGCGTGTGGATCCGGCCGTCGAGCACGACGAAGACGTTGGAGCCGGTGCCCTCGCAGAGCCGGCCGACGGTGTTGGCGAAGAGGGCCTCGGTGGCGCCGGCCTCCTTGGCCCGGGCCAGGGCGACGACGTTCTCCGCGTACGAGGTGGTCTTCAGGCCCGTGAGGGCGCCGCGCTCGTTGCGGGTCCAGGGCACGGTGACCACGGCGGTGGTGTCGGGGCGGCGGGAGGTCCCGCCGACGGCGACGACGAGGCTCGTGCCGGCGTCGCCGCGCTCCGAGCCGAGCGGGGAGAGTCCGCCGGTGTACGTGATCCGCAGCCGGCCGAGCTCCATCGGGTTGGCCGCGAGGACGGCGGCGCAGGCCCGGCGGACCTCGTCGAGGTCCGGGTCGGGCAGGCCGAGGCCGCGGGCGGAGCGGGTGAGCCGCTCCAGGTGGAGGGTGAGAGCAAACGTTTCGCCGCGCTCGGCCTTGACCGTCTCGAAGATGCCGTCGCCGACGGTCAGTCCGTGGTCCAGGACGGAGACCCGGGCGGTCTCCTCGTCGTGCAGCCCGCCGTTGACCCAGATTTTCATCGAGAGATGGCCTTTCCGCTCGCTCCTGGGACCTCGCCGTCCCGGGCGCCTGACTCGTAGGCGCCCGACGCTATCGCGACCAGCCGGGCCGCCTTCAGCTCGGTCTCCTCCCACTCCCGCTCGGGGTCGGAGCCCCAGGTGATGCCGGCGCCGGTGCCGAAGCGCAGCACGCCGAACGGCCGGTCGATCCAGAAGGTGCGGATGCCGACGGCCAGCTCGCCGTGGCCGCCGTCCGCGTCCACCCAGCCGATGCCGCCGCAGTACGGCCCCCGGGGCGCGGTCTCCAGCGCCTCGATGATCCGCAGCGCGGAGGACTTGGGGGCGCCGGTGACGGAGCCGGGCGGGAAGGTGGCGGCGAGCAGCTCGGGCCAGCCGGCGTCCTCGCGCAGGACACCGCTGACGGTGGAGACGAGGTGGACCAGGCCGGGGTGCTCCTCGATGTCGCAGAGGGCGGGGACGGCGACGGAGCCGGTCTCGCAGACGCGGCCGAGGTCGTTGCGGACCAGGTCCACGATCATCACGTTCTCGGCGTGGTCCTTGGGGAGCAGGTCGGCGGCGGTCCTGCCGGTGCCCTTGATGGGCCCGGAGGAGACCCGGCCGCCGTCGCGCCGCAGATACAGCTCGGGCGAGGCGGTGGCGATCTCCACGCCGTGCGCGGGCAGCCGGATCGTCCCGGCGTACGGGGCGGGGTTGCCGGCCGCGAGCAGCGCGGTGAGGGCGTCCACGTCGGCGGCGGACGGATCGGGGAGCGGCGCGGTCATCACCCGGCAGAGGTTCGCCTGGTAGACCTCGCCGCGCGCTATGTGCTCGCGCACCGCGCGTACGCCCGCGGTGTACGCGGCGCGGTCGAGCGACGACGTCCAGTCGCCCGGTCCGGGGCCGATCCACGCGCCGGGGACGGCGGCGGGCACCGGCGCCCTGCGGACGTCTCCGAAGCGGGCGCAGGTGAGCCGGCCCTCGAAGTCGGCGCAGACGGCCCAGAAGCCGGTGGAGTCGAGCGCCTCGGGATCATGGGTGACGTCCCGCAGGTCGGTCGCGACGAGGCCGCCGAAGCGGGCCAGGGGAGGTAGGTCGTACACGCATCGAGTCTAGGTCGAGCCGCCCCCGGGGCACGGGGTGCGCGGGGAGCGGGGCTCCGCGCGACCCGGGGGACACGGCGGGTGAACACCGTTCGAACCCTCCGGGAGCCGCCGCCGGGCGCGCCGAAGGGCGTGCAGGTCAGCACGCTGCGGAAACGCGTTTTTGTACTGGCCCAGGAATCCGCTAGAGTTCAACACGTCGCCGGGACGCGCAAGCGGACCGGAAACGACAAGCGGACGTGGCTCAGTTGGTAGAGCATCACCTTGCCAAGGTGAGGGTCGCGAGTTCGAATCTCGTCGTCCGCTCGATGTGGGGGATCTTCCCGAACCCCCGTTATCACTCCTGGTGGAGTGGCCGAGAGGCGAGGCAACGGCCTGCAAAGCCGTCTACACGGGTTCAAATCCCGTCTCCACCTCCAAGGACGATTAGCTCAGCGGGAGAGCGCTTCCCTGACACGGAAGAGGTCACTGGTTCAATCCCAGTATCGTCCACTGGATCTTCGGGTCCTGATCTTCGGATCCCCGCGCGATTAGCTCAGCGGGAGAGCGCTTCCCTGACACGGAAGAGGTCACTGGTTCAATCCCAGTATCGCGCACCACTTCACCTGCACCTTCGGGTGCGTCCCGCGCGATTAGCTCAGCGGGAGAGCGCTTCCCTGACACGGAAGAGGTCACTGGTTCAATCCCAGTATCGCGCACCACATCTCCTGCACCTTCGGGTGCGTCCCGCGCGATTAGCTCAGCGGGAGAGCGCTTCCCTGACACGGAAGAGGTCACTGGTTCAATCCCAGTATCGCGCACAGAAAGACGAAGCCCCCGGCCGCGGTTCGCGGCCGGGGGCTTCGTCGTCGTGCGGGCGGGGGCGCGCGCCGGCCCCCGGATCCGCAGGGCGGACCCGGGGGCCGGAAGGACGCGGACGGCTCAGGAGGAGAAGAGCATCCGGCCGAAGCCGCGCTGACGGTAGTGACCGCCGTGGTGGCCTCCGTGCGGGGCGCCCCAGGCGGGGGCGGCGGGGGCGGGCTGGGCCGGGTAGCCGGCGGGCGGGGCCGGCGGGGCCTGCCACTGCGACTCCAGGCGGGTCAGGGCCTCCAGCTCGCCGTAGTCCAGGAAGATCCCGCGGCAGCCGCTGCACTGCTCGATCTGGACGCCGTTGCGGTTGTACGTGTGCATCGCCGCGTGACACTTGGGACACTGCATGCTCGGCTCAACTCCCCTGCCGTTGCCGTTCGTATGACTGCTTCAGCTTATGAGGACGCGGCGGAGCCCGGGACGGTTCGGGCAACCGGGATCCTGGCGCAGGTGTCGATCATCACGCCCTCGACCTCGTCGAGCGCGCGGCCCTCCACCGCCGCCTTGGCGAGCGCGAGCGCCGCGGTCTGCACGGTCAGGGCCCGGGCGGGCAGGTCGAGGCGCGCCCACGGGTCCGGCCCGGTGGCCGGGCCGCCGGCCGCCTCGTAGGCGCCGAGGAACCGCGCCCACACCTCCGCGGGGAGCAGCCCGGCGGCGAACCAGGCGGCGGGGCGGGCCAGGTCCCAGGCGGGGTCGCCGAGCCCGGCGTCGTCGACGTCGATGAGGCGCCACTCGCCGCGGAGGTCCCGGACGAGCTGGCCGAGGTGGAAGTCGCCGTGGCACAGGGACACGCGCGTGCCCCCGGTGTCGCCCTCGCCCATGGAGTCGGTGACGGTCCGCCAGGCCGCGAGGACGGTGGCGGTCGCCGGGTGGTCCGGCGCCGCGCGGAGCATCCGCCCGACGGCGAGCGCCGCCTTCGCGGGAGCCCGCATCGCGGGCAGCGGGCCGGGCGGGGGCGGGGTGCGGTGGAGCAGGGCGAGCAGCCGGGCCGCGTCCTCCCAGGGCGCCGCGTCGGGGTCGCCGGGATCGACCGGAGGCCCGTACGGCCACACCGTCACCGGCCGTCCCGCGACCCGCTCGGTCCTGGGCCCCGGGACCGGCGGCAGGAGGATCCCGCCGAGGGCGGGGTCGCCGGCGAGCGCGACCCGCAGCGCGTGCGGACCGTCCTCCGTGCCGGGGGCGTGCGCCTTGGCGACGATCCCGCCGTGCCGTACGACGGCCCCGTCCTCGCGGTCCGCGAGCACCCGGACCGCCTCCGGATCGCACCCGCACCGCTCCCCGCCGTGCACGGCCCCCCGCGCGATCAGGGCCAGCGCCCCCAGCACGTCACCGCCGCTCTCCACGAACTCCATCCGGCGAGCGTACGCGGCGGAGCCGGGCGGCAGGCACCGGGCGGGCGCCCGGGTCCGGACACGCGGAGGGGCCGGTCGGCTCCCCGGCCGACCGGCCCCTGCGCTGTCGTCCGCCGCACCCCCGTCCCCACGGGGCTGTCGGCCGATGTCCCCGACCCGGGCCGCTCTCCCGGGTCCGGGGCGCCGCTCAGCGCCCCAGCATCACGCCCACGGACGACGCCTGTGTGACCACCGCTTCCCAGCCGCCGAAGACGACCACGAGCAGGGCCGCGAGGGGGAGGACCATGGCGGTGGCCACCAGGGGGTGACGGCGTCCCGCGGGGCGGGTGGTCGGCCGGTGTGCCGTGTGGGCCATGGTCCTCTCCTGTCGCTTCTCTTGCCGGTTCTCGGTGCGGTGGGCGCGTGTTCCTCGGGGGACGAGAGTCGCGCCCACCGCATGACCTCAACAGTAGGGAGCGGGGCCGCCCGGGGCGTCATGCCCGCGTACCGGCTTGCGGGCCTACGCGAGGATGACGCCGCTCCCCCCGGCGTACTCCCCTGGGTGGAGACGGGGGCGCGCGGGTGGGGGTCTTCCCGGAGGGGACGCGCCCCCGCGTGACTTGGGTCACGTCCGAGGGCGGGCGGGATGCGCCGGGGTGCGCCGACCCGGGCGGAGGTACCCGGCGCGGGGCGACGGGAGTTGTCCGGGGCCGTTGTCAAGTGGGCTGGACGGCAAGGGGTGTTGGCGGGGAGAGTCGGTGCGGCACGGGGCCGTCGTCCCCCTCAGCACTGACAATCGAAGCCGGTGGGAGGGCGCGGCCTATGAGCGCGCGGGGGCGCCACTACGTAAGCTGTGCCACGTCGAACGGACGAGGGGACGGACATGGCGATGATGCGGCTCCGGCGCGAGGACCCGCGGATCGTCGGGGCGTTCAGGCTCCACCGCAGACTCGGCGCCGGAGGGATGGGGGTCGTGTACCTCGGCTCCGACCGGCGCGGGCAGCGGGTGGCGCTGAAGGTGATCCGCCCGGACCTCGCCGAGGACCAGGAGTTCCGCTCGCGGTTCGCCCGTGAGGTGTCGGCGGCCCGGCGGATCCGTGGCGGCTGCACCGCCCGGCTCGTCGCCGCCGACCTGGACGCCGACCGTCCCTGGTTCGCCACCCAGTACGTGCCCGGGCCCTCGCTGCACGACCGGGTCGCCGAGGAGGGTCCGCTGCGGGCCGCCGACGTGGCCTCCATCGGCGCCGCCCTGTCGGAGGGCCTGGTCGCCGTCCACGAGGCCGGGGTCGTGCACCGGGACCTGAAGCCGTCGAACATCCTGCTCTCCCCCAAGGGCCCCCGCATCATCGACTTCGGGATCGCCTGGGCCACCGGGGCCAGCACCCTCACGCACGTCGGCACGGCGGTCGGCTCCCCCGGCTTCCTCGCGCCCGAGCAGGTGCGGGGCGCGGCCGTCACCCCGGCGACGGACGTCTTCTCGCTCGGCGCCACCCTCGCGTACGCCTCGATGGGCGACTCCCCCTTCGGGCACGGCAGTTCCGAGGTCATGCTCTACCGCGTGGTCCACGAGGAGGCCCAGCTCCAGGGGGTGCCGGACGCGCTCGCGCCGCTGATCCGGGCCTGTCTGGCGAAGGACCCGGAGGACCGGCCCAGCACGCTCCAGCTGTCGATGCGGCTCAAGGAGATCGCGGCCCGCGAGGCGCAGGGCCTGCCGTCCGCACGGCCGCCGGCCCCGCGCGAGCGGATGGAGGAGCGCGGCACGCTGCGGCCCACCGAGCGGTACACGGAGCGCGACGCGCCGGGCCGCGAGCCGGAACGCGCCGCGGCCCGGGGGCGCGGCGCCGCACCGTCCTCGCGTCCCTCGGCGGCTCCGCGCACCGGCGGCTCCCGCAACCCGCAGTCGCGGCCCGGGACCCGTCCGGGGGCGCGGACCACGTCCACCGGCCGCCGCCCGGCCAACCCCCGGCTGCTGCGCCAGCGGCTCGTGGTCTTCGTGGTGGTGACCCTCCTGGTGGCGCTGGGCATCGCCGCCGCCCAGGCCCTCCAGGGCTGACCCGGGGCGGCCTACGCCTCGGGGCGGCCGGCCGTGACCGCGTAGAAGGCGACGGCCGCGGCCGCGCCCACGTTGAGGGAGTCGACGCCGTGGGCCATCGGGATGCGGACCCACTCGTCGGCGGCGCGCAGCGCCTGGGTGGAGAGGCCGTCGCCCTCCGCGCCGAGCATCAGGGCGACCCGGTCGAGGCGGTGCGGGGCGGCCTCGTCCATGGCGGTGGCCTTCTCGGCCGGGGTGAGGGCGAGGAGCTTGAAGCCCGCCTCCCGCACCGCCTCCAGACCGCGCGGCCAGGTGTCCAGTCGGGCGTACGGGACGGAGAAGACCGCGCCCATGGAGACCTTCACCGAGCGGCGGTAGAGCGGGTCGGCGCAGTCCGGGGAGAGCAGGACGGCGTCCATCCCGAGGGCGGCGGCGCTGCGGAAGATGGCGCCGATGTTGGTGTGGTCGTTGACCGCCTCCATGACGGCCACCCGGCGGGCGCCCGCGAGGAGTTCGGCGGGCTCGGGGAGCGGCTTGCGCTGCATGGAGGCGAGGGCGCCGCGGTGCACGTGGTAGCCGGTGACGCGCTCGGCGAGGTCGGGCTGGATCGCGTACACCGGGGCGGGGACCTCGTCGATGACGTCGCGCATGACGTCGACCCACTTGGCGGAGAGCAGCATCGACCGCATCTCGTAACCGGCCTGCTTGGCGCGGCGGATGACCTTCTCGCCCTCGGCGATGAACAGGCCCTCGGCGGGCTCGCGCCGACGGCGCAGCTCGACGTCGGTCAGGCCGGTGTAGTCGTGGAGGCGGGGGTCGTCGGCGTCGGTGATCGTGATGATTTCGGCCACGGGGTGATACTGCCTTGTCCGGGGTGTGGTGCCAATGCGCGGGACGGGCGGCGGCCGCCGCCCGTCCCGGCCGGGTGGGTGGGTGGTCGCGTCAGCGGGTGAGCTTGTCGGGGCCCTCCGCGACGACCGGGCCGATGACGATGACGGCCGGCGGACGGACCTCCTCGGCCTTCACGACCTCGGCGACCGTCGCGAGGGTGGCGTCGACCCGGCGCTGGGTCGCGGTGGTGCCCTCCTGGACGAGGGCGAGCGGGGTGTCGGGGGCCTTGCCGTGGGCGACGAGCGCCTCGGCGATCTTCCCTATCTTGTCGACGCCCATGAGGATCACCAGGGTGCCGGTGAGCTTGGCGAGCGAGGCCCAGTCGACGAGCGAGCGCGGGTCGTCCGGGGCGACGTGCCCGCTGACCACGGTGAACTCGTGGGCGACGCCCCGGTGGGTGACCGGGATGCCGGCGGCGCCGGGGACCGAGATGGAGCTGGAGATGCCGGGCACGACGGTGCAGGCGATGCCCTCGGCGGCGAGCGCCTGAGCCTCCTCCATGCCCCGGCCGAAGACGAAGGGGTCGCCGCCCTTGAGGCGGACGACGGACTTCCCCGCCTTGGCGTGCTCGATCAGCGCGTTGTTGATGGCCTCCTGGGCCATGAAGCGCCCGTACGGGATCTTCGCCGCGTCGATCACCTCGACGTGCGGCGGCAGTTCGTCCAGGAGGTCGCGGGGGCCGAGCCGGTCGGCGATGACGACGTCGGCCTCGGCGAGCAGCCGGCGCCCGCGGACGGTGATGAGGTCGGGGTCGCCGGGGCCGCCGCCGACGAGGGCCACGAAGGGCGTACGGGCACGCTGCGCGGGCGCGGCGAGGGAGCCGTCGCGCAGGCCTTCCAGGACGGCGTCGCGGACGGCGGCCGAGCGGCGCGGGTCGTGGCCGGTGAGGACCGCGACGGTGACGCCGGCGCCGCGGCCGGTGGCCGGGGTCCAGGCGGTGGCGGCCTCGGCGTCGTCGGAGCGGACGCACCAGACCCGGGCGCGCTCGGCCTCGGCGGAGGCGGCGGCGTTGGCGGCCGGGTCGGTGGTGGCGACGAGCGCGTACCAGGCCTCGGCCAGGTCGCCGGCCTCGTAGCGGCGGCGCACCCAGGTGATCTCGCCGGCCTCGGCCATGGCCTCCACGGAGGGGGTGGCGGAGGGGGAGATCAGGGTGATGTCGGCGCCGGCGGCGATCAGGGCGGGCAGGCGGCGCTGGGCGACCGTGCCGCCGCCGAGGACGACGACGCGCCGGCCGGCGAGGCGGAGGCCGACGGGGTAGGCGGGGTGCTCGGCGGGCTCGACGTGCTGGGCCATGTGCGGGCGGCTCCTCGGACGGGGCTCGGGCCTGTCAGGCAGGCCCTGGGGGGCCGCTGCGGCGGTGAAGCGGCTGGTGGGGCGGGCGGGAGGCCCGGTGCACACGATATCGGTGACGTGGCGTGGGCACCTTGTGACCCTCGTCCCTCGGACCGGCGCGGGGCTGCGCCGGACGGGGCGCGGAGGGGGACATGGGGCGGCCCCGGTGTCGCCGTCCCCCGTGGTCGGGGCGGCGGCACCGGGGCCGTACGGACTACTTCTCCGTGACGCCCGCGGAGTCGAAGGTCGCGACCTCGTGCATGGCGCGGGCCGCGCTCTGCACCAGCGGCAGGGCCAGCAGGGCGCCGGTGCCCTCGCCGAGGCGGAGGTCCAGGTCGACCAGCGGGCGCAGGCCCAGCTTGTTGAGCGCGGCCACGTGGCCGGGCTCGGCGCTGCGGTGGCCCGCGATGCAGGCGGCCAGCGACTCGGGGGCGATGGCGCGGGCGACCAGGGCGGCCGCGCCGGTGGAGACGCCGTCGAGGATCACCGGGGTGCGCAGCGAGGAGGCGCCCAGGATGAAGCCGACGAGGGCGGCGTGCTCCAGGCCGCCGATCTGCGACAGGACGCCGATCGGGTCCTGCGGGTCCGGCTTGTGCAGGTCGAGGGCGCGGCGGACCACGTCGACCTTGCGGGCGTGGGTCTCGTCGTTGATGCCCGTGCCGCGGCCGGTGACCTCGGCCGGGTCGACACCGGTGAAGACGGAGATGAGGGCGGCGGACGCGGTGGTGTTCGCGATGCCCATCTCGCCGGTGAGGAGCGCCTTGTTCCCCGCCGCGACGAGGTCACGGGCGGTCTCGATGCCGACCTCGATCGCCGCGATCGTCTCCTCGCGGGTCATCGCCAGGCCGGTGGTGAAGTCGCCGGACCCGGCGCGGACCTTGCGGGGCAGCAGGCCGGGGGTGGCGGGCAGCTCGCTCGCGACGCCCACGTCGATGACGCAGACCTCGGCGCCGACCTGGTTCGCGAAGGCGTTGCAGACCGCTCCCCCGCCGAGGAAGTTGGCCACCATCTGGCCGGTGACCTCCTGCGGCCAGGGGGTGACGCCCTGGGCGTGCACGCCGTGGTCGCCGGCGAAGATCGCGACGGCGGCGGGCTCCGGGATCGGCGGCGGGCAGACCCGGGAGAGGCCGCAGAGCTGCGCGGAGATGATCTCCAGCATGCCCAGCGCGCCGGCCGGCTTGGTCATCCGCTTCTGCCGCTCCCACGCCTCGCCGAGCGCCTTGGCGTCCAGCGGGCGGATGGCGGCGACGGTCTCCTGGAGCAGGTCGTGCGGCTCCTCGCCGGGCAGGGCGCGGCGGCCGTACGTCTCCTCGTGGACGACCCAGGAGAGCGGGCGGCGCTTGGCCCAGCCGGCCTGCATCAGCTCGGGCTCGTCCGGGAACTCGTCGACGTAGCCGACGCAGAGGTACGCGACGACCTCCAGGTGGTCGGGGAGGCCGAGGGCGCGGACCATCTCGCGCTCGTCGAAGAAGCTGACCCAGCCGACGCCGAGGCCCTCGGCGCGGGCGGCGAGCCAGAGGTTCTCGACGGCGAGGGCCGAGGAGTACGGGGCCATCTGCGGCTGCGTGTAGCGGCCGAGGGTGTGCCGGCCGCCCCGGGTGGGGTCGGCGGTCACCACGATGTTGACCGGGGTGTCGAGGATGGCCTCGATCTTCAGTTCCTTGAACTGCTTCGCGCGGGCCTTCGGCAGCGACTTGGCGTAGGCCTCGCGCTGGCGCTGGGCCAGCTCGTGCATGGTCTGCCGGGTCTCGGCGGACCGGATGACGACGAAGTCCCAGGGCTGCGAGTGGCCGACGCTGGGGGCCGTGTGGGCGGCCTCCAGGACGCGGAGCAGCACCTCGTGCGGGATCGGGTCGGAGCGGAAGCCGTTGCGGATGTCGCGGCGCTCGCGCATCACGCGCAGGACCGCCTCGCGCTCGGCCTCGTCGTAGCCGGGGGCGGCGGGACGCGGCTCCCCCTGCTCGTCGGCGTCCTCGGCCTCGGTCCCGGCCTCGGCCTCGGTCTGCGCCCGGTCCTCGGGGGCGTCCTCGGCGACGACCGGGATCTCCTCGGCCACGGCGACGACGGGGGCCTCGGCGGGCACCTCGGCGGCGGCGTCGGCGAACGCCTCGGCGGGGGTCTGCTCGGCCGGGACCTGCTCGGCCTGGGGCTGCTCCGCAGAGAGGGGCTGCTCCGCAGAGGTCTGCTCGGCGGCTACGGCCTCGCCCTCGACCTCGGGCGCGGCCTGGGGCTGCGGCTCGGCTTCGGGGGCGGGCTCGGCGACGGCCTCGGCGACGACCTCGACGGGGGCCGCCACGACGACGGGCTCCTCGGCGGCGGGCTCCTCGACCGCGGCGGGCACGGGCTCGGCCGCCTGCTCGGCGACCACGGGCTCCTCGACGGCGACGGCGACGGCCTCGGCCTCGGCCACCGGCTCGGCGATCGGCTCCACCGGCTCCACGGGCTGCTCGGCGGCCGGAGCCACCTCGGCCGCGAGCTCCTCGGCCGCGATCTCCTCGGCCGGGGCCTCCGGCGCGTTCTCCGCCGGTACGTCGGCGGGCGCGGCGACCTCCACGACCTCGGCCACGGGCGCCTCGGCGGGCTCCTCGGCCACCGGCTCCTCGGCCACCGGCTCCTCCGCCACGGGCTCCTCGGCGGCGGCCTCGGGCTCGCGGGGCGCGGGGACGACGGCCTCGGGGGCCACGGGGACCCCTGCCTCGGGCGCGACGGCCTCCTGCTCGGGGATCAGGGTCCCGGCCGGCGGGGTCGGGGCCGGCTGCTCGGCGGTCGGGACGCTGCCCTCGACCTGGACGAACAGGCCGCTCGGCGGAACGACCGTTTCTGCGGGGACGGCCTCGGCGGGCGCCGGGGGCTCCTGCGGCTGCGCGGCCCACGGCTCGGCGCCCTGCGGCGCCGTCTGCCGGTCCTGCGCGATCTCGAAGTACTCGGGCCCGGTGGTGGGCGGCCCCGGGGTGCGTACGGGCACGGGCGCGGGGCCGGTGGCCACGAGCGGCTCCGGGACGGGCGCCGGGGCCGGCGGGGCGGCGGGCACCGGCGCGGCCGGGCCGCGGTCGGCGAGCGAGCGCACCACGCCGCCGGTGGCGGTGTCCGGGACCGGCGGGCCCATGTGGAGCGGGCGGCGCGCGGGGGCGGGCTGCGGGGCGGCCGGCGGCGGCACGCGGACGCCGCCGAGGTCGACGGGGCCGGAGTCGCGGCCGGCGGCCTCGTGGGCGCCGGTGTCGAGGATGCCGGGCTCGTAGCCGTGGGCGGTGGCGACGGGCTCCTGCGGGGCGACCGGGACGCCGTG
>NZ_JBEZNU010000007.1:102500-298673 GCF_040653375.1 Streptomyces sp. NPDC047974
CGGCCGGCGGCCTCGTGGGCGCCGGTGTCGAGGATGCCGGGCTCGTAGCCGTGGGCGGTGGCGACGGGCTCCTGCGGGGCGACCGGGACGCCGTGCGCCGGGGTGCCGAGCGGCACGCCCTGCGGCGGGGTGGCGCCGGGCACGGGGACGCCGTGCGCCGGAGTGACCGGGGCGGTGAGCTGGTCGGCGAGGACGAGGCCGTCCGGGAGCGGGCCGGTCAGCGGGTCCGGCAGCGGCCCGGTCAGGGGGTCGGTGAGCGGATCCGGCAGCGGGTCGGTGAGCGGGTCGCCCATCGGGACGGCCTGCACGGCGGCCTGGGGGGCGACTCCGAGGTCCTGGCCGAGGGCCTCGGGGGCCCCGCCCTGCGGCGGGACCATGGGCGGGGCGGGGACGGCGACGGGCGGGGCGGGCACCACACCGGGGGCCTGCTCGCTCCAGGCGCCCTGGGCACCCGGCATCAGCAGCATGTCGTCGTCCTCGGGGAGCTGCCCGGGGGTGGGGCCGGAGGGGTCCAGGTAGGTGTACGCGCCCGGAGCGGGGATGCCCGGCTGCTCGACCATGCCTGCGTTCTCCGGCAGTCCCTCGCCCGGGACCTGGCCGGTGTCCGTCATGCGTACCCCTCGCCCATCGTTGTCTTCGTTCGGAGCCGCGCCCGTCAACGAGAACGAGCGCCCGCGCCGCGCGGCACGGAGACGCGCCGTCACCTGAGCATTGTCGCGGCCCGCGCCCATCGTGGCAGGCGGATCCGCCACGGTGCGCTGTGGACTGCGCCACGTCGCGCCGTCCCCCCGGTGTCCCGCACGCCGGTGACCACCGAGAACGGGTCAAGACGGTCATCGATTCGGGACATTGACGAACAACCTGCCGAACATCCCCGTGCGGTACAACAATCGGCCAGCCTACCTGCCCCGGCACCCGGCCGGGGTCAGGGGGCGCCGGCGGTCCGGCGGCCGGAGAGCAGGAAGACGACGGAGCGTTCGCGCTCGGTCCAGTCGGCCGGATCGAGGCCGACGGTCTGGAGGAGAACGGTCTCGACGGCGTAGCCGCCGGCGGCGAGGGCGGTGCCGATCGCCTCGGCCTCGTCGCGGGTGGTGGCGTGGGTGGCGATCCGCTCGGGACGCCGGTCGACGCAGGCGGTGACGACGGGGACGCCGCCGGCCCCGACGCGTACGACGTCGGGTTCGGGGAGGCTCTCCAGGACGTGCGGGGCGCGCCCGGTGACGGTCTGGAGGAGGACGCCGTGGCGGCGGGCGGCGGTCTCGGTGCGGGCGCGGGCGGCGGGGTCGGCGTCGACGGCGATGACGGCGGCGCCGAAGCGGGCGGCCTCGACGGCGAAGCTGCCGCCCGCGCTGCCGACGTCCCAGACGAGGTCGCCGGTGCGGGGGCCGAGCCGGGCGAGCTGGACGGCGCGCAGGGTGGGGTCGTGGCCGATGCCGGGCCGGTCCTCGGAGCCGTACTCCTCCGGGCCGCCCGCCCAGCCGCGGACGGCTCCGGCGGCCGGGTCGTTGCCCATCAGCCAGGGGGCGGCGGAGGCCCCGGTACCGCCGGCGCCGCCGATGACGAGGACGACGTTGGGGTCGCGCCAGGTGTGGTCGGCGGCCTTGTCGGAGGTGAGGACGGAGACCTGTTCGCGGGTGGTGCCGAGCTGTTCGCAGACGACGAAGGTGCGGTGGACGCCGTCGAGCAGGAGGGCGAGTTCGGCGGGGCCGGCGCCCGGGGAGGTGAGGACGGCGACCTTGGGGTGGGCGCGGCAGACGTTGACGGCGCGGCGCAGGGTCTTCTCGTGGGCGACGACGACGCGGGCGTCGTCCCAGGGCATGCCGGCCCGGGCGAAGGCGGCCGCGACGGAGGAGACGGCCGGGACGACCTCGACCTCCAGGCCGTGCTCGGGGGCGCGCAGGGCGCGGACGACGCCGAAGAATCCGGGGTCCCCGTCGGCGAGGACGACGGCGGTGCCGCGGTGGCCCGCGATCCGGCGGGCGGCGAGGCCGACGCTGCCGAGGCGGACGCGCTCGGCGCCGGCGGGTACTTCGGGGAGCGCCAGGTGGTGGGCGGCGCCGGCCACCAGGGTGGCGGCCGAGAGCGCGGAGCCGGCCGCGGCGGTGAGGGGCGAGCCGTCCCAGCCGATCACCGTGACCCGATCGGCCATCGCGTCTGTCTCCTGTGGTGTCGTCGCAGGTCGGGGGCGTGTCGAGAGTACCCCGGGCCGGCGTCCGGAACGCTCAGCTCCAGTCGGTGTACGAGGAGTATCCGGCCTCGGCCATCTGGTCGGCGACGCCGTCGAGGTCCTCGGGAAGGAGGCCCCAGAGGATGAGGTCGGTGCGGATGTCGGTCCACTCGCCGCTCTCGGTGAGGCTGCGCGCTATCCAGGCGTTGCGCAGCACGCCCTCGCTGATGCAGCCGATCTTCTGGGCGACCTGCTGGGAGGCGGTGTTGTCGGCGGCGGTGCGCAGCTGGAGGCGTTCGAAGCCGCGGTCGCGGAAGAGCCACTGGGCGACGGCGAGGACGGACTCGGTGGCGTATCCCTCGCCGCGGGCCCAGGGGGCGGTGACGTACGCGACCTCGGTGGCCCGGACGCGCCAGTCGGTGGAGTGGAGGTGGACGGTGCCGACCAGACGCTGCGTCAGGAACTCGGTGACGGCGAGGACGATGCCGCGGCCGCCGGTCCGTTCGGCGGGGGCGATCCGGCGGACCCAGTCCTCGGCGTGGGCACGGGTGTACGGATGCGGCACCGAGGTCCAGGCGGTGACGAGTTCGTCGTTCATCATCTCGACGAAGGCGGGGATGTCGGCTTCCTCGTACGGGCGCAGCACCAGTCGCTCCGTGTTGATGGAGACGTCCGGGAAGGTGGTAGTCATGCGCAGCTCCATACGTGAAGACCGTGAAGGCACAGCATGCAGCATGGCGTGGCCGACGCGCATGCGCGGGTGAGCCCAAGGCCCCGCGCGCCGGACGGGGCGTGCGGGGCCTTGGGGTGAAGGACTGTACCCGGGGCCTTACTTGGCGGCGCCGAAGGCGGGGGTGACGGAGCCCTTGTAGGTGTCCTCGATGTACTTCTTGACCTCGGGCGAGTTGAGGAGCTTGGCGAGCTTCTCGACCCGGGGGTCGTTCTCGTTGCCCTTCTTGACGGCGAGGAGGTTGGCGTAGGGGTTGCCCTCGCCCTTCTCCAGGACGAGGGCGTCCTTCGCCGGGGAGAGGTCGGCCTCGATCGCGTAGTTGCCGTTGATGACGGCGGCGTCGACGTCGTTCAGGGCGCGGGGCACGGTGGCGGCCTCCAGCTCCTTGAACTCCAGGCCCTTCTTGTCGGTGATGTCGGAGAGCTTGGCGTCGGTGCCGACGCCGTCCTTGAGGGTGATGAGGCCGTTGTCGGCGAGGAGGTGGAGGGCGCGGCCCTCGTTGGTGGTGTCGTTGGGGACGGCGATGGTCTGGCCGGCCTTGATGTCCTTGAGGGACTTCACGGACTTGGAGTAGACGCCGAGCGGCTCCAGGTGGACGTCGACCACGGGGACGATGGTGGTCTTGTTCTTCGCGTTGAAGTCGTCCAGGTAGGGCTTGTGCTGGAAGAAGTTGGCGTCGACCTGGCCGTTCTGGGTGGCGGTGTTCGGCAGGACGTAGTCCGTGAACTCCTTCACCTCCAGCTTCAGGCCCTCCTTGGCCGCCAGGTTGTCCTGGACGAACTTGAGGATGTCGGCGTGGGGCGTCGGGGACGCGGCGACGACGAGCGCCTCGTCGGCGGAGCCGGCCTTGTCCTTGGCGGAGGACGGGTCCGAGGAGGTGCCGCAGGCGGTGAGGCCGAGGGCGAGGGCGGTGACGGAAGCGAAGCCGGCGGCGAGCTTGATGTTCTTACGCACGAAGAGTGCCTCTTTCTTGTGGAGCGGTGGACGCCTGGACAACAAGTCCGGGCTCAGGGGGGTGGTCTGGGGGGCCGTCAGGCGGTGCGGCCGCGGCGGGCGAGGAGCCGTACGACCCCGTCGCCGAGGAGCTGGACGATCGTGACGATGGCGACCAGGACGACGACGGTGACGAGCATGAAGGTGGTGTCGAAGCGCTGGTAGCCGTAGGTGACGGCCTTGGAGCCGAGTCCCTCGCCGCCGACCGCGCCGGCCATCGCGGAGTAGCCGATGAGCACGATGACGGTGGTGGTGACGGCGGCGACCAGCGACGGCAGGGCCTGCGGGAGCAGCACCTTGCGGACGATGGTCGGGATGCCGCCGCCCATGGACTGGACGGCTTCGACGAGCCCGTGGTCGACCTCGCGGATGGCGGTCTCGACGAGGCGCGCGAAGAAGGGGATGGCGCCGATGGCGAGCGGCACGATCATCGCGGTGGGGCCGATGAAGGTGCCGACGACGAAGGTCGTGAAGGGGATCAGGGCGATCAGCAGGATGATGAACGGCAGCGAGCGGCCGATGTTCACGATCGCACCGACGACCTTGTTGACGGGCCGGTTCTGGAGCAGTCCGCCCTTGTCGGTGAGGACGAGGAGGATGCCGAGCGGGAGGCCGCCGACGATGGTGACGACGGTGGCCCACAGGACCATGTAGAGGGTGTCGACCGTGCCCTGTTCGAGCAGGGGGCGCATCTCTTCCCAGGTCACTTGGCACTCTCCTTCGCGAGCACGTGCGGCTGCTGTACGGGGACGGCGGGGGCGGCCTCGGCCTGCGGGTCGTCGACGGGCTCGACCTGGAGGCCCTGCTCGCGGAGGAAGCCGATCGGGACGACGTTCTCCTCGTACCGGCCGGGCAGTTCGATCCGCATCCGGCCGATCTGCTTCCCGCCGACGGTGTCCATCGCGGCCCCGAGGATGGAGATGTCGATGTTGTACGTGCGGGAGAGCTGGGAGATCACCGGCTGGGTGGCGGCCTCGCCGTGGAAGGTGACGTCGACGACGGTGCGGTCGGCGCCGGTGGCCTGGCCGCTGACCGGGAAGAGCTCGGCGGCCAGCTGGGAGCCGGGGGTGGCGAGGAGTTCGGCGACCGTGCCGGACTCGACGATCCGGCCCTTCTGCATGAGGGCGGCGGAGTCGCAGATGGTCTTGACGACGTCCATCTCGTGCGTGATGAGCAGGACGGTGAGGCCGAGCTGCCGGTTGAGGTCGCGCAGGAGCTGGAGGATCGAGCGGGTGGTCTCCGGGTCGAGGGCGCTGGTGGCCTCGTCGGAGAGGAGGACCTTGGGCTCGCCGGCGAGGGCGCGGGCGATGCCGACGCGCTGCTTCTGGCCGCCGGAGAGCTGGCCCGGGTAGTTCTTCGCCTTGTCGGCGAGGCCGACGAGGTCGAGGAGTTCGAGGGCCCGGCGGGAGCGCTCGGCGCCCGGGACGCCGAGGATCTCCAGGGGGAGCTCGATGTTGTCCTTGACGGTGCGCGAGGACAGCAGGTTGAAGTGCTGGAAGACCATGCCGATGCTGCTGCGTGCCCGGCGCAGGTCCTTGCCGGCGCGGCGGCCCTTGCCGGCGAGGGCGGTGAGGTCGACGCCGTCGACGGTCACCGTGCCGGAGGTGGGGCGCTCCAGGAGGTTGACGCAGCGGATCAGCGAGGACTTGCCGGCGCCGCTCTGGCCGATCACGCCGAAGACCTCGCCCTCGCGGACGTGGAGGTCGACGCCGTCCAGGGCGGTGACCTGGCGGCCGCGTGACTCGTAGACCTTGGTCAGGCCCGAAGTGGTGATCACAGGGGTTTCCGTCACTGTCGAGTGCGCGACGCGTGGGTCCGCCGTGCACGGGGCATTCGTCATTTCGGACAGTCAGGCGCACGGGGGGCCGTACCGGCGGGGCCGGGGAGGCGGTGTGCGCGGGGCGGGCACGGTCCGGCGCCGGTGGGGCGGTCGGATCGGCTCGGCCGTCGGGGTCTCGCTTCGGGGCGCGAGGCTCAGGCGGGGGCCCTCAGATGGCGCACATTCGACACATGCGAAGAGCACCGGGCGTCTGGATCGCCTCGGTCGCAAGGATGCGGCTGCTCGTCGTGGTCATGGCTGCAAGTAAAGCATGCGCAGGTGCGAACGGAAGTCCGGTGTCCGCATTCCGGACGCTACTGAGACGTGGGGTGGACGGCCGTACGGGGCTCCGCGCCGTGCGCGGCCTGCGCGGGAGCGGGTCCCGGAGGGGCGGCCCGCGGCGCCCGGTGTGGCCAAGGCCACGGTCGCGCGGCGGGCTTCCGGCGGGGCTCGACGGGGCCGAGCGCATCGGGCCATTCGGCCCGTAATACCCTCGGGCGCATGCTTGACGCCCTCACGGTCGCGGTCTCGGTGGCCGCGCTCGCCCTCGCCGCCTGGTGCGGCTTCGCCGCCTACCGGGACCAGCCCACCAAGGACTGGCACTTCATCGGCATGGCCGTGGTGACCTTCCTGGTCCTGGTCCAGCTGATCGTCGGCATCGTGCAGCTGGTCCGCGGCGAGACGGCCGAGGAGGGGACGGTCATCTTCGTCTCCTACCTGCTCGGCGCGCTGTGCGCGGTGCCGATCGCCGGCTTCATGTCGCTGGCGGAGCGGAGCCGCTGGGGTTCGGCGACGGTGGCGGCGGGCGCGGTCGTGCTCGCCGTCCTGGAAGTGCGTCTCTTCGACATCTGGACGGTGGGCTGACCATGGCGGAGACGGTGGGGACGGCACAGGACGCGAAGCCGGGGCGGACCCGGCTCGTCACGGGCCCGGGCATGCTGCTCGTCTGGCTGTACGGCGTGATGTCGGTGGGCGCGGTCTCGCGCTCGATCTACCAGGTGTCGACCGAGTTCGACCGGGCCCCGCTGGCGTACGCGCTCTCGGCGGTGGCGGCGGTCGTGTACGTCTTCATCACGTACACGCTGGTGCGCGGCGGGGAGGCGGCCCGCAGGGCGGCGCTGGTGTGCTGCGCCGCCGAGCTCGCGGGCGTGCTGGTGGTGGGGACGTGGACGCTGGTCGAGCCGTCCGCCTTCCCGGACGCGACGGTCTGGTCGGACTTCGGGTACGGCTACGTCTTCATCCCGGTGCTGCTGCCGCTGACGGGCATCTGGTGGCTCAGGCGGTCGCGTACCGCCTGAGCGGTGTCAGGCGGCCTTCTCCAGGGTGACGAGGGTGAGCCGGGGGCCGACCTCGCGGGCGCCGACCTGGGCGTAGCCCCGGGCGCGGTAGAGGCGGAGGTTGCCCTCGCTGCGGTGGCCGGTGAAGAGCTGGAAGCGCTTGGGCGCGGTGTCCGCCGCGGCGAAGTGGCGCTCGATGGCGTCGAGGAGCCGGCCGCCGATGCCGTGGCGGCGCAGCCGCGGGTGGACGATGAGCTTGGCGATGTGGACGGTGCCGTCCTCGTCGGTGCGGGCGCGGACGGAGGCGACGACCTCGTCGCCGAGCCGGGCCACCAGGGCGTGGCCCTCCGCGAGCTCGGCGCGGATGGCGTCGAGCCGCTGGGTGAGCGGCTCGATGGACCAGTCGCCGTACAGCTCGGCCTCGCTCTGGTAGCAGAGGTACTGGAGCTTCAGGATCTGCTCCGCGTCGTCCGCGGCCGCCGCCGAGATGGTCACACTCAGGCCCATGTGCGCATGCCTCCCGCTCATCTGATCACCGATCGGTACCCCGCACCCTTCCCCGTCGACCGGATGCGGGAACCTCTGCCGCGAGCATTCTGCGCAGGCATCCCAGGCAACGGGAACGCATCGGCCCCAGACTGCCTTGTGAGATACCCAACGCTCCTGCGATTTCCCGGTAGGTGGGGTCCGCGGGGTCGAGCATCGCGTGCAGGAGGCGGGGGCAGCGGCCGGGCGTCCTGGTGACGGCGGCCCGCAGGGTGCGGCGGCGTTCGGCGGTGAGGGCGGAGCCCTCGGGGCCCGGCGCCTCGTGGGCTGCGTCGGGCGGGGCGTCGCCGTGGTAGGGGCGCTCCCGTCCGCTGGTGCGGCGGGCCAGGCGGGCCTCGGCGCGGACGGCCCGGCGGAGCCAGTCGGCGGGACGCTCGGGGGCGTCGTCGGCGCTGAGCCGCTCCAGGAGGCGGAGCCAGACGGCCTGTTCGAGGTCGGCGGGGTCGATCCCGGCGGCCGCGGCCTCGGCCCGCGACTCGGCGGCGAGGAGCGGGGTGAGGGTGGCGAGGAGGGATTCCGGGGAGGTCATGCCCGCCACGATGCGGCGGCGCGGGGGCGCGGTTGCGCCCCGGCTCGGGAACCACCCGGTCGGCGTACGGCGCGGTACGCGCCGACCGGGCGGCGATCCCGGGTCAGCGGGTGCGGAAGTCCTCGGCGGCGAGGAGGGCGGTGTCGGGGTTGTCCGAGAAGATGCCGTCGATGCCGGTCTCGAAGTACCGCTCCAGGGCGCCGAAGGCGTCGCCGTAGGCGGCCGGGTCGGTGCCCTCGCGGAAGTCGGCCGGCAGGAAGGCGTTCTCGTTGCGCTGGGTGTACGGGTGGAGGACCAGGCCCTCGGCGTGGGCGTCCCGCACCAGGGTGGTGGGGGTGGTGAGCCGGCCCGTGGCGTCCTTGGGGATCACCAGGTCGAGGGTGGGGCCGATGCCCTGGGCGTACGAGGCGATCCAGCGCAGTCCGGCCGGGGTGACGAGGTCGGCGACGGTGCGCGGGTCACCGGACTCGACGAAGTCCCAGGGGCGGGTGGCCGCGCCGGAGAGCAGCACCACCAGCGGGGAGTCGACCAGCTTCGACAGGCGCTGGATGCTGCCCGGCTCGAAGGACTGCAGGAAGACGGCGGAGTCCGCGCGGTGGCGGCCGTAGCGGCGGAGCAGCTTCGCCAGGCGCTCCTCCAGGCCGAGGCCGAGGGAGCGGAAGTAGGTGGGGTGCTTGGTCTCGACGTGGAGCCAGATCTCGCGGCCCCGGCGGCGGCCCTCCTCGTCGGCCCAGCGCAGGACCTCCTCGAAGGTGGGGACGGTCCACCGGCCGTCGTAGAGGGTGTTCTCCTGGCGGGTGCCGGGGATGCGCTCCTTGGCGCGCAGGGTCTTCAGCTCGGCGAGCGTGAAGTCCTCGGTGAACCAGCCCGTGTAGGAGACCCCGTCGACGGTCCTGGTGGTCTTCCGGCCGGCGAACTCGGGGTGGTCGGCGACGTCGGTGGTGCCGGTGATGTCGTTCTCGTGGCGGCAGACCAGGTGCCCGTCCTTGGTGGGGACGAGGTCCTGCTCGATGACGTGGGCGCCGAGGTCCAGGGCGTGCCGGTAGGAGCCGAGGGTGTGCTCGGGGCGGTAGCCGCTGGCGCCCCGGTGGGCGATGACGGTCGGGACGGGGAGCGAGCGGTAGCCGCGGCCGTGCCCGTGGTCCCGGCCGTGCGGGCGGCCGGTCTCGGCGGCCTGCGCGGTCCCCGCGCCGGCGGCGAGCCCGGCGGTGACGCCGAACGCGGCGGCGCCGGCCGCTCCGAGTACCGAGCGGCGGGCCGGGGTCCGGGGTGCGCCCTGGGTCATGGGGGTCCTCCTGTGTGATGTCCCGCACCTGTCGTCGGGTGGACCCGACGGTAGGGACCGCGCCCCTACGGGCGGCAGACCCTTGCGGAACATGGCGGAAACACGCGTCAACACCGTGTATCCGTTCGGTGAACCCGATGTGCGCACGGCGGTGACCCGCGAGTATCGTCCGGTGCTGCACCGTCGGCTCTCCGGAGCCGCCCGCCCGACACCGGAGGAACCGTTGTCCCGTCACGCGATCGTCAAGGCCACCCTCGGTCCGATCCTGCGTCTGATGTTCCGCCCCCGTGTCGAGGGCGCCGAGAACGTCCCCGGGACCGGGCCGGTGATCCTCGCGGGCAACCACCTCACCTTCATCGACTCGATGATCATGCCGATCTGCCTGGACCGCCAGGTCTTCTTCATCGGCAAGGACGAGTACGTGACCGGCAAGGGCGTCAAGGGCCGGCTGATGGCCTGGTTCTTCACCAGCGTCGGCATGATCCCGGTGGACCGGGACGGCGGCCGGGGCGGCGTGGCGGCGCTGATGACGGGCCGCCGGGTCATCGAGGAGGGCAAGATCTTCTCGATCTACCCGGAGGGCACCCGCTCCCCCGACGGCCGGCTGTACCGGGGGCGCACGGGCGTGGCGCGGCTGACGCTGATGACCGGCGCGCCGGTGATCCCCTTCGCGATGATCGGCACGGACCGGGCGCAGCCGGGCGGCGCGGGCTTCCCGCGTCCGGTGCAGGTGACCGTCCGCTTCGGCGAGCCGATGGAGTTCTCCCGCTACGAGGGCATGGACCGCGACCGGTACGTGCTGCGCGCGGTGACGGACTCGGTGATGGCGGAGGTCATGCGGCTGTCGGGCCAGGAGTACGTCGACATGTACGCCACGAAGGCGAAGGAGGCCGCGTAGCGGTCGGCCGTACGCGACGAGGGCGCCCCCGGGATCGTTCCGGGGGCGCCCTCGCGCGTGGGGCGGGGTGCGTCAGTGCTCGACGGCGCCGTCCGCGAGCTTCTGGTCCCTGAGGAGGAACCAGGCGGCGACGGCGGTGGCGAGGAGGACGGCCGCGCCGACGCCGGCGGCGATCCGCAGGCCGTCGACGAAGGCCTCCTGGGCGGCCGAGACGAGGGCGCCGGCCCGCTCCGGGGCGAGGGCCGAGGACGCCTCGACGGCGCCGCCCAGCGAGTCGTGGGCGGCCGCGGCGACGTCCGAGGGGATGCCGGCCGGGGTGGTGAAGCCCCGGTAGACACCGGTCACGATGGAGCCGAGTACGGCGATGCCGAGGGCGGCGCCGAGCTCGTACGCGGTCTCGGAGACGGCGGACGCGGCGCCGGCCTGCTCCTTGGGGACGCTGGAGAGGATCACGTCGGCGGTGACGGTGAAGGCGAGGCCCGCGCCGACGCCGACGACGAGGAGGCTCGCGCCGAGGACCGGGTAGCCGGTGGTCTGCCCGATGGCGGTCAGGACCGCGAGGGCGAGGCCGATGGCGGCGAGACCGCCGGCGACGGCCGAGCGGACCGAGAAGCGGCGGGCGAACCGGCCGGCGAGCAGACCGGCGGTCACCGAGCCGATCGCGGCGGGCAGTTCGGCGAGGCCGGCCTCCAGCGGGGAGCGGCCCTGGACCAGCTGGAAGAACTGGGACAGGAAGAACACCAGGCCGGCGAGGCCGAGGATGGTCAGCAGGTCGCCGAGGACGGCGCCGGAGAAGCCGCGGTTGCGGAAGAGGCGCATGTCCAGGAGCGGCGCCGGCAGGGTGAGCTGGCGGCGGACGAAGCCGGTGAGGCCGCCGGCGCCGACGAGCGCGGCGACGGCCACGTCGAGGGTGGGGCCGTGCGAGGCCAGTTCCTTGATCGCGTAGACGACGCCGATCATGCCGACGAGGGAGAGCGCGACGCTGGGGAGGTCCCACGGGCCCGGGTTCGGGTTCTTCGACTCGGGGATCAGCTTGGCGCCGATGACGACCAGGACGGCCATCACGGGCAGGTTGATGAGGAAGACCGAGCCCCACCAGAAGTGCTCCAGGAGGAAACCGCCGACGACCGGGCCGACGGCGGCGCCGGCCGAGGCCATCGCGCCCCAGATGCCGATGGCGAGGCTGCGCTCGCGCGGGTCGTGGAAGAGGTTCCGGATGAGGGCCAGGGTGGACGGCATCAGGGTCGCGCCGGCGACGCCGAGGAGGGCGCGGGCGGCGATCATCATCTCGGGGCTGGTCGCGTAGGCGTTCAGGACCGAGACGGCGCCGAACGCGACGGCGCCCACGAGGAGGAGCTTCTTGCGGCCGATGCGGTCGCCGAGGCTGCCCATGGAGACCAGCAGACCGGCGATGACGAAGGAGTAGACGTCGCCGATCCAGAGCAGCTGGGTGCCGGTCGGCTTCAGGTCCTCGGAGAGGAAGGGGGTCGCCAGGCCGAGCACGGTGGCGTCCACGGCCACGAGCAGCACGGCCAGGACGAGCGCGGCGAGGGCGAGCCACCGGCCGGGACGGCGCACGCCCTCGGTATGGCTCTCCTCGTTGCCCTTGTCGTAGCGGACGGTTTCGGTGGTCACTTCTCCACGCTCCTGCGCGCTCCGCCGAGCAGCAGCTCGGCGATCATGTAAGAAAAGTCGTTGGCGGCTACCCGCCCGTCGGCGACGGCCCAGGCGCCCGAGCCGATCAGCCCGTAGAAGGCCTCGCAGAGCCAGGCGGGGCTGAGGTCGATCCGGAAGGTGCCCTCCTCCTGGCCGCGCCGGAAGAGGGCGGCGAGGCGGGCGTCGAGGCGGGCCCAGCCCTCGTTCTGCCCGTCCCCCTCGAACAGCTGGTTCTCGGTGACGAGGAAGGCGAGCAGGGGGGCGGCGGGCTCGGAGGCGGCGACGAGCCGGCGGACGGCCTCGTCGGCCGGCCCCTCCTCGATCCGGGCCGCGTCGAGCGCGGCCTCCGCCTCCTCGATGCACATCTGCTCCAGCGCCCGCACCAGCGCGTCCCGCCCGGCGAAGTGCCGGTGCAGCGTGGCCCGCCCGATACCCGCGGCCCGGGCGACCTCGTCCATGGTGGCGGTCGCCTTGCGGGAGAGCAGGGCGGCGGCGGCGCGGAGCACCTGGGTGCGGTCGACTGACATGAGACGACCATACACCGTGTGAGACATTCTTGTCTCACATAAGACGTGGGCGACTCACCGTTTCCCCGCGCGGAAACGCCGGAAGGCCCCACGAGGGGGCCTTCCGGTGGAGCGGGGTTCCGCTGTTCGCCTCGGCTACTTCTGCTTGGCGGTGGACCAGGCGTGCTGGATGACCAGGTCGGCCTTGACCTCGACGAGCTGGGCGGCGACGGCGGAGGGGGCGGTGCCGCCGCGGCCGTCGCGCGAGGCGAGGGCGCCGGGGACGTTGAGCACGGTGCGGACCTCGGGGGTGAGGTGCTCGGAGATCTTCGCGAACTGCTCGTCCGTGAGCCCGTCCAGCTCCTTGCCCTCGGACTCGGCGACCTTCACGCACTCACCGGCGACCTCGTGCGCGACGCGGAACGGCACGCCCTGCTTGACCAGCCACTCGGCGATGTCGGTCGCGAGCGAGAAGCCGGCCGGGGCCAGTTCCTCCATGCGCTCGCGGTTGACGGTGAGCGTGGCCATCATGCCGGTGAAGGCGGGGAGCAGGACCTCCAGCTGGTCGCAGGAGTCGAAGACCGGCTCCTTGTCCTCCTGGAGGTCGCGGTTGTAGGCGAGCGGCAGCGCCTTCAGGGTGGCCATCAGGCCGGAGAGGTTGCCGATGAGGCGGCCGGACTTGCCCCGGGCCAGTTCGGCGATGTCCGGGTTCTTCTTCTGCGGCATGATCGACGAGCCGGTGGAGAAGGCGTCGTGGAGGGTGACGAAGGAGAACTCCTTCGTGTTCCAGATGATGATCTCCTCGGCGATCCGGGAGAGGTTCACCCCGATCATCGCGGTGATGAAGGCGAACTCGGCGACGAAGTCGCGGGAGGCCGTGCCGTCGATCGAGTTGCCCGCGCTGCCCCGCTCGAAGCCGAGGTCCTTCGCGACGGCCTCCGGGTCGAGACCGAGGGAGGAGCCGGCGAGGGCGCCGGAGCCGTACGGGGAGACCGCCGTCCGGGTGTCCCACTGGCGCAGCCGCTCGGCGTCCCGGGAGAGGGACTGCACGTGGGCGAGGACGTGGTGGGCGAAGAGCACCGGCTGGGCGTGCTGGAGGTGGGTCCGGCCGGGCATGGCGACGTCCGGGTGCGCCTCGGCGAGGCCGACGAGCGCGTCCTGGAGGTCGGCGATCAGGCCGCCGATGGTCCGGGCGTGGTCGCGGAGGTACATCCGGAAGAGGGTGGCGACCTGGTCGTTCCGGGACCGGCCGGCGCGCAGCTTGCCGCCGAGCTCGGCGCCGAGGCGCTCCAGGAGGCCGCGCTCCAGGGCGGTGTGGACGTCCTCGTCGGCGATGGTGCCGACGAAGGAGCCGTCGGCGACGTCCGCCTCCAGCCGGTCCAGGCCCGCGAGCATGCGGGTCAGCTCGTCCTCGGTGAGCAGTCCGGCCTTGTGCAGCACGCGCGCGTGGGCCCGGGATCCGGCGATGTCGTAGGGCGCGAGGCGCCAGTCGAAGTGGACGGAGGCGGAGAGCTTCGCGAGGGCCTCGGCCGGACCGTCGGCGAAACGCCCGCCCCAGAGCCGGACGTCACCGTTGTTGCTGCTCACTTCTGGTTGCTCCTCGCCTCGATGATCCGAAACCCTTGATGCATGAGTATGCAGAACTCCGCATGATTCGTCAATCGGCGCCACGGGGGACGGAACCCGCGAGCGAGGACGGACGGCACGGGGACACGGTCCGCCGCACGACGACCGCGCAGCCGCCGGGACCCACGCACCACCTTCGCCGGGGAGAACGCCTCCCGCACGGCAAGGACACGCTCGCGGCGGTGGGTGCCGGACGCGCGGAGGACCGGGCACGGCTCGACGCCGACACCGCCCAGGGCCCACGAGGGCGCGCTCCGCGCCCTCGAAAACCGCGAGCGAGGGCGGGCGGGCGGCGTCTAGCCTCCCCGCATGACACACGAGGCGGAAGCGCGGAAGGCCGCGGCAGGGCGCCTGGGCCAGGGGTTCCCCCTGCACCGGGTGCTGGACGTGACGCGGCCCAAGGCCTGGGCGGACCTGGACGAGGACGTACGACAGGCGGTCCGCCACGACGCCGTCACGCCCTCCCACGGGTGGCTCACCGGGGCCCACGTCCCCGGGGGGCGGGGGCTCCGGGACCGGGCCGCCGACCGGGTGCGGGAGACGCCCACCGAGGCGCAGCTCGCGCTCGCGCTGTGCGACCCTGACGGCCGGATCCGGCAGGCCGCACTGTCGTACACGGCGGGGCGGCCCGAGGCGCTGCCGCTGGTCGCGGTCAGGGCGGCGGACTGGGCGGCGCCGGTACGCGCGCGTGCGCTGCACCTGCTGCGGGAGGCACTGCCCGGCGCCTCCGCGCCGACGCTCGCGGTCACCGCGCCGGTGATCCTGCGGCTCGGCCGGCGGCTCCGGGGCGGCGCGGCCGCGGAACTCCTGGACGGTCTGCTGCGCGACGGCGACCCGGCGCGGGTGGGCGGGCTGCTGTCCGGCTGCCTCGACGGCCCGACCCGGCGCGCCGCGCTCTCCGTCGCCCTCGACCGCGGGCTGTACGACGGCCTCGGCCTCGCCCTGGTGGCCGCCGGGGACCACGACCCCCTGGTGCAGGAGCGGGCCGCCTCGGCCGCGGTGGCAGCGGACGAGCCGGACGCCACCGTGCCCGTCCTGCTGGGGGCCCGGTTCGGGCGGGTGCGGGCGGCCGGCGTCACCGCGCTGCGCGGGGCGGGCCGGCACGCGGAGGCGGAGCCGTATCTCTACGACCGTTCGGGGCGGACCCGGGCCTGCGCCCGGTGGGTGCTGCGGCAGGGCGGGGGCGATCCGGTGGCCGCGTACCGGTCCGCCTGCGCGGGCCCCGACGTGCCGGACAGGGCGCCGCTCGGGCTCGGTGAGTGCGGGTCGCGGAGCGTGGACGTGCCGCTGCTGCGGGAGTTGACGGGGCACCGGAACGGCCGGGTGCGGGCCTCGGCGGTGGCCGGGCTGCGGCTGCTCGACGCGGTGGAGCCCCGGCGGATGAAGGCCCTGCTCGACGACCCCGAGCCCGCCGTCGTGCGCGCAGCCCGGCGGGCGCTGTGGTCGTGACGCGCCCCCCATTCCGTGAGAGGGCGCGTCACCCCGGGTCGCCACCACCGAAGATGGACCCATGGGAAAAACATACGAACGCATTGACGGGCGACTGCGGACCTTCATCGAGGAGCAGCCCCTCTACTTCGTCGCCACCGCCCCGCTCTCCGGGGACGGGCACGTCAACCTCTCGCCCAAGGGACGCCGGGGCACCCTCGTCGTCCTCGACGAACTGACCCTCGCCTACGTCGACTTCGGCGGCAGCAGTGCCGAGACCCTCGCGCACCTCCGCGAGCCGGGCAACGGGCGGATCACCCTGATGTGGACGTCCTTCTCCGGTCCGCCCACCGTGGTGCGGGTGCACGGCGACGGGGAGGTGGTGCTGCGGGACGATCCGCGCTGGGCCGAGCTCTTCGGGCGGTTCCCCGAAGAGGCCGTGAAGGACCAGATCAGCGCCCGGGCCATCGTCCTCGTGCACGCGCGGCGGGTCAGCGACTCCTGCGGGTTCGCCGTGCCGGTGATGGAGTACCGGGAGGAGCGCTCGCTGCACGCCGACTTCTTCAACCGGAAGACGGACGAGGAGTTCAACGCCTACTGCGAGGGCAAGGAGCACATCGCCACCAGCCTCGACGGACTGCCCGCCCTTCCGCTGCCGCTGCCGCCGCTCCCCCACTCGGGCCAGTAGCGTGGCCGGTGGCCCCCGGGCCGCCTAGCGTCGCCGCCATGCGTACCCTCCTCGCGCTCGGCGCCGTGCTGTTCTCGCTCGCCTCCGCCCCGGGTCCCCCGACCGCGCCGCTGCCCGCGCGGATGGCGGACACCGGCGGCGGCTCCCAGCTGATCACCGCCGTCGCCGCCGACGCCTCCGCCACCACCGGGACGGTCACCTGGTGGGACCGGCGGGGCGGGCGGTGGCTGCGGGCGGGTTCCGCGCCGGCCCGGTTCGGCGCGAACGGGCTGGCCGAGGGGGCCACCCGGCGGCAGGGGACGAACACCACGCCGACCGGCCTGTACGACCTGCCGTACGCCTTCGGGATCCGGGCCGCGCCGGCCGGGACCCGCTACCGGTACGTACGGGCCACCGAGGACTCGTGGTGGTGCCAGGACAACGACTCACGCACGTACAACCGCTGGGTCGAGAGGCTCCCGGCGGACTGCCGCCCCGCGGAGGCCGAGCACCTCGTCGCGTACGGGACGCAGTACGCCCACGCGCTCGTCATCGGCTTCAACTACGCCCGCCCGGTGCGGATGCGCGGCGCCGGGATCTTCCTGCACGTGAACGGGAAGGGCGCGACGGCCGGCTGCGTCTCCGTCCCGGCGGACGCGATGCGGGCGGTCCTCGCCTGGGCCGATCCGGAACGGCGGCCGCACATCGCCGTCGGCACCCGGCGGGGTCCGACGGCGATCGTGCGGTACTGAGGCTCCCGGGCCGCGCTCAGCCGCCCTTCTGCGCCAGGCGCAGCAGGTGGTCGGCGAGGGCCTGGCCGCCGCTGGGGTCGCGGGAGATGAGGAGCAGGGTGTCGTCGCCCGCGATGGTGCCGAGGATGGCCTGGAGCTCGGCCTGGTCGATGGCCGACGCGAGGAACTGGGCGGCGCCCGGCGGGGTGCGCAGCACCACGAGGTTGGCGGACGCCTCGGCGGAGATGAGGAGTTCGCCGGAGAGGCGGCGCATCCGCTCCTCCTTGGCGGACTCGCCGAGCGGGGCCTGCGGGGTGCGGAAGCCGCCCTCGCTGGGGACCGCGTAGATCAGCTCGCCGCCGGTGTTGCGGATCTTCACCGCGCCGAGCTCGTCGAGGTCGCGGGAGAGCGTCGCCTGGGTGACGCTCAGCCCGTCGTCCGCGAGGAGCTTGGCGAGCTGGCTCTGCGACCGCACCGGCTGCCGGTTGAGGATGTCGACGATCCTGCGGTGGCGTGCGGTGCGGGTCTGCGGGACCGACGGCCCTCCGGGCTCGTTCCCCTGCGCGTCGGTCATCGTCGCCTCATTCTCCGGTCGTTCCTTGCCCGTTCGCCTCGTACGCCTCGTACGCCTGCTGGAGGACGGCCGGAAGCACCCGGAGGAAGGTGTCCGCCTCGGCGTCGGTGAGGACCAGCGGAGGCATGATCCGTACGACGTCGGGGGCGGGCGCGTTCACCAGGAGGCCGGCGTCCTGAGCCGCCTGCTGCACCTGGGGCGCGAGGGGCTCGGTGAGCACGATACCCAGCAGGAGGCCCGCACCACGGACATGGGAGACCAGCGGGTGCCCGAGGGCCTCGATTCCGGAGCGCAGCCGCTCGCCGACGGCCTTGACGCGGTCGAGGGCCGCGTCGGCGCCGAGGGTGTCCAGGACGGCGAGGCCGGCGGCGCAGGCCACCGGGTTGCCGCCGAAGGTGGTGCCGTGGTGGCCGGGGGCGAAGAGCTCGGCGGCCGCGCCGAAGGCGACGGTGGCGCCGAGCGGCAGCCCGCCGCCGAGGCCCTTGGCGAGGGTGACGACGTCCGGGTCGACGCCCTCGTGGGCCTGGTGCTCGAACCAGTGGCCGCACCGGCCGATGCCGGTCTGCACCTCGTCGAGGACGAGGAGGGTGCCGGTGGCGCGGGTGATCTCCCGGGCCGCCTTCAGGTAGCCGGGCGGCGGGACGACGACGCCGTTCTCGCCCTGGATGGGCTCGATGATGACGAAGGCCGTCTCCTCGGTGACGGCGGCGCGCAGCGCCTCCACGTCGCCGTACGGGACGTGGGTGACGTCGCCGGGCAGCGGCAGGAACGGGCCCTGCTTGCCGGGCTGGCCGGTGAGGGCGAGGGAGCCCATGGTCCGGCCGTGGAAGCCGCCGGCGGTGGCGACCATGTGGCTGCGGCCGGTGAGCCGGCCGATCTTGAAGGCGGCCTCGTTGGCCTCGGCGCCCGAGTTGCAGAAGAAGACCCTCCCGGGGCGGCCGGCGAGCTGGAGCAGCCGCTCGGCGAGCGCGACGGGCGGTTCGGCGACGTAGAGGTTGGAGACGTGGCCGAGGCTCCGGATCTGGCGGGTGACCGCCTCGACGACGGCCGGGTGGGCGTGGCCGAGGGCGTTGACGGCGATGCCGCCGACGAAGTCGAGGTACTCGGTGCCGTCGGCGTCCCAGACCTTGGCGCCCTCGCCGCGGACCAGGGGGAGGCGCGGGGTGCCGTAGTTGTCCATGAGCGAGCCCTGCCACCGCTCGGTCAGCTGCTGGTTGCTCATGATTCCCCCTGTCCGTCCGGCACGACCATCGTGCCGATGCCCTCGTCGGTGAAGATCTCCAGCAGGATGGAGTGCTGGACGCGTCCGTCGATCACGCGGGCCGTGGTGACCCCGTTCCGTACGGCGTGCAGGCAGCCCTCCATCTTGGGGACCATGCCGCTGGAGAGCTCGGGCAGCAGCTTCTCCAGCTGGCTGGCGGTGAGCCGGCTGATGACCTCGTCGCTGTTCGGCCAGTCCTCGTAGAGGCCCTCGACGTCGGTCAGGACCATCAGCGTCTCGGCGCCCAGCGCCGCAGCGAGTGCCGCAGCCGCCGTATCAGCATTGACGTTGTAGACATGTCCGTCGTCCTGGGAGCGGGCGATGGAGGAGACGACCGGGATGCGGCCGTCCTCCAGGAGCGCCTGGATGGCGCCGGTGTCGATGGCGGTGATCTCGCCGACGCGGCCGATGTCGACGCGTTCGCCGTCGATCTCCGGCAGGTGCTTGACGGCGGTGATGGTGTGGGCGTCCTCGCCGGTGAGGCCGACGGCGAGCGGGCCGTGCTGGTTGAGCAGCCCGACGAGCTCGCGCTGGACCTGGCCGGCGAGCACCATCCGTACGACGTCCATGGCGTCCTCGGTGGTGACCCGCAGGCCCGCCTTGAACTCGCTGACGATGCCGTGCCGGTCGAGGGCGGCGCTGATCTGCGGGCCGCCGCCGTGCACGACGACCGGCTTGAGGCCGGCGTGGCGCAGGAAGACGACGTCCTGCGCGAAGGCCGCCTTCAGCTCCTCGTCGATCATGGCGTTGCCGCCGAACTTGATGACGACCGTCTTGCCGTGGTGACGGGTGAGCCAGGGCAGCGCCTCGATCAACGTCTGGGCCTTCGGGAGGGCGGTGTGCTTCCGCGTGGCGTTGGTCACGACGAGTACGCGCTGTTCTCGTGGACGTAGTCGGCGGTCAGGTCGTTGGCCCAGATCACGGCGGACTCGGAGCCGGCGGCGAGATCGGCGGTGACGACGACCTCGCGGTAGCGCATGTCGACGAGGTCGCGGTCCTCGCCGACGGAGCCGTTGCGGCAGACCCAGACGCCGTTGATGGCGACGTTCAGCTCGTCGGGCTCGAAGGCGGCGGAGGTGGTGCCGATGGCGGAGAGGACCCGGCCCCAGTTGGGGTCCTCGCCGTGGATGGCGCACTTGAGGAGGTTGTTCCGGGCGATGGAGCGCCCGACCTCGACGGCGTCGTCCTCGGTGGCCGCGTTGACCACCTCGATGCGGATGTCCTTGCTGGCGCCCTCGGCGTCGCCGATGAGCTGGCGGGCGAGGTCGGCGCAGACCTCCCGGACGGCCTCGGCGAAGTCGTCCTGGGCGGGGGTGGCGCCGGAGGCGCCGGAGGCGAGGAGGAGGACGGTGTCGTTGGTGGACATGCAGCCGTCGGAGTCGACCCGGTCGAAGGTGAGCCGGGTGGCGGTGCGCAGGGCGGCGTCCAGGCCCTTGGCGTCGACGTCGGCGTCGGTGGTGAGGACGACGAGCATGGTGGCGAGGCCGGGGGCGAGCATGCCCGCGCCCTTCGCCATGCCGCCGACCGTCCAGCCGTCCTTGGAGACGACGGCCGTCTTGTGGACGGTGTCGGTGGTCTTGATGGCGATGGCGGCCTTCTCGCCGCCGTGCGCGGAGAGTTCGGCGGCGGCCTTCTCGACGCCCGGGCGGAGCTTGTCCATGGGGAGGAGGACGCCGATGAGACCGGTGGAGGCGACGGCGACCTCGCCGGCGCCGACCTCGGTGCCCTGCCCGCTGAGGACCTCGGCGACCTTCTCGGCGGTGGCGTGGGTGTCCTGGAAGCCCTGGGGGCCGGTGCAGGCGTTGGCGCCGCCGGAGTTGAGGACGACCGCGGTCAGCTCGCCGTCGGCGAGGACCTGCTGGGACCAGACGACCGGGGCGGCCTTGACGCGGTTGGAGGTGAAGACTCCCGCGGCGGCGCGGCGCGGCCCGGTGTTGACCACGAGGGCCAGGTCCGGGTTGCCGTTCTGCTTGATCCCGGCGGCGATGCCCGCCGCCGTGAATCCCTGCGCTGCGGTGACGCTCATGGAGCGACTCCAATCGTGGAGAGTCCGGTGTCCTCGGGAAGGCCGAGGGCGATGTTCATGCTCTGCACCGCGCCGCCGGCGGTGCCCTTGGTGAGGTTGTCGATGGCGCTGATCGCGATGATCCGGTGCGCGTTCGCGTCGTACGCGACCTGGATGTGAACGGCGTTGGAACCGTGGACGGACGCCGTCGCGGGCCACTGGCCCTCGGGGAGGAGGTGGACGAACGGCTCGTCCGCGTACGCCTTCTCGTAGGCGGCGCGCACGGCCTCGGCGGTCGTGCCGGGCTTGGCGGCGGCGGTGCAGGTGGCGAGGATGCCGCGGGGCATCGGGGCCAGGGTGGGGGTGAAGGAGACGGTGACCCGCTCGCCGGCGGGGCCGGAGAGGTTCTGGATCATCTCGGGGGTGTGGCGGTGGCCGCCGCCGACGCCGTACGGGGTCATGTTGCCCATGACCTCGCTGCCGAGGAGGTGGGGCTTGAGGGCCTTGCCCGCGCCGGAGGTGCCGGAGGCGGCGACGATCACGGCCTCCGGCTCGGCGAGCCCGCCCGCGTACGCCGGGAAGAGGGCGAGCGAGACGGCGGTGGGGTAGCAACCGGGCACCGCGATGCGCTTGGACCCCTCCAGCGCGGCGCGGGCGCCCGGCAGTTCGGGGAGGCCGTAGGGCCAGGTGCCGGCGTGCGGGGAGCCGTAGTAGGTCTCCCAGTCGGCCGGGTCCTTCAGCCGGAAGTCGGCGCCCATGTCGACGACGAGGACGTCCGGGCCGAGCTGCTCGGCGACGGCGGCGGACTGGCCGTGCGGGAGGGCGAGGAAGACGACGTCGTGGCCGGCGAGCTCCTCGGCGGTGGTGGGCGCGAGGACGCGGTCGGCGAGCGGCAGCAGGTGCGGCTGGAGGCCGCCGAGCTTCTGTCCGGCGTTGGAGTGGCCGGTCAGCGTGCCGATCTCGACGTGGGGGTGGGCGAGGAGAAGGCGCAGGAGTTCCCCGCCCGCGTATCCGCTCGCGCCCGCGACTGCTGCTCGTACCGTCATCAATACCCTCCTCATGGATGGCATGACTATACGCGTCGCCGTAGTTTTATGCAACGAAGGTCATGGGACTTCACTCCCCAGGGTGCGGGGCGGGGCGGCGGGGCGCACCCCGTGCCGCCGGAGGGGAGGCGCGACGGGGGCGCCCGCGCCCGGCGGGGAATCTAGTAGCCATGTACATAGTAGCCATGTACCGTATCTGTCATGAGCAAGGGTTCCCCGGGTCCCACGCCCGGCTTTCTGGTGTGGCGGCTCGCCAACAAGTGGCGGGTCGCCGTCGACCGCGCGGTGGCCCCCCTGGGCCTCACGCACGCGCAGTACTCCCTGGTCGCCTCGCTCCACGGCATGCGGCGCACCGGCGAACGACCCAGCCAGCGGCAGCTCGCCGACCACACCGGCATGGAGGCGCTGTACGTCTCGAAGCTGGCCCGCTCCCTGGAGTCGGCCGGGCTGATCGAGCGCACCCGCGACCCGCGCGACCCGCGCGCCGTGCGGCTCTCCCTCACGGACGAGGGGGCGACCGTCGCCCGGCAGGCCGTCGACGTGGTGCAGGACCTGCTCCAGCAGCTCCTGGAGCCGCTGGGCGGGCTGGACGCCTCCCGCACCCGCGCCTTCACCGAGGAGCTGACGACCCTGCTCGACGTACCGCTCGTTCCCCCCGGTCCCCGGCCCGGAGCCACCACCCCTCCCGCGACCGCCGGCCCGGACCCGGACACCGACACCGACACCGACACCCAAGGGGCAACGCCATGACCACCACCGCGGCACCCGCCGACGCCCGCGCCCTCGGCCTCGCGCACTACGCCGCCCGCGGCGTCCTGGAGCACGTCCTGGCCCGGCACGGCGTCACCTTCACCCAGCAGGTCGCCCTGCGCACGGCGGTGACGGCCGAGGGCCCGCTGACCCCCGACGAACTCGTCGCCCGGATCGGCGCCACCCTCAAGACCGTCCCCGCCGACGCCCACGCCGCCCTCGACGCGCTGCGCGGACGGGAGCTGCTCCTGGCGGACGGCCCCCATCTGCTCCCCACCGAGGCGGGAAGCGCGCTCCTCGCCACCGTCACCGCCGAGACCGCCCCCCTCTCCGCCCGCGTCTGGGGTGACATCCCCGCCGAGGACCTGGCCGCCGCCGGCCGCGTCCTCGCCCTCGTCACGGAACGCGCCGACCGGGAACTCGCTGCCCTGACCGCGACGAGCGCCGGACGCTGACCACCCCCTCCCCTCCGCGAGACCGGCGCCCTCCGTGCCGGACGCTCGCCCGGCAGCTCCTGAACGGCCGAGGCGACCCGGCGGCCGGACGCACGCGCCTGCGGTCCCCCCGCCGGAACTGTGGCCTCCGTCATGGCGTCCCGCGGTCCGTGCCGATGAGGTCGTCGGATGGTGATCCTCGGGCTGCTGGTGGTCGTGCTCCTCCTGTCCTTCGGGCTGGCCGGCCACGGCTTCGGCCGCCTCGGCCGGGTCGGGGTGCGGAGGGCCGACCGGGACACCCGCCTGCGGTGCGGGGCCGCCCTGGCGGCGGCGGGCGCGGCGGCGCTGTACGCCTGGGGGCTGCTCGGGGTCGGCCTGGCGGTGCTGTCCACGGACGACAGCGGGACCGACGCGTTCCCGATCCGGCCCTGCCGGGTCGCCGGCGCGCCGGAGGCGGCGGGAGACGTCGTCGGGCACCGGGTCTCGTACCTCCCGCCCCGGTACGTCTGCGTGCGGAGCGGCGGCGGGACGTACGCGACCGACGACGGGCCCGGCTATGTGGGGCCCGGCGTCCTGGGACTCGTGGGGGCCGCGGCCGTCTGTCTGCTGCTCGCCGAGGCGTCGGCGGGGCGCTCGCCGGGGGCGGCGTCACAACGGCCGCCGGCGGACCGTCAGTCCGGTGACGGCACCTGACGAGAATCGAGGCCCCATGCAGGACGACGCTGTGGTGACCGCGCTGGGCGCGCGGTTCGACGCCGACGAGGAGCGGCTGCGCGGGGTGGCCCTGCGGTTCCTGGGCGGCGGGGCGGAACGGGAGGCGGAGGCCGTCCTCGCCCGGGTCAGGGACGGCCTCGGTACGGACACACCGGGCCTCGCGGGGCTCTGGCTGACGGCCCTGGTGATCCGCGCGTGCCGCGAGGGCAGCGGGCACGCGCGCGGGGTGGACGGAAGCGGGACCGGGCACGACCGCGGCGCCGGGACCGACCGCGGCGCCGGGACCGACCGCGGGATCGAGGCCGACAGCGGGATCGGGGGCGGGCTGTCGTACGACGGTGCGGACGACGCCGTGCTGCTGGGGTTCCTCGCCGTGCTCGGCCGGCTCGGGTCCCGCGAGCGGGTCGCGTATCTCCTTCACGACGTGTTCGGGCTGGCGCCCGGCGAGGCCGCCCGGGTCATGGGCGGCTCCGCGGCCGAGGCCGCCCGGCGGGCCCGGTGGGCGCGGGAGCGGCTGCGCGGCGGCGGAGCGCCGCCGGAGGCGCCCCCGGGGCGGCGGCTGGTGGACGCCTTCCTGGCGGCCGCACGCGCGCGGGACGCCGCCGCCCTCGCCGTACTCCTGGATCCGGAGGCGGTCCTCCACGGGGAGCGGGGGCCGGTGCACGGGGCCGCCGCCGTGGCCGTCGCGGCGGCGGCGCTGGCGCGGCCGGGCGCGCTGGTCCGGCCCGTGCTGGTGGACGGCGCCGTCGGGGTGGTGGCGTCCGAGGCCGGACGGCCCGTCGCGGCGCTGGCGTTCGCGTTCCGCCGGGACCGGATCGTCGGCGTCGACGTCACGACCGGCGAGGAGCAGGTCCGGGCCCTGGACCTGGTCTTCCCCGAGGCGTGAGGCGTCAGCGCCGTACCGCGCGCAGCACCACGAACTTCGGGTCGCTCGCGACCAGTTCGCTGTTGCCGAAGATGCGGCGGAGGGTGACGTGGTAGCCGAGGTGGCGGTTGCCGACGACCCACAGTTCGCCGCCGGGCGCCAGCGCCCTGCGCGCGTCGGAGAACATCCGGCGGGCGGTGCGGTCCGTGGTGGCCTGGTGGCTGTGGAACGGCGGGTTGTTGAGGACGAGGTCGAGGGTGCCCTCGGGGACGTCCGCGAGCCCGTCGGCGACGGCGAACTCCGCCGTGCGGCCCTCCCCCGCGTGGGTGCGGAAGTTCTCCTCGGCGGAGGCGACGGCCTGGTACGACTCGTCGGTGAAGAGCAGTTCGGCGTCGGGCTCGGCGAGGGCGACGGCGAGGCCCACGACGCCGTTGCCGCAGCCGAGGTCCGCCACGCGCGCGTGGCCGAGGTCCGTCGGCAGGTGGCCGAGGAGGAAGCGGGTGCCGATGTCGAGGCGGTCGGCGCAGAAGACGCCCGCCTGGTTGACGACCGTGCGGCCGGCGAGCGCCGGGGCGGGCGTGTCGGCGGGGAGCGCGTACCGGTACGGCCACGGGTTCGGCCCGGGCTCGGCGGACGGGTCCGGGGTGGTGTGGATCAGCCGGGCCTTCTTCACCGCGAGCGAGGTGCGGGTGGGGCCCAGGATCCGTTGGAAGAGGGTCAGGGTGGAGGTGTGGATCTCCTTGACCATGCCGGTGCCGACGACCACCGTCCCCTCGTGCACGGCGGGGGCGAGCCGGTGCAGCTGGTCCTCCAGGAGCGCGAGGCTCTTGGGGACGTGGACGAGCAGGACGTCGATCCGGGCGGGCGGCGGGTCCTGGGTGGTAAGGAGCCGGACGGTGCCGGGGGCGGCGCCGGCCCGCGCGAGGTTGGCGCGGGTGGCCTCCCGGCCGAGGTACGAGTCGGAGATCTGGACGAGCTCCCCGGGCCCGGCGGCCGTCAGCGCGGTGACGAGCGCGCCCCAGCGGTCGCCGAGGACGGCGACGGTGCCGGAGAGGCCGGTGCCGGTCTCGGCGAGGTGGTTCAGCAGGTACTCGTCGGCCGCGTCCCAGGCGCGCAGCGGATCGCGCGGGTCCTCGGGGTGGCGGGTGAGGGTGACGTCGCCCCATGGCGTGGTCAAACGGTTCATCGTGCCCCCAGGCTAGCCGCTCCGCCCCGGCCGCCCGCCCGTCGCGCCGGTCAGCGCAGCGCGGGCGCGTCCAGGTGGAGGTGCCAGGCGCCGGGGCGGCCGACGAGGGTGACGGTCGACAGGGGGCGGACGTCGACGCTCCAGTAGGTGGCGGGGGCGGCGCGGAGCGCGTAGACGAGGGCGGCGCGGACGACGGAGGGTTCGGCGACGGCGACGACGGTGACGTCGTCGGCGGGGCGGGTGTCGAGCCAGTTGCCGATGCGGGAGATGAAGGCGAGGAGGGGTTCGCCGCCGTGCGGGGCGGAGCGGGCGTCGGCGAGCCAGGCGTCGACGGCGGCCGGTTCGAGGGCGGCGACCTCGGCGAGGGTGAGGCCGCGCCAGCGGCCCATGTCGCAGTCGCGCAGCGCGGGCTGGGCGAGCGGGGCGTAGCCGAGGGCGGTGCCGGTGGCGCGGCTGCGCGGTGTCGGCGCGCAGTAGCGGAGTTCGGCGGCGCCGAGCGGGAGGAGCGCGGGCGCGGCCTGCTGCACCTCGTACCATCCGGCCTCGTCGAGCGGCCGGTCGTCGTCGAAGCGTTCGGCGAGCAGGGAGGAACTGCGCGCCGCCGCGACCAGCGTGACCCGAAGACCCATGGCCGCGATCGTGAGGCCGGTGGGGCCACGGGTCAAGGGGCGCGGCGGGGGGACCGGGAGGCCCCGCTTCACTGGTGCCCGAGAGCCATCCACTTGTCCGGATTCTCCAGTGGCCTGAATCCGACCTTCTCGTAGACGCCATGGGCGTCCGCGGTGGAGAGCAGCATCCGGCGGAGTCCGTACGTCTCCTCCAGGTGGTCGAGGGCGGCGTCGACCAGGGCGGTGCCGAGGCCGGCACCGCGGGCGGGGCGGTCGACGTAGACGTCGCAGAGCCAGGCGAAGGTGGCGCCGTCGGTGACCACGCGCGCGTAGGCGGCGATCTCGCCGGTGTCCCGGTGGTAGGCGCCGAAGTTGAGCGAGCCGGCGATGGCCCTGTCCTGCTTCTCCCGTGGCCGGCCGACGCCCCAGTAGGTGTCGGTGGAGATCCAGTGGTGGACGCGGGCGGCGTCGATGCGGGCGGGGTCGGCGGAGATCTCGTACGGCCCGTGGAAGGTGCCGGTGGTGGTCTCGGTCATGGCTGGAGGATGCCGAAGCCGCGGGCGCGTGTCAGGCGGGTTTTCCGGGCCGGCGGGGTGGTCGCGCGCGGCCGGCCCGGCCCGGCGGGCGTCACGGAAGGAGTTCGTCCATGGCGGTGCGGAGCCTGCGGACGCCCTCGGTGATCTCCGTGGGCCCGGCGACACCCGCGAAACTCAGCCGGATGTGGCCGGCCGGCGGTTCGGCGCAGAAGTAGGGCCGGCCGGGGGCGGCGGCGACGCCGGCGCGGAGGGCGGCGGCGAGGAGGGCGGGCTCGGGGAGGGTGTCGGGGAGCCGGAGCCAGAGGTGGTAGCCGCCGGAAGGGATGTGGGGCAGGGCGAGTTCGGGGAGACGGAGGGTGACGGCGGCGGTGAGGTTGTCGCGGCGGGCCTTCAGCTCCTGGGAGACGGTCCTCAGGTGGCGGGACCAGGCGGGGGCGCCGACGAGTTCCAGGGCGGCCTCCTGGAGGGGGCGGGGGACGAAGAAGCTGTCGACGACCTGGATGGCGCGGAGGCGCTCCAGGACGGGGCCGCGGGCGGCGAGCGCGCCGACCCGGAGGCTCGCCGAGGTGATCTTGGTGAGGGAGCGGACGTGGACGACGACGCCGTCGGGGTCGTCGGCGGCGAGCGGCGCGGGCAGCGGCGGGGCGTCCTCGTGGACGAGCCGGCGGGCGAAGTCGTCCTCGACGACGAAGGCGCCGGCGGCGCGCGCGATGCGGACGACCTCGCGGCGGCGCTCGGGCGGGAGGACGGCGCCGGTGGGGTTCTGGAAGAGCGGCTGGCAGACGAGGACGCGGGCGCCGGTGGCACGGAAGGCGGCTTCGAGGAGGTCGGTGCGGATGCCGTCGGCGTCGGTGGGCACCGGCACCGGGCGCAGTCCGGCGGCGCGGGCGACGGCGAGCATGCCGGGGTAGGTGGGCGACTCGACGAGGACGGGGGTGCCGGGCGCGGCGAGCGCGCGGAGCGCGGTGGTGAGGGCGGACTGGCCGCCGGCGGTGATGAGGACCTCGGCGCCGGTGACGCCGCCGCCGATCTCGCGGGCGAACCACTCGCGGAGTTCGGTGAGGCCGTCGGAGGGCGGCCGACCCCAGGCGCCGGGGCGGCGGCCGGCCCGGGCGAGGGCGGCGGCCAGGGCCCGTTCGGGCTGGAGGGAGGGGTGGAGGTAGCCGCCGTTGAACTCGACGACGCCGGGCGGGGGCGCGGCGAGCGTGACGAGGACGCCGGAGGCGTCGACGGCGCGGGGGACGAGTTCGGTGGCGGCGTCGGCGCTGAGGGCCAGCTCCTGCCAGGAGGTGTCGCCGGTGGCGGCCGGGGCGGGTGCCTCGGCCTTGAAGGCGCCGGCGCCGGGCCGGGTGACGACCAGGCCCTCGGCGGCGAGCCGGGCGAGGGCGCGGGTGACGGTCACCGGGGAGACGTGGTGGCGTTCGACGAGGGCCCGACTCGACGGCAGCTTTCCACCTGGAGAGTAGCGGTCGAGCTCCGCTTTCAGGGTTTTCGCCAGTTCGGCCACACTGCTACGCTCATGCATGAGAGCACAGAATAGCGCTACTGCCCCGATGACGATAGCGGTCGACGCCAGGCCGGAAAGCGCTCCGGTGGCCGCGGCGGCCCCCGGAAGCCAGGGCACCCTCCTCGCGCTCCTCGGCGTGGTCTCCTTCTCGCTGACCTTCCCCTCGACGGTGTGGGGCCTGGAGAGCTTCGGCCCCTGGTCGCTGGTGGCCGTGCGCTCCACGCTCGCCGCGCTGATCGCCGGCGCCTTCCTGCTGGCCGGCCGGGTCCCGCTGCCGGAGCGCCGCCACTGGGCGGGGCTCGCGGTGGTCGCCGGCGGCGTGGTGGTGGGCTTCCCGCTGCTGACCACGCTCGCCCTGCAGACCTCCACGACCTCGCACGCCGCCGTCGTCGTGGGCCTGCTGCCGCTCGCCACGGCCGCCCTCGCCGCCGTGCGGACCGGCCGCCGTCCGTCGCGCACCTTCTGGGCCGCCGCCGGCGCCGGCGCCGCCGTCGTGATCGCGTTTACCGTCCAGCAGAGCGGCGGCGCGCTCTCCACCGGTGACCTCTACCTCTTCGGCGCGCTCCTCGTCTGCGCCGCCGGCTACACCGAGGGCGGCCGGCTCGCCCGGCTGATGCCGGGCTGGCAGGTGATCGGCTGGGCGCTGGTGCTGTGCCTGCCGCTGATGGTCCCGGCCTCGGCGGTGGCCCTCGCCCTCGAACCGGTGCACCTCACCGCCCACGGCGTGATCGGCCTGGTCTGGGTGGCGGCCGGCTCCACCTTCTTCGGCCTGTACGTCTGGTACCGCGGCATGGCGGCGATCGGCATCCCGCGCGCCAGCCAGCTCCAGCTCGCCCAACCGCTCCTGACGCTGTTCTGGTCGGTCTTCCTGCTGGGCGAGTCCCTGCCGCCGGCCGCGCCGGCCGCGGCGGTCGGCGTGCTCGTCTGCATCGCGGTGACCCAGCGCGCGAAGAGCTGACGCGACGGAGAGCGGTGACCTGCGTCACAATGACAGACAGAGGCCCTACGCGCGCGAGGAGGTCACCGATGCAGGCGAGTGTGGGCGACAAGCTGCTGGTGCACGGCCGGACCGTAGGTCAGCACGACCGTACGGCCCAGGTCCTCGAGGTGAAGGGGGAGAACGGCGCTCCCCCGTACAAGGTCAGGTTCGACGACGACGGTCACGAGGCGCTGATGTCGCCCGGTCCCGACACCGTCGTCCGTCACCACGGCGAGCAGCACTAGGGAGCGGACTCCGGGCTCGCGGCGCGCGGCCCGCGGGCCCGCACCGGGTAGTGGTCGGCCACGGCGGCCGCGAGGGCGCCGTTGCGGTCCCGTGCGACCTCGGTCGCCGCGAAGTAGCAGTGCCCGCCGACGCCCGGCCGCCCGGCGGCCAGCGCGAGGTGCCGTGACAGCTCCCGCGGGTCCTGCCACGCCTCGGGCTGGTCCGGGTCGCCCGCCTTGTACAGCGCCTCGCCGACGTAGAGGCCGACGCCCGTACCCTTTACCGTCGCGTTCCACCAGTCGAGGAGCGTGGTGTAGTCGGTGGCGGAGTGGCCGATGTGCCAGTACAGCTGCGGCACCACGTGGTCGATCCACCCCTCCCGGATCCACTTGCGGGTGTCCGCGTACAGGTCGTCGTAGGTCGCCACCCCGCCCCGGGTGTCGGAGCCCGCGGGGTCGTCGGCGCGGTTCCGCCACACCCCGAAGGGGCTGACGCCGAAGGCGAGGCCGGGCTTGATCTCCTTGATCCGCGCGGACATCTCCGAGACCAGCAGGTCGGTGTTGTGCCGCCGCCAGTCCGCGCGGTCGGGGAAGTCCGCGCCGTGGCGGGCGTAGGCGCCGTCGTCCGCGAAGCGCTCCCCCGCCACCGGGTACGGGTAGAAGTAGTCGTCCCAGTGGACGGCGTCGAGGTCGTAGCGGCGGACCGCGTCGAGCATCGCGTCCTGGACGAAGCGCCGGACCTCGGGCAGCCCGGGGTCGTAATAGAGCTTCCCGCCGTAGGCCACGGTCCAGTCGGGGTGGCGCCGGGCCGGGTGGGAGGCGGCGAGCCGGGCCGGATCCGTGTGGTTCGCCACACGGTACGGGTTGAACCAGGCGTGCAGCTCCAGGCCCCGCGCATGGGCCTCGGCGACCGCCGTGCCCAGCGGGTCCCAGCCGGGGTCGCGGCCCTGCGTGCCGGTGAGGCACTGCGCCCAGGGCTCGTGCGGCGAGGGCCACAGGGCGTCGGCGGTGGGCCGCACCTGGAGGACGACCGCGTTGAGCCGCCGCTCCACGGCCTTGTCCAGGTGGGCGAGGAGCTCGGCCTTCTGCTCCCGGGCGGAGAGGCCGGCGCGGGACGGCCAGTCGCGGTTGGCGACGGTCGCCACCCACACGCCCCGGAACCGGAAGCCGTCGGCCGCCGCCTCCGCGGCCCGGTCCGCTCCGGGCTCCGTCCCCGACTCCGTCACCGGGTCCGCTCGCGGCTCCGGGGCCGGGTCCCGTCCGCGTACCCCGCGACGCTCCGCGGCGGCGCCCGGAGCGCCGCTCCCCACGACGGCGAATGCCGCTCCCGTGGCGGTCGTCACAAACCCTCTTCTCCCGATAGGCCGCACTTGTACCCCTCAGCTGTCGGACACGTCACACCCCCGGGGACAGCATGCCCGCCTCCGACCGATCGATCATCGCGCGAATCGGAGTAACGTCATGGGGTCGAGGCGTGCGCACCGGAATCACACGGGGGCTCGCCGCCAGAGAAGAGCGAAAGGCACGAGGTGACGGACTCCATGGCCGACATTGAGCGCGTCGGAGTGGTGGGCTGCGGCCAGATGGGCGCGGGCATCGCAGAGGTGTGTGCCCGGAGCGGTCTCCAGGTGAAGGTGGCCGAGACCACCGGCGAGGCGCTGGAGATCGGCCGCACGCGGCTGCTGAACTCGCTGACCAAGGCCGCCGAACGCGGCAAGATCAGCGAGGAGGAGCGGGACGCGGCCCTGGCCAACCTGTCCTTCACGACCGACCTCGGGGAGTTCGCCGACCGCGACCTCGTCATCGAGGCGGTCGTCGAGAACGAGCAGGTCAAGACCGAGATCTTCCAGGTGCTCGACCAGGTCCTGACCCGGACCGACGCCATCCTGGCCTCGAACACCTCCTCGATCCCGCTGGTGAAGCTGGCCGTGGCGACCTCCCGCCCCGACCACGTCATCGGCATCCACTTCTTCAACCCGGCCCCGGTGCAGAAGCTCGTCGAGCTGATCCCGGCCCTCACCACCTCCGAGGGCACCATCAGCCGGGCGCAGGCCTTCGCCGAGAAGCTGCTCGGCAAGCACGCGATCCGCGCCCAGGACCGCTCCGGCTTCGTCGTGAACGCCCTGCTCGTGCCGTACCTGCTCTCCGCGATCCGGATGTTCGAGTCCGGCATCGCGAGCCGCGAGGACATCGACAACGGCATGGAGTACGGCTGCGCCCACCCGATGGGCCCGCTGAAGCTCTCGGACCTCATCGGCCTGGACACGATCGTCTCGATCGCCGACTCGATGTACTCCGAGTTCAAGGAGCCGCTGTACGCCGCTCCCCCGCTGCTCCAGCGGATGGTCGACGCGGGCCGGCTCGGCCGCAAGACGGGCTCGGGCTTCTACGTCTACGCCTGACCCACCCCGACGCCCCCGGCGTCCCCCTGTTGTCGCTCTCCGCGGCAGGAACGGCTCGCACCCCCGCACAGGTACGAGCCGTTCCGTCTTTTCCGCCTCCGGCCCCGCTCCCGGGACGTCAGCCGAGCCGCAGGTGGTGCAGCATCAGCAGCCCGGCCGCCATGTTCGCCGCCGGGACCTCGCCGCGGGCGATCAGCTCCGGGACCTCCTTCAGCGGCACCCAGGCGCGCCGCGAGGACTCGAAGCCGTCGGCCGGCGGACCGGTCCAGGTGGCCCGTTCGGTCCAGTAGAGGTGGTGCCGGGCGTCGCTGAGCCCGTTGGAGGGCTCGACGGTGAGGAGGTGGCGCAGCGGCCCCGGCCGCCAGCCGGTCTCCTCCTCCATCTCGCGGGCGGCGGCGGCCTCGGGGGTCTCGCCGTCCTCGACGACGCCGGCGGCCAGCTCCCAGCCCCAGCTGTCGGTGATGAAGCGGTGGCGCCAGAGCATCAGGACCTCGTCGGCGTCGTTGACGACGGTCGCGACGGCGACGGGGCGGAGTCGGATCAGATAGTGGTCGAGGTGGCGGCCGTCCGGGAGTTCGACGTCCGCGAGGTTCACTCGGAACCAACGGTTTTCATAGACGGAGCGTTCACTCAGTTTCGTCCACTGCACGTTCTTGCCACCTTCCGACTGGTAGGCGCGTGTTCGGTGGCAATATCGCAGCAGCTGAACGGTCAGAGCGGAACGCGCAGCGCCCCGTCGATCAGCGCCGCCGCCTCCCGGGCGTCCCCCGTGTCACAGGCGAGGAGGTGCTCCCGGGCCTGCCGGAGCCGGTCCCGCAGCCGGCGCGACTCCATCCCGCGCGCCCGCTCGGTCATCTCGACCGCCGTCCGCGCCGCCGATTCCGCCTCGCCCTGCCGCAGTTCGACCTGGCAGAGCAGCGCGAGCCGGTGCACCCGGCCCCGGTCGTGCGAGGGCGTCCCGGCCGCCCGCGCCGCGTGCTCGTACGCCCCCGCGAGATCACCCAGACTGAGGAGGGCCTCGGCGACCTGTACGTTGACGAGCCCCGGCTGGACGTAGCCGGTCTCGGCCGGTTCCGCCGCCGGCGTGATCCGGTCCGCCGCCCGCTCGGCCCGCAGGATGCAGCCGAGCGCCGCCGCCCCGTCGCCGAGCCGGGCGTACGCCTTCGCCTGCATCGCCGTCAGATCGGCGGCGAGCGCCGGGGTGATGGTCCCGTCCGCGGCCCGCAGCGCCGCCTCCGCGAAGGCCACCGCCTGGCGGAACTCCCCGAGGAGCAGCGACTGGTTGACCATCAGCGCCACCACGTAGGCGCCGAAGGCCCGGTCCCCGCTGGCCTTGGCGAGCCGCAGCGCCTGGTGGAAGTAGCGCTGGGCGAGCCCGTGGGCGTCGGCGTCGTAGGCGCAGATTCCGGCCACCGCCACCAGCCCGCCGGTGGCGCGGTGCAGGGAGCGGCCCAGGGCGTCGCTGTACGAGCCGCGCAGCCGGGGGGCGGCCTCGGTGGTGAGGAAGCCGACGATCCGGGCGCGGGTCGCGATGCCGCCGGCCTTGCGGTACATCTGCTCGTAGTGGGCGCGGGCCGCGCTGAGCAGGGCGATGTCGGCGGGTTCGACCCGGGTCAGGCCGGTACGGGAGACGTCCGTGTCCTCCGGCGGGTTCTCCCACTCCCACACCGGCATCACCGCGGGCGTGCCGGTCACCGCGGGCGCGCACGCGAGGTACGGGCGCTGCTGCTCGTCCGAGCGCCACAGCGCGGTCGCCCGGTCGACGAAGCCGTTCAGCGGGGTGCCGGGCGCGGGCGGCCCGCCGGCGGGCACGCCGAGCCCGATGTCGTCGAGGGTGACGGGCCGGCGCAGCCGGGCCGCGAGCACCTCGCAGATCAGGTCGGGCACCTGGCCGCGCGGCCGCTGTCCCTTCAACCACCGTGCCACGGCGGTGTGTTCGTAACGCAGGGCAAGTCCCCTGGCCCGTCCGGCCCGGTTCACACGGTCGGCGAGCCCGGCGTGGGAGACGCCCGCCTCGTCCAGGAGGGCGTCGAGCAGGGTGTTGGGCTGCATGGCCCCTCCGGTCGCTCGGTGAACTCAGCCTAGCGGTGGCCGAATTCGCCCGGTGCGATTTCGCACGGGGTGTGAATGAAGTACCCGTTCTTCCGGTCCGTGCGCGCTGCCGCCGCCGGGGCCGTACCGGTTGACTGGGCTTCCTCGCCGGGAAGGCGAGGAACGACCGGGCCGCCGGCTCCCCCTCGTACAGTGCGGCCGCCCGGTCCGCGTCGCCCGCCCCGCCGATCTGCCCGACACTCCGTGGCGGGGCGGGCGGCGCCCGTACCCCCGGACCCTCCGCTCAGCAGTGGGTGGAGGGAGCGGGCCGGGGCCGGCGCAGCCCGGGTTCGGCGGGCTGCGCCGGCACGCGGACGCGGTCGTTGCGGACGACGAGCAGGGCCACGTCGTCGTCGAGGCGGCCGCCGGTGTGCCGGAGCAGCGCCTGGTGGACCTGGCGGACGACGCCCTCGGGCGGCCGGCCGGCGCTCCGGGCGAGCACGGCCTCCAGGCCGAAGAAGCGGCCCCGGTCGTCGCGCGCCTCCTCCGCCCCGTCGGTGTGCAGCACCAGCGTCTCGCCGGCGAGCAGCCGGGCGCCGGTGTACGGGACGAGTGCGGCCGGCAGCGGCAGCACGCCGAGCGGCGGCAGCGGCTCCCCCACCGGCAGTCGCTCCACCCGGTCGCCGAGCCGGTACGGGGCGGGGTGGCCGCAGTCGAGGACGGCGAGCCGGCCGTCGGCGCGGACCTCCAGGAGCAGCAGCGTCACGAACTCCTCGGCCACCGGGTGCTCGGGCGCGCCTCCGCCGCCGGCCGGGTGCTCGTCGCGCGCCCGCTCCCGCAGGTGCCGCTGCAGCGCCCGCTCCAGTCTCCGCAGCACCCCGCCGAGTTCGGCCTCGTCGTGGGCGGCCTCCCGGAAGCTCCCCAGGACCGCGACGACCGCGCCCAGGGCGGCCAGCCCGTGGCCGCGTACGTCTCCGATCACGATCCGCACGCCGTACGGGGTCGCCACCGCCTCGTACAGGTCGCCGCCGACCGAGGCGCCGCGGGTCGCCGACAACTGCCCGGCGGCCAGGGCGAGTCCGTCGAGCCGGGCGGGCGGGGGGCGCAGCAGCACCTGCTGGGTCGCCTCGGCGACGGCCCGCACCCGCGCCAGCTCGCGCCGCAGCTGCCACCGCACCCCGAGGATCAGGCCCGTGCCGACGGTGAGGAAGACGATGCTGGTCGCGATCCGCATCGGCAGCCCCGGCTGCCGGGCCAGCGGGCAGCCGAACTTCCAGGCCACCGCCACCGCCCCCCAGCCGACGGGGAGCGCGAGCGGGGCGGTCCCGCGGAGCCGGGCGCCGAGGGCGGTCCCGGTACGGCCGCGGCCGCTACGGCTGGTACGGATCATGTACGGCCCTTCCCGAGCCCCGACAGCGCCCGCAGGCCCTGCGGCACACAGGTCCGCCCCTGTGGCCGCGTCGATTCTGCCGACCGTACGGACCGCAGGGGAACAGCCCCCGGCGATCTCACCCGAAGGAGTGAGCGCCCCCGGCGCGCCGCCCCGCGCCAGGCCCACGCCACCCGCACAGACACGGGAGGTCCGCACGGGTGATCAGGGCAGGGGGCGCGGGGCCGTCAGGCGTGCGCCGCCTCGCGCCGCTCCGCGACGCTCCCGGAGCGCGGGTGCCCCACCAGGTGGCGCACGACATACTCGGCGTCCCGGCCCGCGCCGCCGATGAGCATGGAGGCGAAGGCGTACTGGAAGGCGAGGCCGACGAAGTACAGACCGGGCGCGGTGTCGACGACGCCGCGGTGCTCCAGGGGCCAGCCGTCCTCGCCCGTGACGGGCAGGTCGATCCAGGAGAAGTCCTGGCGGAAGCCGGTGCACCAGACGACGTTGGTGACGTCGAGGACCCGGCCGCCGTCCAGGACGGGCAGTCCGTCGCGCACGCCGACGGTCCGCTCGGGGACGAGTTCGACCCCGGCGCCGGTGAGGTCGGCCTTCTTGACGCGGATCAGCGGGCCGCCGTGCTCCCTGACCTCGGGGCGCATCCGCCGGCCGATCGGCGTGCGCAGGGTCAGCAGGTGCCGGGCCAGGAACCACAGCACCGGGAAGACCGCGTGCGCCGCCCGGCCGTGGATGTCGAAGGGCACCTCGCCGTGGATCGTGCCGCTCAGCACCGTCGGATGGCCTCCCTTCCCGGCCTCGTACGCGAGGTCGCCGCCGGGGCTCAGCTGCCCGGGGTTCCGGTAGGCGCTGGAGTGCAGCTGGGTGATGCGCGGGTCGAGCCCGGCGGCGAAGCCGGGGACGTACGGGGTGCGGCCGAAGGTGCCGGAGGCGACGACGACGTGGTCGCAGACGTAGGTCGTGGTGCCGGTCTCGACGACGTACCCGCCGTCCGTCCCGGCGAGGCGGGTGACGCGCTCGCCGGTGCGGACCGGCAGGTGGAAGGTCTCGGCGTACGTCTCCAGGAAGTCGGCCATCTCGTCCTTGGTGGGGAAGGACATCGGCGGCGCCGGGAAGCGCATCCCCGGCAGGGAGGCGATCTTCGCCGGGCTGTACAGCCGCAGCGAGTCCCAGTGGCAGCGCCAGTTGTCGCCGACGCGGGCGCCGCCGTCGAGGACGACGAACGGCCGGCGGTGCCGGGCGAGGTGGTAGCCGGTGGAGAGACCGGCCTGACCTGCGCCGATGACGACCGTCTCGATGCGTTCCATCCTGCCGGTGCGGTTCATGGCGGGCCTCCTCGTGCGTGTCCGAGCCCGGCTGCCTCTCTGTGTCCGACCCTAGGGATCCGGGGACGGCGGCGCTTCGGGCGAACGCCCCAATCGCCCGGGCGGCGGCGATGGGTCATTCTGCCCACCGCCGGCCGACCAGATCGTGTTCGTAGGCGTACGCGGTGGCCGCCGCGCGGGAGGAGAGGCCGAGCTTGCCGAAGATGTTGCTCAGGTGCCGGGCCACGGTCTTCTCGCTGAGCACCAGATCGGCGGCGATGGCGTGGTTGGTGCGGCCGGTGGCGACGAGCCGCAGGACCTCCACCTCCCGGGGACTGAGCCCGGTGGCGGTCTCCGGCTCCCTCCGGGTCAGCGCGTCGAGCCGGGCCAGGTCGGGGGTCGCGCCGAGCTCCCGGAAGGCCTGACGGGCCGCGTCCAGTTCGAGCCGCGCCGTGCCCGCGTCGCCGAGCCGCCGCCGGGCGAGCCCCAGGAGCACCCGGGTACGGGCCCGGTCGTACGGGGCGTCGATCTCGTCCCAGATCCCCCCCGCCTCCAGGAGGGCGTCCAGGGCCCCGGCGGGCTCGCCCTCCGCCAGGAGCACGGCCCCGCGGGCATGCGCGGCGACCGCCGCGAGGAGCGGGGCGCCGAGCTCTCCCGCGGTGCGCGTCAGCTCGTCGACGGCCTCCCGGGCGGCCGCCGCGTCCCCGGCCGCCAGCATGATCTCCGCGTACGGGGCGAGCAGCCGCGCCCGGCGCAGCCGGTCCGGCGTCTCGGCCAGGGCGGCGCGGATGGCCGCGGCCGCCGCGTCGACCCGGCCCTGGGCCAGCCACATCAGGGCGAGGCCCGGCTGGGCCCGGTGCCCGCACGCGCCGGCCTGCCGGAACGCCTCCTCGGAACGGGCGAAGGCGCCGCGCACCCGGTGCAGCTCGGCCTCCTGGTACAGCGCCGTGCCGAGGACCGCCCGTCCCGGCGTCCCGGCGAGCCGTTCGCGGGCCCGCCGCGCCTCGTCCAGGGCGTCCGGCCAGGCGCCGTGCGTCTGCAGGACGTGGGAGCGGTGGACCAGGCACTGGCCCCGGTAGGGCACCAGGTCCGGCTGGGCGGAGCACCAGTGGGAGAGCGCCGCCGTCCACTCCTGGGCGCGGCGCAGGTCGAAGAGCTCCTCGCAGGCCTCGATGACGCTGCAGTAGACGAGGCCGGTGACGAGCGGCGAGAGCCGGCCGGAGCTGACCGCCACCATGGCCTCGTCGAGCAGGGCCGTCCCGGCGGCGGTGTCGCCCGCGTAGACCAGCGCCCGGCCCTGGCCGTGCCGGGCCAGCGTCACCAGGTCCTGGTCGCCGAAGCGCTCACCGATCGCGGCGGCCTCGCCGAAGCGGGCGTGCGCGGCCCGGGGGTCCTTGTGGACGAGCCGCAGACCCTGGGGGAAGAGCAGATAGCCCCGCTCCACGCAGTCGAGCCCGTCGTCCTCCAGGAGGCGCGCGGCGCGGGCGAGCCAGCCGCCGCCCCGGGCCGTCTCCCCGCGCAGCAGCAGCGGGAGGGCCGCCCAGAAGGCGCAGCGCACGGCGGGGGCGGTCGCGCCGAGGCCCAGGTAGGCGTGGTGGGCCCGCTCGGTGGCGGCGCCGCTCTCGGCGTCGCGGCCCACCAGGTAGGCGGCGGTCGCGAGGCGGACGAGGTCGTCGGGGCCGAGCGGCTCCGCCCGGTCGGCCTCCGCGAGCGCGCGGTAGGCGTCCGACCACGCCTGGCGGTCGAAGGCGTCCCGGGCCCGCTCCACTTCCACGGCCACGTCCATGACGGCTCCCACCACCATTGGACCGCACCTCCGCGGACTTGTCAGGCCGGGCGGGAACGGCGGAGGGCCGCCCCGGGAACGGATCCCGGGACGGCCCTCCGTGGCGTACCGCCGTCGGCGTCAGGCGCCGCGCAGCACGGCACCGGTGTGCTCGGCGGCCAGCGCGACCGCGGCGTCGCGGGCGGCGGTGGCCTCCTCGACGGTGAGCGTGCGGTCCGCGGCGCGGAACTTCAGCGCGTACGCCAGGGACTTCTTGCCCTCGCCGACCTGGTCGCCGGTGTAGACGTCGAACAGCCGGATGGACTCCAGGAGTTCGCCCGCCCCCTCGGCCAGGTAGGACTCGACCTCGGCGGACGGCACGGCCTGGTCGACGACCAGGGCGACGTCCTGGGTGGCGACCGGGAAGGCGGAGATGCGCGGGGCCTTGACCGGTCCCTCGCTCGCCTTCTCCAGGACGTCCAGGTCCAGCTCCATCGCGCAGGAGCGGGCCGGCAGGCCCAGCGCCTTGACGACGCGCGGGTGGAGCTCGCCGCCGTGGCCGGCGAGGGTCTTGACCCCGTCGACCACGACGTGGAAGGCGGCGCAGCGGCCCGGGTGGAACGGGGCGTGCTGGTCGGCCTCGATCAGCAGCTCCGCACCGGCCTCGACGGCGATGGTGCGGGCGGCCTCGATCGCGTCGGCCCAGTCGGCCGGGCGTCCCTTGCCCCACCAGCCGGACTGCTCGCGGGCGCCGGCGAGGACGACGGCGGCGCGGCGCGGCTGCGCGGGCAGCGCGGCGTTGACCCCGGCGATCTCCTCGTCGGTGGGACGGCGGTCCACCGGGAGACGGACGGCGACCCTCGGCTCGCCCTCGGGGCGGAAGACCAGGCCGGTCTCGAAGAGCGCCAGGTCGTGGCTGCCGCGGCTGTCGTTCCGGCGCAGCGCCCCGAGCAGGCCGGGGAGCAGCGTGGTGCGGAGCGCGGGCTCCTCGTCGGAGAGCGGGTTGACGAGGGTGACGACCTTGCGGCGGGCGTCGTCCGCGTCGAAGCCGAGCTGGTCGAGGACCTGCTGCCCCATGAAGGGGTAGTTCAGGGCCTCGACGTAGCCGGCGCCGGCCAGCGCGCGGCCGACCCGGCGGTGGACGCGCTGGCGCTCGGTGAGGCCGCGGCCGGCCGGGGGCTTCGGCAGCGTGGAGGGCAGGTTCTCGTACCCCTCCAGGCGGATGACCTCCTCGGCGAGGTCGTTCGGCTCGTTCAGGTCGGGGCGCCACGAGGGCACGGTGACGACGAGCTCGTCCTGGCCGTAGACGTCGCAGCCGACCTCCTGGAGGCGGCGGACGACGGTCTCGCGGCCGTAGTCCACACCCGCGACCTTGTCGGGGTGGTTCGCCGGCAGGGTGATGGTGCGCGGCGCGGACGGGGCGGCGATCTCGGTGACGCCGGCCTCGGCGGTGCCGCCCGCGAGCAGCACCAGCAGGTCGACGCAGCGCTGCGCCGCGGCGGCCGCGGCCTGCGGGTCGACGCCGCGCTCGAAGCGCTTGGACGCCTCGGAGGACAGCTTGTGGCGGCGGGCCGTGCGGGCGATCGAGATCGCGTCGAAGTGCGCGGCCTCGATGACGACCTCGCTGGAGCCGGTGACGGCGCCGGTCTCGGCGTCGATGACCGGGTCGGCGATCTCGGTGTCGGCGCCGCCCATGACGCCCGCGATGCCGATGGGGCCGCGGTTGTCGGTGATGACCAGGTCGGCGGCGTCGAGGACGCGGACCGTGCCGTCGAGGGTGGTGATCTTCTCGCCGGCCTCGGCGCGGCGGACCCCGATGGGGCCGTCGATCCGGGTGCGGTCGTAGGCGTGCAGCGGCTGGCCGAGCTCCAGCATCACGTAGTTGGTGATGTCGACGGCGAGCGAGATCGGGCGCATGCCCGCCTTCTGGAGGCGGCGCTGCAGCCAGATCGGCGACCGGGCCTCGGGGGCCAGGCCGACGACCGTGCGGGCGGTGAAGCGGTCGCAGCCGATCGGGTCGGCGACCTGGACCGGGTAGCCGTACGAGTTCGGCGCGGGCACGTCGAGGAGCGCCGGGTCGCGCAGCGGCAGCCCGTACGCGATGGCGGCCTCGCGGGCGACGCCGCGCATCGACAGGCAGTAGCCGCGGTCCGGGGTGACGGCGATGTCGAGGACCTCGTCGTACAGCTCCAGGAGGACGGTGGCGTCGATGCCGACCTCGTGCTCGGGCGGCAGGATGATGATCCCGTGGTTCGGGTCCTCGCCCATGTCCAGCTCCTCGCTGGAGCAGATCATGCCGCGCGAGACCTTGCCGTACGTCTTGCGCTCGGCGATGCGGAAGTCGCCGGGGAGGACGGCGCCGGGCAGCGCCACGACGACCTTGTCGCCGACGGCGAAGTTCCGGGCGCCGCAGATGATCTCCTGGGGCTCGCCGGTGCCGTTGGCCTGGCCGACGTCGACGGTGCAGAAGCGGATGGGCTTCTTGAACTCCGTCAGCTCCTCGATCGTGAGGACCTTGCCGACCACCAGCGGGCCGGTGAGGCCGGCGCCGAGCTGCTCGACGGTCTCGACCTCGAGGCCGGCGGTGATGAGCTTGGCCTGGACGTCGCGGCCGGTCTCCGTCGCCGGCAGGTCGACGTACTCCCGCAGCCAAGAAAGCGGGACCCGCATCAGATCTCCATCCCGAACGGCCGGGTGAACCGGACGTCACCCTCGACCATGTCTCGCATGTCTTCCACGTTGTGCCGGAACATCAGCATCCGCTCGATGCCGAAGCCGAAGGCGAAGCCGCTGTACTTCTCCGGGTCCACGCCGCAGGCGATCAGCACCTTCGGGTTGACCATGCCGCAGCCGCCGAGCTCGATCCAGCCCTCACTGCCGCAGGTGCGGCAGGGACGGTCGGGGTTGCCGACGGACTCGCCGCGGCAGACGTAGCAGAGCATGTCCATCTCGGCGGACGGCTCGGTGAACGGGAAGAAGTTCGGGCGGAGCCGGGTCTTCATGTCCGCGCCGAAGAGCGCCTGGACCATGTGGTCGAGGGTGCCCTTGAGGTCGGCCATGGTGAGGCCCTCGTCGACGGCGAGCAGCTCGATCTGGTGGAAGACCGGGGTGTGCGTGGCGTCGAGCTCGTCGGTGCGGTAGACGCGGCCGGGGCACACCACGTAGACCGGGGGCTCCCGGTCGATGAGGGTGCGGGCCTGGACCGGCGAGGTGTGGGTGCGGAGCACGACGCCCGACTCGTCGCCGGTCGTCCCCTCCGGGCCCTGGACGAAGAAGGTGTCCTGCATCTGCCGCGCCGGGTGGTCCGGCACGAAGTTCAGGGCGTCGAAGTTGAACCACTCGGCCTCGACCTCGGGGCCTTCGGCGACCTCGTAGCCCATGGAGACGAAGACGTCGGCGACGCGCTCCATCAGCGTGGTCAGCGGGTGGCGGGCGCCGGCCGGGATCCGGTCGTACGGCAGGGTGACGTCGACGGCCTCCTCGACGAGGACGCGGGCGTCGCGCTCGGCCTCGAGCTCGGTCTGGCGGGCGGCGAGCGCCTTGGAGACGACACCGCGGGCCTGCCCGACGAGCTTGCCGGCCGCGGCCTTGGCCTGCGGGGGCAGCGCGCCGATCTCGCGGTTGGCGAGGGCGAGCGGCGAGGTGCCGCCGGTGTGGGCGGTCTTGGCGTGCGCGAGCTCGTCGAGGTCGCCCGCGGCGGCGAAGGCGGCGACCGCCTCGTCCCGCATGCGCTCGATCTCTTCCGGTTTCAAGGCTTCGACCTCGACCGGGTCGTACGACTTATTGGGTGCCGACATCTCTTCCCGTGCTTCCGTTGGGCTTGGCTGGGGCGACCCCGGTTCGACGACAGACGACAAGGGCGCAAACGTGCCAAAGGTCGAGTCTAACGGGGTGGGGACACGCTGATGAGCCCGTGGGGGCCCCGGTGGCTCTGGATCCCGTCGGGTCTCGGTGGGTGAGACGTCAGACGAGATGGGCCGGGGCGCCGACGGGCAGGATAAATCGGAATTCGGCCCCGCCGCGCGGGCCGCGTCCGACGGTGATGGTGCCGCCGTGGGCCTCGACGAGGCCCTTGACGATGTAGAGGCCGAGTCCGGTGCCGCCGCGCTTGCTGCCGCGCCAGAAGCGCGTGAAGACGCGGTTCATGGACTCCTCGGGGATGCCCGGTCCTTCGTCGCTCACGGTGACCTCCGTCCCCTCCTCGCCGGTGCCGTCGTCGCCCGCGGTGCGGGGCGCCACCTCGATGGTGACGGTTCCGGCGCCGTGGCGCACCGCGTTTTCCAGGAGGTTGCCGAGGATCTGGTCGATCTTGTCGGGGTCGGCCCAGAGCGCGGGCAGTCCGGGGCGGGTCCGGACGAAGAAGCGGTCGGGGGCCTGACCGCCGGTGGTGTGCACCTGGATGTGGCGGCCGACGGCGGCGGTGATGTCGACGGGCTGGCGGCGGACCTCCAGGCGGCCCGCGTCGATCCGGGAGATGTCGAGGAGCTCGGCGATGAGCCGTTTGATGCGGCCGGCGTCGGCGTCGACGGTCTCCAGCATCAGCCGCTTCTGCTCGTCGGTGAACCGCTCCCACTTGCTGAGGAGGGTGGCGGTGAAGCCCTTGACGGAGGTGAGCGGGGAGCGCAGTTCGTGGGCGACGGTGGCGATGAGTTCGGCGTGGCTGCGCTCGGAGCGGCGGCGGGCCTCGGTGCCGCGCAGCGAGACGACGACCCGCCGGACGGGTCCGGTGGGGTGCTCGCGGACGTAGCGGGCGGAGACGAGGACCTCGCGGCCGCCGGGCAGGAGGAGGTTCCGCTCGGGCTGGCCGCGCCGGGTGGCGAGGCCGCCGTACGGGTCGGTGAGGGGCCACCAGCGGTGCCCCTTGAGGTCCTCCAGGGGCAGCGCCTGGTCGAGGGGCCGGCCGAGCGCCTCGGCGACCGGGACGGCCGTGATGCGGCTGGCGGCGGCGTTGAAGCAGACCACCCGGCCGTGCTCGTCGGCGACGACGAGCCCGTCGGGCAGGTCGTCGGGGTCGATCCCGGGCCAGGGCTCGGTCGCGGGCGCGCGCGTCCCGTCTCCGCCTCGCCGTGCGGTTCGCGCGGGACTGTCCGTGCCGGCCGTCATCCCCGTCTCCCACCCCTCCGTGTACCGCAGTGGGCCCCGAGTGCGTCACTCTACTGGGCGAGGGTGACCGGCGGGAGCCGGAAGGGCACACGGGGTGGCCGAATCACAGCCGTGGGATACGGCGCGGGGTGGGCCGGCGGGGTGGTTCAGGCCGTGCGGCGGGGGCGCTGGGCGCGGGCGGAGGCGTACAGGCAGACCGCCGCGGCCGTGGCGAGATTGAGGCTCTCGGCCTTGCCGTGGATGGGGACGCGGACGACGGCGTCGGCGAGGGCGCGGGTCTCCTCGGGCAGCCCCCAGGCCTCGTTGCCGAAGATCCAGGCGGTGGGGCCGCCCATGGTGCCGGCGTCGAGCTCGTCGTCGAGGTCGTCCTGACCGGCGCCGTCGGCGGCGAGGATGCGGACGCCCGCGGCCTTGAGGCCCGCGACGGCCTGCTCGACGGGGACGCCGACGGCGACGGGAAGGTGGTAGAGGGAGCCGACGGAGGCGCGGACCGACTTCGGGTTGTACAGGTCGACCGAGGCGTCCGTGAGGATCACCGCGTCGGCGCCGGCGGCGTCGGCGCAGCGGAGCACGGTGCCGGCGTTCCCGGGGTCGCGGACGTGCGCGAGGACGGCGACCAGCTTGGGCTTCGCGGCGAGGATCGTCTCGAAGGGCGAGTCGAGGAAGCGGCAGACGCCGACGAGGCCCTGCGGGGTGACGGTCTGGGAGACCTCGGCGAGGACGGCGTCGGAGGCGTGGTGGACGCGTGCGCCGGCGGCGCGGGCGGCCTCGACGATGGCGGCGTACCGCTCGGCGGCCTCGACGGTGGTGAAGAGCTCGACGAGGGTGGGGGCGCCGTCCGGGCCCCGGTGCGCGACGGCCTCGCGGACGGCCTGCGGGCCCTCGGCGAGGAAGAGGCGGTCCTTGCCCCGGAAGTTGCGCTTGGCGAGCCGCCGGGCGGCGACGACGCGCGGGGAACGCGGGGAGATCAGCTCGGGGGTGGACATGTGCCTGCGGCTCTCTGTCTGGTCTCGTCGGGGATGCGGGAACGACGGTCAACGCACCGGACCCGCAGGCGCGAGGCCTGCGGGTCCGGTCGGAAGTACTGCGGCCTGGAAGATCAGGCGGCGGCCTTCGGGGCGTTGACGTCGGCCGGGAGGGCCTTCTGCGCGACCTCGACCAGCGCGGCGAACGCGTTGGTGTCGTTGACGGCCAGCTCGGCGAGGATCTTGCGGTCCACCTCGATGTTGGCGGCCTTCAGACCCTGGATGAGGCGGTTGTACGTCATGCCGTTCTGGCGGGCAGCGGCGTTGATGCGCTGGATCCACAGCTGACGGAAGTCGCCCTTGCGCTTCTTGCGGTCGTTGTAGTTGTAGACCAGCGAGTGGGTGACCTGCTCCTTGGCCTTGCGGTACAGGCGCGAACGCTGACCGCGGTAGCCGGAGGCCTGCTCGAGGATCGCCCGGCGCTTCTTGTGGGCGTTGACTGCCCGCTTGACGCGTGCCACTTCTTACTCCTTGTAGCGGGGCCGTGGTGTGTTCACACGACCCGGAAAACGGATGGGTCCCGGTCTTGGCCGGATGCCCTCGGGGGCCGAGGGCGGGAGATCAAGCTCAGATGCCCAGCATCTTCTTGATCTTGGCGGCGTCACCCGGGGCCATCTCGGCGTTGCCGGTGAGGCGACGCGTCAGCTTGGACGACTTGTGCTCGAGCAGGTGGCGCTTGCCGGCGCGCTCGCGCAGGATCTTGCCGGAGCCGGTGACCTTGAAGCGCTTCTTGGCACCGGAGTGCGTCTTGTTCTTCGGCATAGCGCCGTTATCTCCTCGTCAGTGGCGCTCCCCCGGTGCGGGCACCGGAGAACCGGGAGCGTCAATCCTTCGTGTGGTGGTCCGGGCGGGACCCGGGGGCTGCCACGGGGGCAGCCCCTCCGATCACGCCTCGGCGTTCTCGGCCGACGTGTCGACCGAAGTCTCCTCGGCGGCGGCCGGGGCGGCGGCCTCGGGCGCGATGCCCTGGCGCTCCGCCTTGCGCGCGGCCTGGGCCTCGCGCGCCTCGGCCATGGCCTCGGTCTTCTTCTTGTGCGGACCCAGAACCATGATCATGTTCCGGCCGTCCTGCTTCGGGTTGGACTCGATGAAGCCAAGCTCCTGGACGTCCTCGGCGAGGCGCTGCAGGAGGCGGTAGCCGAGCTCGGGCCGGGACTGCTCACGACCACGGAACATGATCGTGATCTTGACCTTGTCGCCCTGCTTGAGGAACCGGACGACGTGACCCTTCTTGGTGTCGTAGTCGTGCGGGTCGATCTTCGGCCGGAGCTTCATCTCCTTGATGACCGTGTGCGCCTGGTTCTTGCGCGCCTCACGGGCCTTCATGGCCGACTCGTACTTGAACTTCCCGTAGTCCATGAGCTTGCACACGGGCGGACGGGCGTTCGCCGCGACCTCGACAAGATCGAGGTCGTACTCCTGCGCGAGCTCCAGGGCCTTGGCAAGGGGGACGATGCCCACCTGCTCGCCGCTGGGGCCGACAAGACGCACCTCGGGAACGCGAATCCGCTCGTTGATGCGGGGCTCGGCGCTGATGGATCCTCCTCGGTAGCACCACGCGACCGCCTTGGCGGACGGACACGTCACGTGAAATCACTGAGACCAACCGAGCGGGTGCACAAAAAATGCCCCGGACGGGACACAGGCGGGGCTCCAAGGCAAACCGGAGCACCACCACGGTCAACCGCGGGGCGCACATCGGGCGGCTCCATCGTCCGTACGGAACGATGGGCGCCACCTGACCGGTGACCCGCCGCCCGTGAGGGCGGTCAGGTGGGAGATCGGAGCCTCCACTTGTGGGCCGGGCACACAGGTGTCCGGCCGGTCGTTACACAAGGTTAGCAGGACCCGGCGGTCGGCGCGAACCGTCCGCCCGCTTATCGTGTGGGGCATGAGCGAGACCCCCCAGAACGAGTCCACGACCGCCCCCGGCCGGACCGACGACAACCCCGACTTCGAGGCCATGGCCCGTGACATCGCCGAGGTCCCGGCGGTCGAGGTGATCGTGACCGTCGCCGTCAACCTGATGAGCGCCGCCGCGGTCAAGCTCGGCCTCACCGAGGAGGGCGACGAGCACAAGGACCTCGACGAGGCGCGCAAGCTGATCCACGCGCTCGCGGGCCTCCTCGACGCGAGCACCACGGAGATCTCGTCCTTCCACGCCGCCCCGCTGCGCGACGGCCTGAAGTCCCTCCAGCTCGCCTTCCGCGAGGCGTCGATCGCCCCGGACGAGCCGGGCCAGGGCCCGGGCGAGAAGTACACGGGCGCCGTGTACGGCTAGGACCGGTCCGCCGGGACCGGTCCCTCACGGCCGGTCCCTCACGACCGGTCCTTACGACCGGTCCCTCACGGCCGGTCCTTACGACCGGTCCCTTACGTAGAAGGGCTCGCCCGGAGGGGTGGCCGCGGCCGGCAGCAGTGCCAGGTCGAGGCCCCGCACCAGGCGGGCCCTCAGTGTTTCGTCGGCCGCCAGCGCCCGGGCCACCCGCTGGGCGGTCTCGGCCGGGGCCGCGTCCCCGGCGAGGACCAGGGCGAGGGTGCCGTCGGCGGAGCCGGGGCCGAGGTGGGCGCGGAGGACGGCCGGCTCGGCGGCGAGGGCGGCGCGCACCGCGTCCCGCACCGCCGGGTCGTCCAGCGGGTCGGTGCTGGTGCGGCCCTCGGCGAGGGCCAGCAGCGCGGTGCCGCTCACCTGGTACGGCACCGGGCCCGCCATGTCGAGGACCAGGGTGTCGGCCTTCTCGTGGACGAGGGCGGCGAGCGCCTGCCGGAGCGGGACGGCGACGGGCCGGGCGGCCGGGTCCCACAGGGCGAGCGAGGCGATCGAGGTGAAGGCGGGCAGCCCGCGCCGGTCGCCGGCGGTCAGCGTCGGAACCGCCATGTCGCTGGTCTTCTCCCGCTTCAGCCCGGTCTCCGGGTCGGTCTCCACCTCGCCGAGCACGGCGACGACGGGGACGAGGAGCCGGGCGCCGCGCAGCGCCTCCAGGACGGGGCCGTGGGCGGTTCTGTCCGCCGCCCAGGCCGCGAGGGCCGCGGCGAGCGCCGGGTCGGCGGTGCCGTCGTCGTCGGAGAAACCGGGGTCGGGGATGTTCTTGAGCTCCACGCCCCGAGCCTAACGGCCCGGCGGTCAGCGGACGCGGCCGGTCCGGTGGAGGACGACGGCGGCCAGCAGCAGGAGCGCGCCGAGGCCGCCGGCGAGCGGGGCGAGCAGGCCCGGGGCGCCGCTCTCCTCCTCGGCCGCGACGGGGCCCTGGCCGAAGTACTGGCCCCGGTAGCCGGTGGTGGCGTTCTTCGGGTCGCCGGCCTTCAGGGCGGCGCCGGCCTCGATGGCGGCGGCCGGGTCGACCGTGCCGTAGCCCTTCGCGTCGCTGCGGCCGCCCTCGGGCCGGTCGCGGGCGGTGTCCACGAGGAGCTTCTTGACCTGGGCGGGGGTCAGGTCGGGGTGGGCGGAGCGGACGAGGGCGACGGCGCCGGAGACGAACGCGGCGGCGGCGCTGGTGCCCCAGCCCTCGTAGTACTTGCGGTCCGGATCGGCGATGACGATGTCGACGCCGGGCGCGCTGACCGTGGCGTACCAGCGGCGGGTGGAGAAGGAGGCGCGGGTGCCGAAGCGGTCGACGGCGGTGACGGCGATGACGCCGGGGTAGGCGGCCGGGTAGGAGACGTGGTCGCCCTTCTCGCCGCCGTTGCCGGCGGAGGCGACCACGGAGACGCCCTTGGCGAGGGCGTACTGGACGGCGGCGTCCTCGCCGGGGTCGGGGTGGGCGGACTCCGAGTCGTCGCCGAGAGAGAGGTTGATGACGTCGGCGCCGTGGTCGGCGGCCCAGCGGATGCCCTCGGCGAGGGCGGTGCCGCGGGTCTTGCGGGCCTTCTCGCGGGCCTTGTCCTTGCCCTCCAGGATGACCCGGACGGGCAGCACGCGGGCGCCGGGGGCGATGCCGAGGACGCCGCTGTCCTCGGCCCAGCCGTGGCCGTGGCCGGCGATGATGCCGGCCATGGCGGTGCCGTGCCGGGCCCAGTGGGCGTCGCCCTCGGCGGCGCCGAAGCCGATGAAGTCCTTGCCCGGCAGGACGGAGCCGGCGAGGTCCGGGTGGTCGGCGTCGACACCGGTGTCGAGGACGGCGACGGTGACGCCCTCGCCCTTGGTGGTGCGCCAGGCCTCCTCCGTACGGAGGGTGTCGAGGCCCCACTGGCGGTCGCGGATGGCGTCGGCGTGCGCGGGCGTGGCGGCGGGGAGCACGGAGAACGCGGCGGCGAGGAGCGCGACGGCCGGGGCGGTGAGCGCGGTGCGGACGCCGTTGCGGGGCCGGGTGCGGGGGCGGGGCGGGGTCACCGCTGTTCCTCTTCCTTCGCCGCGTTCAGGGCGGTGGTGCGGAGCTGCTTCTCCAGGCCCTCGGCGATGCCGAGGGCCTCGTGACCGAGGCCGGACTGGGCGACGGCGTCGGCCCGGTCCTTCTTCATGGCCTGGTCGGCGGGGACGGCGCGGTCGACGGCGCGGCCGTCGGCGAAACCGGAGACGGCCGTCACGACGACGGGCAGGTCGGCGGGGGCGGACACCCACCAGCCGGCCCGCTGGGCCTGGCCGAACCCGGCGGCGACGGTGCCCGGCCCGGGCAGCGCGGGCGGTACGTCCTGGCCGAGGCGGGTGGCGAGTCCGCGGCCGCCGAGGGCGCGCTGGGCCTCGGCCTCGGCGCGGGTGAAGACCAGACCGACCGTGAGGACGCTGCTGGCGGTGGCGTCGGTGTACGTGGCGCGCAGCACGCGCTCGCAGCCGAGGGGGCGCAGCGCGGTGAGCAGCCTGGGGGCGAGGGAGGCGGCGGCGCAGGGCGCGTCGGGGGCGACGACGACCCGCGTCCAGGTGCGGGCGGAGGGCCCGGGTCCGGCCTGGGGGGCCGTCAGGGTGCGCGGGAAGAGGGTGTCGACCGGCGCGTTGTGCCAGAGCTCCTTGGCGACGGTGTACTCGGCGGGTTCGGCGGGCCTCCCGCCGCCGTCCGCGGCGAGCCACATCCCGGCGAGCGCCCCGCCGATCAGCCCGACGCCGAGCACGACGCACGCCGCGGCGGCCAGGGCGCGCCCTCGCCGCCGCTCCCGTATCGGCCGCAGCCGGGTCGTCGTCTCGACGGCGGTCTCCTCCACGCCGTACGACGGCACCCGTACGGGCCGCAGCCGCGTGGTCGTCTCCACGGCGGGCACGACGTCGGCCGCGCGCGGCGGCGGCAGCGGCACGGAGCCGATCCCGGCCGGGCGCGGCGCGGCCACGGGCCGGGCGGGCGGGGTGGCCACCGGCGGCCGCGCGGGGCGGGGCGGCGGCGGACCGGCCTGACCGGTGGCACCGCGCGGGGCGTGCGGCGCGGTGGACGGGCGGCGCGGGACGGCGGCCGGGGGCAGCGGATCCGAGGCGGACGCGGGGCGCGGGGCGGTACGGGCCTCCGGGAGCGGGGCGGCGGTCGTCGCGGGCTTCGCGGCGGGGGCCGTGCCGGCGGCCGGGCGCGGGGCCGGGGCCGTCGCGGGCCTCGGGGCGGAGGCCGGGGCCGCGGCCGGACGCGGTGGGGTGCCCGTCCCGGGCCTCGGGGCCGGGGCCGTACCGGTGGACGGGCGCGGGGCCGGGGCCGCCGCGGGCCTCGGGGCGGAGGCCGGAGCCGCGGCCGGGCGAGGAGGGGTGCTCGTCGCGGGCCTCGGGGCCGGGGCCGTACCGGTGGACGGCCGAGGGGCCGGGGCCGTATCAGCGGCCGGGCGCGGAGCGGGGGCCGTCGCGGGCCTCGGGGCGGGGCGGGGAGCCGGGGGCGGAGGGGGCGTGAGGTCGGTGGTGAGGGCCGAGAGGGCGCTCGTGGGCGGGGCCGCGGGGGCCGCGCCGGGGGGAGGGAGGGTCTCCGTGTCGCGGGGCGTGCGGGGGTTCTGCTCGCTGGTCATCCCGCCCCCTGCTCCTGCCGACAATGCCCGTCACTCTACGGGCTGTTCCCCGCCGCGCGGGAACCGAGGGGTACCGACCCCCCTGACGGTCTGGCAAGCTCGGGCCATGACTCCCCGTGCCGCCGACCGGGCCCGGTACGACCGGGCCACCGCCGCCCTGGACGCGCCGCTGGCGCTGGTCGATCTGGAGGCGTTCGACGCGAACGCGGACGATCTGGTGCGGCGCGCGGGCGGGAAACCGATCCGGGTGGCGAGCAAGTCCGTGCGCTGCCGGGCGCTGCTCGAACGGGTCCTCGCGCGCGACGGTTTCGCCGGGGTCATGTCGTTCACGCTCGCCGAGTCGCTGTGGCTGGCGCGGGCCGGTTTCACGGACGTCCTGCTGGCGTATCCGTCGGCCGACCGGGCCGGTTTCGCGGAGCTGGCGCGGGATCCGAAGCTCGCCGCCGCCGTGACGGTGATGGTGGACGACGTGGCGCAGCTCGATCTCGTCGACGCGGCGCGGGCCGGCGGCACCGAGGAGGTGCGGGTCTGCCTGGAGATGGACACGGCGCTGCGGCTGTTCGGCGGCCGGGTGCGGGTCGGGGCGCGGCGCTCGCCGCTGCGGACCCCGGCGCAGCTGGCGGAGCCGGCCCGCTCGGTGGTGCGGCGGCCGGGGTTCCGCCTCGTGGGTCTGATGGCGTACGAGGGCCACGTCGCGGGTGTCGGCGACGCGGTCGCCGGCCGGCCGCTGCGGTCGCGGGCGGTCCGGGCGATGCAGGCGGTGGCCCGCCGGGAGCTGGCCGAGCGCCGGGCGGCGGTGGTCGGAGCCGTACGGGCGGTGGCACCGGACCTGGAGTTCGTGAACGGCGGCGGCACCGGCAGCGTCCAGCACACCGCCGCCGAGGCCGCGGTCACCGAGATCGCCGCCGGTTCGGGGCTCTACGTGCCGCGGCTCTTCGACGGCTACTCGTCCTTCACCGGCCGCCCGGCGGCGCTCTTCGCGCTGCCCGTGGTGCGGCGGCCCGGCGTCGGCTGCGTCACCGTGCTCGGCGGCGGCTATCCGGCGTCCGGTGCGGCCGGCCGGGACCGGCTGCCGGTCCCGTACCTCCCGGAGGGGCTGCGCTACGACCCGCGGGAGGGTCCCGGCGAGGTGCAGACGCCGCTGCTCGGCTCGCCGGCGGACGATCTGCGGATCGGCGACAAGGTGTGGTTCCGGCACGCGAAGGCCGGCGAGCTGTGCGAGCGGTTCGACGTGCTGCACCTGGTGGAGGGGGACCGTGTGGTGGACACGGTCCCCACCTACCGGGGCGAGGGCCGGACCTTCCTCTGACGGCTACAGCGGGGTCACGTACGCGCCCGAGATGCCGCCGTCGACGAGGAAGTCGGAGGCGTTGACGAACGAGGAGTCGTCGCTGGCGAGGAAGGCGACGGCCGCCGCGATCTCGTCGGCCTCGGCGAACCGGCCCACCGGGATGTGCACGAGCCGGCGGGCGGCCCGCTCCGGGTCCGTGGCGAACAGCTCCTGGAGGAGCGGGGTGTTGACCGGCCCGGGGCAGAGCGCGTTGACCCGGATGCCCTCGCGGGCGAACTGGACGCCGAGCTCGCGGGACATGGCGAGGACGCCGCCCTTGGAGGCGGTGTACGAGATCTGGCTGGTCGCCGCGCCCATGATCGCCACGAAGGACGCGGTGTTGATGATGGAGCCCTTCCCCTGGCGTCGCATGTACGGCAGGGCGGCCTTGCAGCAGAGGTAGACGGAGGTGAGGTTGACGTCCTGGACGCGCTTCCAGGCCTCGAGGCCGGTGTCCAGGATGGAGTCGTCGTCGGGCGGCGAGATGCCGGCGTTGTTGAAGGCGATGTCGACGGAGCCGTAGGTCTCGAAGGCGATGCGGAAGAGCGCCTCGACCTCCTCCGGGTCGGTGACGTCGACCTTGACGAAGGTGCCGCCGACGGCCTCGGCGGCCGCCTTCCCGGCCCGCTCGTCGATGTCGCCGCAGACGACGTTCGCGCCCTCGGAGGCGAGCCGGCGGGCGGTGGCGAGGCCGATGCCGCTGCCGGCTCCGGTGATGACGGCGGTGCGGCCGACGAGCCGGCGGCAGATGATCTCTTCGGTGGTCATGGTCAGCCTTCCGTGCTGATGAAGACGTTCTTGGTCTCTGTGAAGGCGGTCAGGGCGTCGGGGCCGAGCTCCCGGCCGAGGCCGGACTGCCGGAAGCCGCCGAAGGGGGTCCAGTAGCGGACGCTGGAGTGGGAGTTGACGGAGAGGTTCCCGGCCCGGACGGCGCGGGAGGCCCGCAGGGCGCGGCCGACGTCGCGGGTCCAGATCGAGCCGGACAGGCCGTACGGGGTGGCGTTGGCGAGCCGGATCGCGTCGGCCTCGTCCTCGAAGGGGAGGACGACGGCGACGGGCCCGAAGATCTCCTCGACCGCGCAGGGGGCGTCCTCCGGAACGCCGGTGAGGACGGTCGGCGGGAACCAGAAGCCGGGTCCTTCGGGCGCCTTGCCGACGATGGCCTCCGCGCCCTCGGGGACGTAGGAGCGGACCCGGTCGAGCTGGGCGCGGGAGATCAGCGGCCCCATCTGCGTGCGCTCGTCGAGCGGGTCGCCGACGACGGTCTCCTCGATCGCCGGGGTGAGGAGCGCCAGGAAGCGGTCGTACGCGCTCCGCTGCACGAGGATCCGGGTGCGGGCGCAGCAGTCCTGGCCGCTGTTGTCGAGGAAGGCCATGGGGGCAGCGGCGGCGGCCGCCTCGACGTCGGCGTCGGCGAAGACGATGTTGGGGCTCTTGCCGCCGAGTTCGAGGGTGAGGCGCTTCACCTGGTCGGCGGCCTTGGCCATGATCCTCTTGCCGGTGCGGGTGGAGCCGGTGAAGACGATCTTGGCGATCCCGGGGTGGGCGACGAGGGCCTCGCCCGCCACGGGCCCCTCGCCGGGCAGGACCTGGAAGAGGTGCTCCGGGAGGCCCGCCTCCAGGGCGAGGGCGGCGAGGCGCAGGGCGGTGAGCGGGGTGGTCTCGGCCGGTTTGAGGAGGACGGCGTTGCCGGCGGCGAGGGCGGGTGCGGTGGCCCAGGCGGCGATCGGCATCGGGAAGTTCCAGGGCGCGATGACGCCCACGACGCCAAACGGTTCGAGAAGGGTGACGTCGAGACCGCCGGGGACCGGGATCTGACGGCCGTTCAGGCGCTCGACGCCGCCGGCCGCGTAGTCGAGGAGGTCGCGGACGTTGCCGGCCTCCCAGCGGGCGTTGCCGATCGTGTGGCCCGCCTCGCGGACCTCCAGTCGGGCGAGTTCCTCGGCGTGGACGTCGACGACGGCGGCGAAGCGGCGCAGCAGCCGGGCGCGGTCGGCGGGCGCGGCGGCGGCCCAGGCGGTCTGGGCGGCGGCGGCCCGGGTGACGGCGGCGTCGACGTCGGCGGGGGTGGCGGCGGGGACGGTGGCGACGAGTTCCTCGGTCGCGGGGTTCAGTACCGGGAGTTCGGTGAGCAACGGCTGTCGTTCCTCTCGGAGGCGTTCGTCGGAGGCGGTCTTCGGAGGGCGGTCTTCGGAGGCGGTCTCGGAGGCGGTCTCGGAGGCGGTCTCAGAGGCGTTCGAAGGAGCGGCGCAGTTCCCAGTCGGTGACCGCCGCGTCGAAGGCGGCGAGTTCGACGCGCGCCATGTTGCGGTAGTGGGCGACGACCTCGGCGCCGAAGGCCTCCTTGGCGATCTCGCTGGTCTCCCAGAGCTCGGCGGCCTCGCGCAGGGTGGTGGGGACGTGGGCGAGGTCGGCGGCGTAGGCGTTCCCGGGGCAGGGCGGCGGGAGTTCGAGGCCCCGCTCGATGCCGTGGAGGCCGGCGGCGACCATCGCGGCGACGGCGAGGTAGGGGTTGACGTCGCCGCCGGGGACCCTGTTCTCGAAGCGGGTGGAGGGGCCGTGGCCGACGACCCGGAAGGCGCAGGTGCGGTTGTCGTGGCCCCAGGCGACGGCGGTGGGGGCGAAGGAGCCGGGCTGGAACCGCTTGTAGGAGTTGACGTTGGGAGCGAGGAGGAGGGAGAGGTCGCGGAGGCCGGCGAGCTGTCCGGCGAGGAAGTGCCGCATGACGGGGGACATGCCGTGCGGGTCGTCGCCCGCCATCACGTTGCGGCCGCCGGCGTCCTGGAGCGAGAGGTGGATGTGGCAGGAGTTGCCCTCGCGCTCGTTGTACTTGGCCATGAAGGTGAGGGAGTACCCCTCCTGGGCGGCGATCTCCTTGGCGCCGGTCTTGTAGACCGCGTGCTGGTCGCAGGTGACGAGGGCCTCGTCGTAGCGGAAGGCGATCTCGTGCTGGCCGGGGTTGCACTCGCCCTTGGCGGACTCGACGGTCAGTCCGGCGGCGGCCATCTCGTTGCGGATGCGGCGCAGCAGGGGCTCGACGCGGCCGCCGCCGAGGATCGAGTAGTCGATGTTGTACTGGTTGGCCGGGGTGAGGTCCCGGTAGCCGGAGTCCCAGGCCTGCTCGTAGGTGTCCCGGAAGACGATGAACTCCAGCTCGGTGCCGACGTGGGCGGTGAGGCCGTGGGCGGCGAGGCGCTCCAGCTGGCGGCGGAGGATCTGGCGCGGCGCGGCGACGACGGGCGAGCCGTCGGCCCAGGCCAGGTCGGCGGTGACCAGGGCGGTGGCCTCGTTCCACGGGGTCCGGCGCAGGGTGGCGAGGTCGGGGCGCAGGGCGAAGTCGCCGTAGCCGTTCTCCCAGGAGGACATCGCGTAGCCGTCGACGGTGTTCATCTCGGTGTCGACGGCGAGGAGGTAGTTGCACCCCTCGGTGCCGTGGGCGAGGACCTCGTCGAGGAAGAAGGGGGCGGCGAACCGCTTTCCCTGGAGCCGGCCCTGCATGTCGGGGAAGGCGAGGACGACGGTGTCGATCTCGCCGGCCGTCACGAGGGAGCGCAGCTCCTCGACGGTCAGCGGGGGTGTGCGGTCTGCCACGGGACGACTCTCCTCGTTCGGCTGCCGGGAGTCATAAGGTATGGGGCGAGACCATTGCTTGGGAAGCGTCAGGGGCAGGGGTGACGAGAAGTGATCCGTACGAGTGAACCGGCGGGCCCGGCCGACCGGTTGACGCCGGTGCTGCGCCCGGTGCGGGCCGGCAACGGCTTCGAGGAGGCCCTGGAGCAGCTCCTCCAGGTGGTCCGGCTCGGCCTGGTCCCGGACGGCGAACGGCTGCCCGCCGAGAGGGAGCTGGCCGAGCGGATGGGGATCAGCCGGGTGACGCTGCGCGAGGCCCTGAAGGTCCTCCAGGAGCAGGGTCTGGTGGAGAGCCGGCGCGGCCGCTACGGCGGAACGTTCGTGCTGCCCCGCCCGCAGGGCCCCGACGAGGCCGAGCTGCGCCGCCGGATCGCGTCCGTCGACATGGAGGACGCGCTGCGCTTCCGGGAGGTCCTGGAGGTGGGCGCGGCCGGGCTGTGCGCCGGGCAGGGCCTGGACGCGGCGGGCGCGGAGCGGCTGCGGGCGGCGCTCGCGGCCACCCGTGACGCGCAGCCCGCCGACTACCGCCGCCAGGACACGCTGCTCCACCTGACGCTGGCCGAGCTCTCCGGCTCCCCCAGCCTGACGGCCCAGTACGCGGCGGTCCGCGCGACCGTCAACGACCTGCTCGACTGCATCCCGCTCCTGGTCCGCAACCTGGAGCACTCCCAGCACCAGCACACGGCGCTGGTCGAGGCGGTCCTGGACGGGGAGGCGGACGCGGCACGCGAGGTGATGCGGGAGCACTGCGCGGGGACGGCGGCGCTGCTGCGCGGCTTCCTGGCCTGAAAGGTATGTCCGCGGTCCATTGGCCCGGGCGAGGCCCTAGAGTCGGCGGCGCACGTTCCGCGAGTCCAGGAGGCAGTGCCGTGGCCAAGCCGCTCATCGGTGTGACGACCTATCTCGACCGGGCCCGCTGGGGGGTGTGGGACATGCCGGCGGCGCTGCTGCCCGCGCCGTACCCGCGGTACGTGCGGGAGGGCGGCGGCCTGGTGGCGATGCTGCCGCCGGACGAGCCGGGCGCCGCGGCGGCCGTACTGGCCCGGCTCGACGGTCTGGTCGTGGCGGGCGGGGCGGACGTGGAGCCCGTGCGGTACGGGGCCGAGCCCGATCCGCGGACCGGCCCGCCGGCGCGGGAGCGGGACGCGTGGGAGCTGGCGCTGATCGACGCGGCGCTCGCCTCCGGCACCCCGCTGCTCGGCGTCTGCCGGGGGATGCAGCTGCTCAACGTGGCCCTGGGCGGGACGCTGACGCAGCACGTGGACGGGCACGTGGAGGCGGTGGGGGTGATGGGGCGCCACCCGGTGAAGCCGGTGCCGGGGACGCTGTACGCCTCCCTCGTCCCGGAGCTCGCCGAGGTGCCGACGTACCACCACCAGGCGGTGGACCGGCTGGGCGCGGGGCTCGCGGCCTCGGCGTACGCGGAGGACGGCACGGTGGAGGCGGTGGAGCTGGCGGGCCCCGCCTGGGCCCTCGGGGTGCAGTGGCACCCCGAGATGGGCGAGGACTTCCGGGTCGTACGGGGGCTGGTCCGCGCGGCGGCGGAGGCGGCCGTACGCCGGTGAGCGGGGTGCGCGGGGCGGCCGGGGTGGGCGGTCCGGCCGCCCCGCGGTTCGGGGGCCGCGGTCAGGCGGCGGGGGTGGTGCCCGCGGGGGTGGTGGCGGCGACCGCGCGGCGGCCGAGGACCACGTAGAGGACGGTGGCCACCACCATGCCGACGGGGAGCGAGAGGTCCATGCCGACGGCGGAGGCGACGGGCCCGGTGTAGACGCTGTCGACGCAGAGGGCGCCGGCGGCGAGACCGCCGAGGAGGGCCGCCGTACCGGCGGGGTTGAAGCCGCCGGAGTACCAGAAGGGGCTGCCGGGGGTCTCGTCGGCGAGGGCGGCGGAGTCGTAGCGGCGGCGGCGCAGCACGATGTCGGTGGCGTAGACGCACATCATCGGGCCGGTGAGGACGGTGATCGCCTGGAGGGCGTTGCTGACGGTGTCCAGGAAGTCGGAGACCAGCAGCGCGTAGAGGGTGAGGGCGACGGCGACGGCCCCGTCGAAGAGGACGCTGACGGTCCGCCGGATCCGCAGGCCGACGGCCTGGAGGGCGAGGCCCGCGCTGTAGGCGGTGAGGGCGTTGATGGCGATGGTGCCGAGGACCAGGGAGAGCAGGAAGACCGGCACGAACCAGCCGGGCAGGATCTCCTGCAGCGCGGTCTGGGGGTCGGACATGTCGACGGCGGTCGCGGCGAACGCGCCGAGCGAACAGACCACGACGCTGGGGACGAACGCGCCGAGCGCGGTCCACAGGGCGACGGCGCGGGGGGAGCTGTCGCGGGGCAGGTAGCGGGAGAAGTCGGCGCTCGTCGTGTAGGAGAGCGGGCCCGAGGCGATCATCGTGGTGCCCGCCAGGAGCACCGCCCACAGGGAGAGGCCGGAGAGCGGCTCGGCGGGGGCGTACCCGAAGTCGGCGTGCCGGAACACGGCGAGGGCGACGACGGCGAAGGCGGCGGTCAGGGTGAGCGTGATCGGCAGGTAGAGCCGGATGATCAGCGCGTGGCCGTAGACGCTGATGGTCAGCGTGAGGGCGGCGATGACGACCACGACGGCGATCTTCACCGGGACGTTCGCCGGGATCCCGGCCTCCTCGACGAGCGCGAAGGCGGCGGCCGCGGCGGCGGCGAGGTTGAGGGCGAAGTAGCAGACGGAGACCAGCCAGCCGCCGACCGCGTTGTTCACGCGGTTGCCGCGGACGCCGTAGACGGCTCGGGTGACGACCTCGCTGGGCGCGCCGGCGGCCGGGCCGGAGGTGGCGAGCACGCCGGTGAGCACCCAGAAGAGGTTGCCGACCACGATCACGCCGAGCGCCTGCACGAGGTCGAGGCCCATGAGGACGAGGGCGCCGCCGATGACGAGGCTGAGGTAGTTGACGTTCGCCGCGGCCCAGACGGAGAAGAGCTCACGGGGGTGGCCGTGGCGCTCGGCGTCCGGGATGTGGTCGATGCCGTGGGCCTCGACGCGGCCGGGCCGGTCGGCGGCCGGCAGGGGTGCCCGCTCGCGCTCTGTCCCGGGGCGCGGGTCGGGGATCGTGGAAGCCATGCGGCCCTCCGGTGCGTGATTGCCCACCTGGTTGCTTATTGGTCGCACACTCAATAGCATCACCGGTATGTCGTCAAGCGTCCAGCGCAAGCGAATCCGGAAATCACCCGAGGCCCGGCGGGCGGAGATCGTCACCACCGCCGCACGGATCGCCCTCACCGAGGGCCTGGAGTGCGTCACCCTGCGGCGGGTCGCCGAAGAGCTGTCGGTCAGGCCCGGCCTGATCAGCCACTACTTCCCCTCGGCCGAGGACCTGGTGGCCGAGGCGTTCTCGGCGGCGGCCCTCGGCGAGCTCGACACCCTGCTGCCGGCCGAGCGCCCGGACGGCACCCCCGCGCAGTACCTGGCCCGCTACTTCGCCCTCTCGTCCGGCGAGGGCTACGACGACATCAGCCGCCTCTGGATCAACGCCCGGCACCTGAGCCGCTACCGCCCGGTCCTGCGGGAGCGCGTCACCCGCATGGAGCTCGCCTCCGACGACCGCCTGGAGACCCTGATCCTCGACGGCGTCGCGCGCGGCGAGTTCCGCACGGACGACGCGCGGTCGGCGGCCATCCAGGTCCTCGTCGTCCTCGACGGCCTGGGCGCCCACGCAAACTCCGACCGCACCGACCGCCCCCCGGCCGTCACCCGCCTCGCCCTCAGCACCGCCGAACGCGCCCTGGACCTCCCCCCGGGCACCCTCGACGCCCCCGGCGCCACCGGCACCCTCCCCCTCGACTACTCCCCCACGGCAGCGGCCGAGGCGGCGGTGCCGCGAGCGGCGACGGAGCCGGCGGCGCCCGAGGCGACCGTGGCGGACCCCGCCGACGCGCCGGCGGGCGCGGGCGCCTGACGGCGGGTGGCGGCGGTGGCGGGTGGCGGGACCGGAACGGCGAACGAAACCCCGCCCTCGTCGGTCGCCGACCCGGCGGTCGGGGCGCACCCCGGGCGACCACCGGCCTCCTGCCTCCTGCCTCCTGCCTCCCGACGGGGACCGGCCTCACGGCCTGATCCGCCGCGAGGCCGGGTCCGCCGAGGAACCCTGACCTTCCGGCCGACGGCTCCGACCCCGGCCCCGGACCCGACCCCGGACCCGGTCCCTGATCTTCCTGCCGACGGCCACGACCCCGGCCCCTGACCTTCCGGCCCGAGGACCCCATCCCGGCCACAGGCACAGCCACAGCCACAGCACCGGCCCTCGGGCCCGTGGCCGGGGCGGCGGGCGCCGTAGCGTGCGCCGGGCCGACCGCTCGGGCCGGCCGGCGCCCCCTCTCCACCACGATCACCCCCCCTTCCCGTACCACCACCCTCAGGAGCGCCACCGTGTCCAGCCGACTCGTCCTCCACTCCGCACGACTGCTCGACCCCGCCACAGGGGGGTTCCTCGCGGCGAGTGCGCTCGCCGTGGACGGGGACGGGCGGATCGCCGCGATCGGCGACGACCGGGAGGTGCGGGCGCTCGCCGGGGCCGGGACGACCGTCGTCGACCTCGGGGGGGCCGTCGTCACGCCCGGTTTCGTCGACGGGCACGTGCACCCCGTCACCGGTGCCGAACTGACCGGCGGTCTCGATCTGTCCGGCTGCGCCGGGCTCGGGGACGTACGGGAGGCGCTGGCGCGCGAGGTGCGGGCGCTGCGGCGCGGCGACTGGCTCTTCGCCTGGGGCCTCGACCCGAACGTCTTCGGCGACGAGCCGGTCGGCATCGCGCCCTTCGACGCCGTCCTCGACGGGGTCCCCGCCTTCCTGCTGCTCTTCGACGCGCACTCCGCGCTCGCCTCCCGCCGCGCCCTCGAACTCGCCGGGATCGACGGCCCCCGCACCTTCGCCCAGGCCTCCGCCGAGATCGTCTGCGACGCCGACGGGCGTCCCACCGGGCTGCTCCAGGAGGACGCCGCCTGCGAGCTGGTCGAGCGGGTCGCCCCGCAGCCGACCCGCGCCGAACGCCTGGAACGGCTCGCCTCCGCGCTCGACGCGATGGCGGCGGCCGGGCTCACCGGCGGGCACGTCATGGACGCCAACGGCGACAGCCTCGACCTCTTCGCCGAGCTCGACGCCGCCGGCCGGCTGCCGCTGCGGCTGCGCGTGGCCCCGTGGTGCCAGCCCGGTACCGACGCCTCCGGGGTGCGGGAGCTGATCGCGCTCCAGGGCCGGGGCGGCGCCCGGTGGCAGGTCGCGGGCGTGAAGCTCTTCATGGACGGCACGATCGACAACGGCACGGCCTGGCTGGAGCGGCCCGACTGCCACGGCGAGTCCACCCACGCCTTCTGGCCGGATCCGGAGGCGTACACGGAGATCATCGGCGCCCTGCACCGGGCCGGGGTGCCGACCGCGACGCACGCCATCGGCGACGCCGCCGTCCGGCACGTCCTCGACTCGGTCGAGCGGGCCCGCGCGACCGGCGGCGACCCGACCGTACGCCACCGGGTCGAGCACATCGAGACCGTCCCGGACGACACCCTGCGCCGCTTCGCCGAGCTGGGCGTGGTCGCCTCCATGCAGCCCACCCACTGCTGCGACTTCACCCGCGCCGACCACACCGACAACTGGTCGCGCCGGCTCGGCGAGGAGCGCGCCGGGCGCGCCTGGCGCTGCCGGGACCTGGTGGACTCGGGGGCGACCGTGGTCCTCGGCTCCGACTGGCCCATCGCCCCCTTCCCGCCGCTGGGCGTGCTCGCCGGCGCCGTGCACCGCCGCCCGTCGCGCGACCTCGCGCAGCCGCCGCACGGTCCCGAGCAGGCGCTGACCCCTCTGGAGGCGCTGCGCGGCCTGACCACGGGCGCGGCCTACGCGGCCGGCGAGGAGCGGCTCTCCGGCCGCCTCGCCGTCGGCCACCGCGCCGATCTGACGGTCCTCGCCGCCGACCCGCTCACCACCCCGGCCGCGGACCTCCCCGACGTCCCGGTCCTCCTCACCGCCGTCGACGGGCACGTCACCCACCGCGCACCGCGGCTGTGACCACCCGGCCCTGCCCGGACCTGCCCTGCCCTGCCCTGCCCTGCCCGCGAGGAAAACGGGCCGGGCCGGGCCGGACGCCGGCAGGACCTAGGACCTCGTCAACGAGAGCAGGTCGCGGGCCGGGCCGGTCGGGCGGTGGCCCGTCGGCCAGACGGCGCGCAGGTCGCGGGCGAGGCGCACGCCCTCGACCGGGACGGCGACCAGGCGGCGCGAGGACAGCTCCTCGGCGATCGCCAGTTCGCTGAGGACCGCGGGGCCCGCGCCGCTGACCGCCGCCGCCTTCACCGCGGTGGTGGAGGCCAGTTCGAGGAGCGGCCGGGCGAGCCCGCCGTGCCCGGCGAGCGCCGCGTCGAGGACCTGCCGGGTGCCCGAGCCGTGCTCCCGCAGCACCAGCGGGGTCGCGGCCAGCTCGGCCGGGTCGATCGGCCTCCGACGACGGGCCCACGGGTGCGCGGGGGCCACGACCACGGCCAGCCGGTCGTGGGCGACGATCGTGCCGTCGAGCCCGTCCGGGACGGCCAGGCCCTCGACGAACCCGAGGTCCGCCTCCCCCGCGAGCAGCCGCTCCGCGACCACCGCCGAGTTCCCCGCCTGCAGCGACACCGCCGTGTCCGGCCGCTCCGCGCGCAGCGCGATGAGCCACCCGGGCAGCAGGTACTCGGCGATCGTCATGGACGCCACCACCCGCAGCCGCGAGTCCCGGCGGCCGCGCAGCGCCTGCACGCCCGCGTCGAACGCCTCCGCCGACTCCACGATCCGCCGTGCCCAGTCCGTCACCAGCGCGCCCGCGTCGGTCAGCCGGGAGCCGCGCGGCGAGCGGTCCACGAGCGCCACGCCGAGCTGCCGCTCCATCGAACGGATCCGGCTGCTCGCCGCCGGCTGGGTGATCCCCACCTCGCGCGCGGCGGCCCCGAGGCTGCCGTGCCGGGCGACCGCGAGCAGCAGTTCGAGCGCGCCGAGGTCGGGAACCCGGTGCGACAGATGCGCGGTCCCGGAGCCGGAGCCCGTACCGGAGCCCGTACCGGAGCCCTTACCGGACCCCGCACGCGCACCCGCCGCCGTACCCGCCCCTGTACCCGCCCCCGCCCCCATGCCCGCGCCCGCCCCCGTACCCGCACCCGAGCCGAAGCCCGCGCCGCTCCCGTCCCGCTCCCTGCTCATAAGGCCAGCTTATGACGTCATAGCCGCATGATCCCTGGTGGGGGACGCGCGCGGGGGCGACGGTGGAGCCATGGCAAGCCTCGCACCCTCCGGCCCCCTCCTCGGAGCCACCACCCCCGGCCTCCGCGCGTCCCGTACCGTCCGCCACCTCGGACCCAACTGGTACGCCTCCGTGATGGGCACCTCCGTCGTCGGCACGGCGGGAGCCGCGCTCCCGGTCTCCGTGCCCGGTCTCCGTACCGTCTGCACCGCCGTCTGGGCGCTCTCGCTCGCGATGCTGCTGACCCTGCTCACCGCCCGGGCCGCGCACTGGCGCCGCCACCCCGACCAGGCCCGCGCCCATCTCCTGGACCCGGCGGTCGCCCCCTTCTACGGCTGTCTGTCGATGGCGCTGCTCGCCGTCGGCGGCGGCACGCTGACCCTCGGCCGGGACTGGATCGGACTGCCCGCCGCCGTCGCCGTCGACGCCGTCCTCTTCACCGCCGGCACCGCCGTGGGCCTCGCCGCGGCGGTCACCGTGCCGTACCTGATGGTGGTCAGGCACCGGATCGAGCACGCCTCCCCGGTCTGGCTGCTGCCCGTCGTCGCGCCCATGGTCTCCGCCGCGCTCGGCCCGCTGCTGCTCCCCCACCTGCCCGAGGGCCAGGCCCGGCAGACCCTCCTCCTCGCCTGCTACGCGATGTTCGGGATCAGTCTGCTCGCCACCCTGGTGATGCTGCCGCTGGTCTTCGGCCGACTGGTCCTCACCGGCCCGCTGCCGCTCGCGCTCACCCCCACGCTCTTCCTCGTCCTCGGCCCCCTCGGCCAGTCGACCACCGCCGCCAACGCCTTCGCCGACACCGCCGCCGGCGTGCTCCCCGAGCCGTACGCGCACGGCTTCGCCGCCTTCGCCGTCCTCTACGGCGTACCCGTCATGGGCTTCGCCCTGCTGTGGCTGGCGCTCGCCGGCGCGATGGTGGCGCGGGCCCGGCGGGCCGGCATGGGCTTCGCGATGACCTGGTGGGCCTTCACCTTCCCCGTCGGCACCTGCGTCACCGGCGCCGAGGGGCTCGCCCGCCACACCGGGCTCGACGCCTTCCGCTGGCTGGCCGTCGCCCTGTACGTCCTCCTGGCCGCGGCCTGGCTGGTGGCCGGTGCGCACACCGTGCGCGGGCTCCTCAGCGGAGCGCTGCTCGCAGGGCCCGGTGGAGCAGCCGCGGTGCCCGGGCCAGCGACGGCCCGTACCAGGTGAGCATCCGCCCGTCGACGAGCGCGGGCGCGGCCCCGGGGAACGCCTCGGGGCCGTCGTCCGCCGTGAAGCGGTACGGCTCGTCCGGCAGGACCACCAGCCGCGGACCGGCCGCGGTCAGCTCGGCGAGCGGGACCTTCGGATAGCGCTCCGGGTGGTCGGCGTACAGGTTGCGGACGCCGAGCCGGGCGAGGAGGTCGCCGGCGAAGGTGTCCCGGCCGAGCACCATCCAGGGCCGCCGCCAGATCGGCACGACGGCGGTGACGCCGTCCCCGACGGGTTCGGCCGCCGCCCACGCCTCCTCCGCCTCCGCCAGCCAGCGCGGGCGGCGGGGCGCGCCGCAGGCGGCGAGCACCTCTCCGAGGGCGTCGAGGCCCTGGTCGAGGGTGCGGACCTCCGTCACGAGGACCTCCGCGCCGCCCGCGCGCAGGGCGTCCAGGTCGGGGGCGCGGTTCTCCTCCTCGTTGGCGAGGACGAGGTCGGGGCGGAGGGCGAGGACCGCGGGCACGTCGGGGTTCTTGGTGCCGCCGATCCGGGCGACGTCGAGCCCCGCGGGGTGGGCGCACCAGTCGGTGGCGCCGACGAGCAGCCCGGGGGCGGTGACGGCGACGGCCTCGGTGAGCGAGGGCACCAGGGAGACCACGCGCGGGGCCCGGCCCCTGAGCTGCGTCACTCCTCCTCCACCTCGACGTGGTCGGCGACCGCGACGACCAGGAGGCGGGTGCCGGGCTCGGTGGCGCGCCAGCGGTGCCGGACGCCGCCGGAGAGGTACAGGGTGTCGCCCCGGCCGAGGCGGTGGGCGCGGCCCTCGGCCTCGACCTCGGCGGCGCCGTCGGCGACGTACAGCAGCTCGTCGTTGCGGTGCTGGAACTCGCGGCCCGCGTCCTGCTCGCCGGTGAACTCCAGGGCATGCAGCTGGTGCCGGGCGCGGACCAGGCGCCGGACCCCGTCCGGAAGGCCGGCGGCGCCCTCGTCGGCGCGCACGACGTCGATGGTGCGGGCGGCCTCGGCGGCGGCGAGGAGTTCGGCGGCGGAGGTCTGGAGGGCCTCGGCGACCAGTTCCAGGGAGCGGCGGCTGGGGCGGGCGCGCTCGTTCTCGATCTGGCTGAGGAAGGGCACGGAGAGGCCGCTGCGGGAGGCGACGACGGCCAGGGTGAGCTGGAGGGCCCTGCGGCGCCTCTTGACGGCCGCGCCCACGCGGGGTGCTTCCTTCTCGTCCATGGCGGCTCCCTCCCTCTGCTGGCTGCCTCGTCGCGTACCTGCTGGTTACCTGCACCTTACGCAGCTTTGGGCCGGGGTTTCGCGTCGTGGCGGAAAGGAGCCCGCGGGGAACCGGCGAAGGGGCCCGGGACGGGCCGGGAAGCGAGCGGGAAGCGAGCGGGGAACGAGCGGGGAACGAGCCGGGATCGAGCCGGGGCCGAGCGCGCGACGAGCGGGGGTCGAGTCCGGGAACGGGCCCCGGGCGCGCTCCGGGCCGGGCACGGAGGAGGGGTGGCCGCCGTTCACGAACGGCGACCACCCCTCCCCTACGGGTGACGATTCCCCGTCACTGCGGGGCGAGCCGCTCCGCGAGGCCCGGCTGGGCGTCCAGCCAGCCGCGGACGGCCTCCTGCTCCTTGCCCTTGCCGCCCTCCTGGATCTCCGCCTCCAGGTCGGTGAGCTGCTTCTCGGTGAGCTCGAAGTTCTTCAGCCAGGCCCCCACCTCGGGGTTCTCCTCGGTGAAGCCCTTACGGGCCAGGGTGTGGACGCCGTCGCCCTTGCCCCAGACGCCCTTGGGGTCGGCGAGCTTCGTCAGGTCGTGCGCGGAGTAGGCCCAGTGCGGGGACCACAGGGTCACGACGACCGGTTCCTTGCGGTCGTACGCGCGCTTCAGCTCGGCGAGCATGCCGGGCGTGGAGCCGTCGACGACCTCGTACTCGCCCTCCAGGCCGTACTCCTTCAGGACCTTGTCCTTGAGGATGCCCATCATTCCGGCGCTGGGCTCGATGCCGACGATGCGGCCCTTGAAGCGGTCGCCCTTGCCCTTGAGGTCGGCGAGGGACTTCACGTCCTTGACGTAGGAGGGGACGGACAGTTCCAGGGAGGTCGGGCCGTACCAGGAACCGAGGTCCTCCAGCTTGTTCCCGTACTTCTCCAGGTACGAGGCGTGGGTGACGGGCAGCCACGCGTCGGTCTGGAAGTCGAGCTGCCCGCCGGCGAGGCCGGTGTAGAGCGCGCCGGCCTCCAGCTGCTTGGTCTCGACCTCGTACCCGCGGCGCTCCAGGAGCTCCTTCCACAGGTAGGTGGAGGCGATGCCCTCGTCCCACGGGATGTAGCCGATGCTGATCTTCTTGCCGTGGCCGCCACCCGCGCCGGACGCGGTGGTCGAGGTGGCTCCGGAGCCGCCGAGGAAGCCGGCGCCGCCCGCGACGAGCGCGAGGACGACGATGCCGACGAGCGCGGTGACGGGCTGCGGGCGGTGCGCCCACAGCCGCGCGGTGCGGCGGCGGGCGACGGCGGCGCGGGCCTTGACGAGGGCGCGGCGGCCGAGCGGGGAGACCTGGCGGCCGAGCGCGCCGGTCATCCGGTCGAGGTACATGGCGAGGACGACGATGGAGACGCCGGCCTCGAAGCCGAGGCCGATGTCGACGTTGCCGATGGCCTTGTAGACGGCGCCGCCGAGTCCGCCGCCGCCGACCATGCCGGCGATGACGACCATGGAGAGGCCGAGCATGATGACCTGGTTGACGCCGGCCATGATCGTCGGCACGGCGAGCGGCAGCTGGACGCGGAGCAGGGTGTCGCGCGGGGTGGTGCCGAACGCCTCGGCGGCCTCGACGAGTTCGGCGTCGACCTGCCGGATGCCGAGCTCGGTCATGCGGACGCCTGGCGGCAGCGCGAAGACGATGGTGGCGATGATGCCGGGGACGACGCCGACGCCGAAGAAGATGATGCCGGGGATGAGGTAGACCATCGCCGGCATGGTCTGCATGAAGTCGAGGACGGGCCGCAGCACGGTGCTGACCGTCTTGGACCGGGCCGCCCAGATGCCGAGGGGGACGGCGATCACCAGGGTGACGAGGGTGGCGACGAGGACCAGCGAGAGCGTCGCCATCGCCTCGTCCCACAGCTGGACGGAGTCGACGAGCGCGAGCCCCGCGAAGGAGAGCAGACCGGCGGCGAGGCCGCGCAGCCACCAGGCGACGACGGCGAGGATGCCGGCGAAGAGCAGCGGCTGCGGCGCCGAGAGGACGGCGTCGATGCCGTCGTACAGACCGGTGATGCCGGAGCTGACGGCGTCGAAGAGCCAGGAGAACCGTGCCTGGAGCCAGTCGACGGAGCCGTCGACCCAGGAACCGAGGGGAATCTCAGGCATGAGCGGCCACCTCCTCGGTCGCGAGCCCGCCCATCACGGCGAGCAGCGTCTCCTTCCGTACGACTCCGAGCGTGGCCCCGCCGGCGTCCCGGACGGTCACCGGGTGCGGGCCCGCGGCGGCGAGGGCGCACAGGTCGGCGAGGAGCGTGTCGGGGCCCGCGACCGGGGCGTCCGGGTCGAGCTCGGCCTCGGCCCCGGCCTCGGGGGAGGACATCACGGCGGAGGCGGTGAGCACCCGGGAGCGGTCGACGTCCTGGATGAAGGAGGCGACGTAGTCGTCGGCGGGACGGACCAGGATGTCCTCGGCCGAGCCGAGCTGCACGATCCGGCCGCCGCGCATCACGGCGATGCGGTCGCCGAGGCGCATGGCCTCGTTGAGGTCGTGGGTGATGAAGACGATGGTCTTCTTCAACTGCTTCTGGAGCACCAGGAGCTGGTCCTGCATGTCGCGGCGGATCAGCGGGTCGAGGGCGCTGAAGGACTCGTCCATGAGCAGCAGGTCGGCGTCGGTGGCGAGCGCCCGGGCCAGGCCCACGCGCTGCTGCATGCCGCCGGAGAGCTCGTCGGGCCAGGACTTCTCCCAGCCGGCGAGGCCGCACAGCTCCAGCGCCTCGGCGGCGCGCTTCTCGCGCTCGGCGCGCGGGACGCCCTGGACCTCCAGGCCGTAGCCGGCGTTCTCCAGGACGGTGCGGTGCGGGAAGAGCGCGAAGTGCTGGAAGACCATGCTGACGCGGCGGGAACGGACCTCGCGCAGCGCGCGGGGGGAGAGCGCGGTGAGGTCGTCGCCGTCGTAGAGGACGCGGCCCGCGGTCGGTTCGAGCAGGCCGTTGAGCATGCGCAGCAGGGTGGACTTGCCGGAACCCGAGAGGCCCATGACCACGAAGATCTGACCCGGTTCGACCACGAACGAGGCGTCGACGACGGCGGCGGTGACGCCGTCCTCGCGCAGTTCGTCGCGGTCGGCGCCGTTCACGAGCGCGCGGACGGCCGCGGTCTCGTCGGCGGGGCGTCTGGCGAACACCTTGAACAGGTGGTCGGCCTGGAGCCTGGACACATTCACCTCACGGATAGCAGGGAGAAACGGCCCGCCACCCCCGCGACCGGGCCGTTGGAGCGGGGCGGGATCTGCCCGCGACACCCGTCGCGTACGGGGCCCACTGCTCGGGGCCCCTTACCGGGTCCGCTCCGGGCACGCGCCTGCCCCGGGCCCCGGAGGGCAAACGCGAAGGTGACGGGGGTCACGCGAAGCACGGAAGCCGAGGCTCCGGGGCGCGCCCGCCGGTCCGCGCCGCTGTCGGACCGGCATCGGCCGGGCGCGGCCTCCGGTCGGGGCCGGTGTCGACGGGGTGCGGCCTCCGGTCCAGGCCGGCGTCGACGGGGTACGACCTCCGGGTCCGGGCCGGTGCCGGACCGGCGTCGGCCGGGCGCAGCCTCCGGGTCCGGGCCGGTGTCGGATCGTCGTCGGCCGGGCGCGGCCTCCGGTCCGGGCCGGTGTCGGCCGGGTGCGGCATGATCGGGGTGTGACGCGACGCCTGATGCTCCTGGACACCGCCAGCCTCTACTTCCGCGCCTACTTCGGCGTGCCGGACTCGGTCCGGGCCCCGGACGGGACGCCGGTGAACGCCGTGCGGGGGCTGCTCGACTTCATCGGCCGGCTGGTCCACGACCACCGGCCCGACGACCTGGTCGCCTGCTGGGACGAGGACTGGCGTCCGCAGTGGCGGGTGGACCTGATCCCCTCCTACAAGGCGCACCGGGTGGCCGTGGAGACGGAGACCGGGCCGGACGAGGAGGAGATCCCGGACACGCTCTCCCCGCAGGTGCCGGTGATCGAGGAGGTCCTCGCGGCACTCGGCATCGCCCGGATCGGCGCGGCGGGCTACGAGGCGGACGACGTGATCGGCACGCTGACGGCCGGCGCGAAGGGCCCGGTGGACATCGTGACCGGCGACCGGGACCTCTTCCAGCTCGTCGACGACGAGCGGGCGGTCCGGGTGCTGTACCCGCGCAAGGGCGTCGGCGACTGCGACCTGGTGGACGACGAGCTGATCCGCGGGAAGTACGGGGTCCGGCCCGACCAGTACGCCGACTTCGCGGCCCTCCGCGGCGACGCCAGCGACGGCCTGCCCGGGGTGAAGGGCATCGGCGAGAAGACGGCGGCGCAGCTGATCACCGAGTACGGCGACCTGTCCGGCGTCCGGGCGGCCGCCGAGGACCGCACCTCGAAGCTCACCCCGGCCAAGCGGCGCGGGATCGTCGAGGCGGCGGCCTATCTGGACGTGGCGCCGACGGTGGTCCGGGTCGCCCGGGACGTGCCACTGCCCGACTTCGACCCGGCGCTGCCGGCCGCCCCGCGCGACCCGGCGGCCCTGGACGCGCTGGCGGCCCGCTGGAACCTCGGCGGCGCCGTGAGCCGGCTGCTGCCGGTCCTCGCCGGTCGCTGACGCGACAGGCGGGGGATGTTAACTTAGGCATACCTAAGTCTTCCCAGGCAGTCAGGAGAGCCCACCGTGGCAGAGCAGCCGGCCCGCAAGGCCCCCAGGGCCACCGAAGCGCGCGTGGTGCACACCGAGCGCATCACCCCGCACATGGTGCGGGTCGTGCTCGGCGGCCCGGGCCTGGACGGTTTCGAGGCCGGCGACTTCACCGACCACTACGTGAAGCTGCTCTTCGCCCCCGGGGAGGTCACCTACCCGGAGCCCTTCGACATGGAGCGGATCCGGGCCGAGTACCCGCGCGAACAGTGGCCCACCACCCGCACGTACACGGTCCGCGCCTGGGACCCGGCGCACCGCGAGCTGACCCTGGACTTCGTGGTCCACGGCGACGAGGGCCTGGCGGGCCCCTGGGCGGCCCGCGCCCAGGTCGGCGAGACGGTGCGCTTCCTCGGCCCCGGCGGCGGCTACACCCCGGACCCGGCCGCGGACTGGCACCTCCTCGCCGGCGACGAGAGCGCGCTCCCCGCCATCGCGGTGGCCCTCGAACGACTCCCCGCGGGCGCGACGGTGCACGCCTTCATCGAGATCGAGGACGCCGCCGACGAGCAGAAGTTCGCGACGGAGGCGGGCATCGAGGTGACCTGGCTCCACCGCGCCGGACGCCCGGCCGGCGAAGCCCTCATCGAGGCCGTCCGCACCCTCCCCTTCCCCGAGGGCGACGTCCACGCCTTCGTCCACGGCGAAGCCGGCTGCGTCAAGGAACTCCGCCGCCACCTCCGCATGGACCGCCGGGTCCCCCTCGAACGCCTCTCCATCTCCGGCTACTGGCGCCAGGGCAAGACGGACGAAGCCTGGCGCGCCATCAAGCGCGACTGGAACGCCCAGGTGGAACGCGAACAGGAACCCACCGAAACCCCCTGACGCCCACTCCGGACGGCGTGGGACAAGGCCGGCCCCTCACCCCGCCGCGCTCCCCCGGGCCCGGACGCCGGCCAGGACCTCGCGGTGCGGCTGGAGGGTGAGGCTCGGGACCGGGCGTATCTCTTCGGGGTCCACGTCCAGGTCGTAGCGGCGGGCGAGGACGGCGAGGACGAGGACCGCTTCCACGAGGGCGAAGCGGGTGCCGAGGCAGACGCGGGGGCCTCCGCCGAAGGGGTACCAGGCGTACTCGGGGATCTTCTCGTCCGGTGCGGCCGCGTCGTCGGCGAGCCAGCGCTCGGGGCGGAACGTGCCCGCGTCGCCGTACCAGCGGGGGTCGCGGTGGGTGGCCCACTGGCTGGACCAGACGCGGGTGCCGGGCGGGACGGGGGTGCCGCCGAGGGTGGCGCCCTCCTTGGCGATGCCGGTGAGGAGCCAGATCGTCGGGTAGAGGCGGAGGGTCTCCTTGATGACGGCCTGGGTGTAGGTGAGGGAGGCGTAGTCGTCGTAGCCGGGCTCGTGGTCGGCGAGGACCCGGTCGAGCTCCTCGGTGAGCGTCCGCCGGACCTTCTCGTCGCGGGAGAGGAGGTACCAGGCCCAGACGAGGGTGGAGCTGGTGGTCTCGTGGCCGCCGATGTAGAGGGTGACCGTCTCGTCGCGGATCTCGCGGTCGGAGAGCTGGGCCCCGGTCTCGTCCCGGGCGGTCAGGAGCCGGCTGAGGAGGTCGGGGCGGTCCTCGCCGCCGTCCCGGTGGCGGGCGACCAGGCGGGCGACCTCGGCGTCGATGACGGCGGTGGCGCGCTTGACGCGGGCCCGGCCGGGGGTCGGGATCCAGTCGGGCAGGAGGGCGCCGATCCCGCTGAGCTCCGCGCCGATCTCCTGCTGGGCGATGTCCATCGCCCGACCGATCGCCTCCGCGTCGGAGGCGGTGTCCGCCCCGAAGATGGTGCGGACGGCGATGAGTCGGGTGAGCTCCGCCATCTCCTTCTTGATGTCGATCCGCTGCCCGTCCGACCAGCGGTCGGCGAGGGCGACGGCGCACTCCGTCATGGTCGACGCGTAGGAGCGGACCTGCTTGGGCCGGACCGACGGCTGGACCAGCGAACGCTTGCGCCGCCAGTCGCGGCCCTTGGCGACCACCACGCCGTTCCCGAGCAGGGTGCGGATGGCGATGCCCAGGTCCGGCTGGTCGAAGGTGGACTCGATTCCGGTGAGGAGTTCGCCGATGTTGTCGGGGTGGGCGATGAAGAGCGCGGGGCTGGGGCCGAACCGCCAGCGGACGACGTCGCCCCGCTCCCGCAGCCGTTCGAAGAAGGCGAGCGGGTCCTTGCCGAAGGCCGGCAGATTGCCGAGCAGCGGCACTCCGCGCGGCCCCTCGGCGATGGTGATGGCGCTCCCTGCCTCCGCGCCGGCGTGCGTGGTCACGTACGTCCCCTCCCCAACTCGCTGTGCCCGTGTGCGAGTCCATGCAAGCGGAAGGCTCCGCCACCGCGCCACCCCTGTGGACGACGACCTGTGGACAACCGCGCCCGAACAGCGGAAGGGCCCGTGATGTGCTCCATCACGGGCCCTTCCGGCGGGATGTGAAAGGACGTCAGCCGACCGAGCTGTACGCCACCACACCGCGCAGCAGCGCGTCCACGGCCTTGCGCGCGTTCTTCGCGACCGTGCTGTTCTCCTTGGGGGCCGCCGCGGCGATCTGTCCGAGGACGTCGATCACCTGCTTGCACCAGCGGACGAAGTCGCCCGCCGGCATCTCCGCCTCGCGCAGCACCTCGTCGAGGCTCTTGTCGGAGGCCCACTGGTAGGCGGCCCAGGCGAAGCCGAGGTCGGGCTCGCGCTGGCCGACGCCCTCCGCCTGATTGATCTTGAACTCCTCCTCCAGCGCGTCGAGCCGGCCCCAGATGTGGACCATCTCGGCGAGCGCCGCCTTGGCCTGGCCGCCGGGCACCTTCGGCGCCACGGCGTCGTCGGCCTGCCGCGCCTCGTAGACGAGGGCGGAGACGCAGGCGGCGAGTTCGGCCGGGGCGAGGCCCTCCCAGACGCCTTCGCGGAGGCATTCGCTGGCGAGCAGGTCGAGTTCGCCGTAGAGGCGGGCGAGCCGCCTGCCGTTGTCGGTGACCTCGTCGGCGCGCAGGTAGTCGAGCTCGGTGAGGAGCGCGACGATCCGGTCGAAGGTGCGGGCGATGGTGTTCGTCCGGCCCTCGATGCGCCGCTCCAGCTGCTTGGTGTCGCGCTGCAGGCGGTGGTAGCGCTCGGCCCAGCGGGCGTGGTCCTCGCGCTCGTCGCAGCCGTGGCAGGGGTGGGCCCGGATCGCCGTGCGCAGCCGGGCGATCTCGCGGTCGTCGGCGGCGCCGGAGCGCTGCTTGCGGTGCCGCTCGGGGTTGATGTGCCCGGCCTTGGAGCGGAGCGCGGAGGCGAGGTCGCGGCGGGACTGCGGCGAGCGCGGGTTGAAGGTCTTGGGGATGCGCATGCGCTCCAGGGCCTCCACCGGGACGGGGAAGTCGATGGAGGCGAGGCGCTTGACCTGCCGCTCCGCTGTGAGGACGAGGGGCCGCGGCCCGTCGTGCTGCTCGAAGCCCCGGTGGCCGTTGGTGCGGCCGGCCGGGATGCCGGGGTCGAGGACGAGCGCGAGGCCGGCGAACTTGCCGGTGGGCACGTGGATGACGTCGCCGGGCTTCAGCTTCTCCAGGGAGGCGGCGGCCTGGGCGCGCCGCTGGGCGGCCCCCTGCTTGGCCAGGTCCGTCTCGCGGTCCTTGAGGTCGCGGCGGAGCCGCGCGTACTCCTCGAAGTCGCCGAGGTGGCAGGTCATGCCCTCGCGGTAGCCCTCCAGTCCCTCCTCGTTCCGCTGGACCTGGCGGGAGATGCCGACGACGGAGCGGTCGGCCTGGAACTGGGCGAAGGAGGTCTCCAGGAGCTCCCTGGAGCGGTGCCGGCCGAACTGCTCGACCAGGTTGACCGCCATGTTGTACGAGGGGCGGAAGCTGGAGCGCAGCGGGTAGGTGCGGGTGCCCGCGAGCCCGGCGAGGTGGTCGGGGTCGAGTCCGCGCTGCCAGAGGACGACGGCGTGGCCCTCGACGTCGATGCCGCGGCGGCCGGCCCGGCCGGTGAGCTGGGTGTACTCGCCGGGGGTGATGTCGGCGTGCTGCTCGCCGTTCCACTTGACCAGCTTCTCCAGGACGACCGACCGCGCGGGCATGTTGATGCCGAGGGCGAGCGTCTCGGTGGCGAAGACGGCCTTGACGAGGCCGCGGACGAAGAGCTCCTCGACGACCTCCTTGAAGGTGGGGAGCATGCCGGCGTGGTGGGCGGCGATGCCGCGCTCCAGCGCCTCCAGCCATTCGAAGTAGCCGAGGACGTGGAGGTCCTCGTCGGGGATGGCGGCGGTGCGGGCCTCGACGATCTCGCGGACGCGGCGGCGGCCCTCGTCGTCGTTGAGCCTGAGGCCGGCGTAGAGGCACTGCTGGACGGCGGCCTCGCAGCCGGCGCGGCTGAAGATGAAGGTGATGGCCGGAAGCAGGCCCTCGTTGTCGAGCCGCTCGATGACCTCGGGACGGCCAGGGGTCCAGATGCGGGAGCGCTGGCGGCGCTCGCGCTCGCGGTCGGCCTCGCGGACCATCTTGCCGCGGCGGCGGTCGCGGGGGTTGTACGTGCGCGTGTTCTCGGTGCGGGCGAGGCGGAGGAGGTCGGGGTTGACCTCGCGGCGGGCGGCGCCGCGGCCCCCGTGGTCGGTCTCCTCCTCGAAGAGGTCGTACATCCGGCGGCCGGCGAGGACGTGCTGCCAGAGGGGGACGGGGCGCTCTTCGGAGACGATGACGTCGGTGTCGCCGCGGACGGTGTCGAGCCAGTCGCCGAACTCCTCGGCGTTGGAGACGGTGGCGGAGAGGGAGACGAGGGTGACCGACTCGGGGAGGTGGATGATCACTTCCTCCCAGACGGCGCCGCGGAAGCGGTCGGAGAGGTAGTGGACCTCGTCCATGACGACGTAGCCGAGGCCGGAGAGCGCCTGGGACCCCGCGTAGAGCATGTTGCGGAGGACCTCGGTGGTCATGACGACGATCGGCGCGTCGCCGTTCACGCTGTTGTCGCCGGTGAGCAGGCCGACCTTGTCGGGGCCGTACCGCTTGACGAGGTCGGCGTACTTCTGGTTCGACAGCGCCTTGATGGGGGTCGTGTAGAAGCACTTGCGGCCCTGCGTGAGGGCGAGGTGGACGGCGAACTCGCCGACGATGGTCTTGCCGGAGCCCGTGGGGGCGGCGACGAGCACGCCCTTGCCCGCTTCGAGAGCCTTGCACGCCTCGATCTGGAACGGGTCCAGCCCGAATTCGTACATCTCTCGGAAGGGGGCCAGCGCGGTGGCCTGCTCTGCGTTGCGCGCCCGTGCGGCCGCGTACGCCTCGGCTGGGGTGAGGTCCTCTGTCATCTTGTCTTCGAGCCTACCCGCCCCCTCCGACAGTGACGCGATCTTTATCGAGGGGCTTCACAGCTTCCCGGAAACGACGGGGTCCCCCCGGTTCTCGACCGGGGGGACCCTGCTGCGACCGGGACCGGAATCAGGTGATGTCGTCGTAGCCGGCGCTGTGGGCGCGGGCGCCGTCGGTGTCGCCGCCGGCCTGCTCGGGCAGGGCGCGGGCGGCGGGGACGGGGTCCAGGGCGCCGACGGGCTCGGGGGTGTGGTCGAGTACGGACGCCTCGTCGTCGGAGAGCTGCGCGTCGGGGTTGTTGCGGGCCCGGCGCTTGTCGTTGAGGAGCGAGAAGCCGACGGCGATGAAGTACAGGACGATGATCGGCCCGGCGAGGGCGATCATGCCGAGCGGGTCGGTGGACGGGGTGGCGACGGCTCCGAAGACGAAGGTGCCCATCACCATGGCGCGCCACCAGCCGGCCATGCGCTTGCCGGTGACCACGCCCGTGAGGTTCAGCATGATCAGCAGCAGCGGCAGCTCGAAGGCGACGCCGAAGACGAGCACCATCCTGGTGGTGAAGTCCAGGAGGTCGTCGAGGGAGAGGAAGTTCGAGGCGACCTCGGGCGTGATGCTGATGAGGACGCGCACGCTGACGGGCATGATCAGGAACGCCGTGTAGGCGCCGGCTCCGAAGAGCGGGACGGCGATGGCGGCGAACCAGTACGTGTACTTCTTCTCGCTCTTGTGCAGGCCGGGCGCGACGAAGGCCCAGAGCTGGTAGAGCCAGACCGGGCTGGAGGCGACGAGGCCCGCCAGCATGACCACCTTCACCGTGGAGGTGAAGGGGGAGAGCATGGTCTGGTAGGCGAGCACGACGCACCGTCCGCCGGTGTTCGCGGACAGGGAGGAGTCCGGAGCACACTTCGGTACGGGGGACGACAGAAGGTCCATCAGCTGCTGGCTGAAGAACGCGGCCACCACGGAGGCGAGCACGATCGCCAGCATCGCCTTGGCCAGGCGGTTGCGCAGCTCACGGAGGTGGTCCGCGAGCGGCATCCGCCCCTCGGGGTCCTTCTCCTTCTTCATGCGGGCAGACTTGGGCAACCCACGTCCTCATCTCGTGCGGGCAGGCCGCTGGGCGGCGAACTTGCGGGCGAACGGTTCAGCGGCCGGCGTGGGCCGGGTCAGCGCTGGGTGGTGTCCGACGCCTCGGTCACGGGACGGGCGCCGGTGACGTCGCCGGGGGCGGCCTTGATGGTGCGCTGGGCGGCGGGCGCGGCCTGCTCGGCCGGGGCCTCGGCGGGAGCGGCCTCCTGGCCCTCCGACTTCATGGCCTTGGCCTCGCTCTTGAGGATGCGGGCGGACTTGCCGAGGGAGCGGGCCATCTCCGGAAGCTTCTTGGCACCGAAGAGGAGCACGACGACCAGCAGGATGAGGCTGATCTCCAGGGGACCGATCTGACGGAACATGACTGTGGTCTCTCTTCTCACCGAGGCGGCATGGGTGCGTGCCCGGCCGGTCGGACATGCGTCCGGCCTCCGCGCTGTCTGCGATCGTAACCCGCAGGAGTAAACGTCGGGCAATGCCCGTGCGTACTCGCGATTGCGTCCGAGGGGCCCTGATCAGGCCCTATCGGCGCGGTGCGGATCCTCTGACTCAGGGCAGGGAACGGCTTGTTCGCGCCAGCCCGGTGGCGGCGGTCTCCAGCTCGTCCGCGGCGCGCTGGATGCGCCGTGTGGTGTCTTCCACTTGGCGACCGAGACGCCGCACCTCCAGGAAGACCCTGACGGCGAGGACGCCGAGGACGGCGAGGCCGAGGAAGCCGAGGGCGATCGCGAGCATGGGCCAGAACATGGGCGGAGCCTAGCGTTTACGGGGTGGGGCGCCGGTCAGGCGGTGGTGTGGAGGCGGAGGGTGCGGACGCCGCCGCCGGTGAGGAGTTCGACGATGCGCTCGCCGGCGGGCTTGCGGACGGAGCTTCCGCATTCGGGGCAGGTGAAGGAGTAGAAGGTGGTGCGGCGGCTGGCTCCGATGGCCAGCCGCAGGGCGCCCGCGGCCAGTTCGAAGCGGCAGCGGCAGTCGGGGCAGGCGGCCTTGAAGAGGACCGGGGCGATCGACGCCGACAGGCCGGACATCACGGACATTTCCCTCAACTCTCTACCTGGAAGACTCGCTGGGACTCGCTGCCACTCGGGTAAGTCGCTCCCCCTCGGAACGACGGCACGAGAGACAGGTCACACGCCCTCGTACGCGGCGAGCGCCGCCGTCGCCGCCTCCCGGGCACTCTCCGCGAGCCCGGCCGGCGCGACGATCCGCCCGTCGCTGCCGAGCCGCAGCGCGAGCCGCTTCAGCGAGGCCGGGTCCGGGGTCCGCAGGGTGATCCGCAGGCCGCCGTCCGGCAGCTCGTCGGCCCGGTCGTGCGGGTAGTACTCGGCGACCCAGCGCCCGCCCGGGCCGACCTCGACCACGACCTCCGGGTCGTCGGCGGAGGGCTGGACCAGCCCCTCGGAGAGGTCTCGCAGCTCCAGCTCCGGGGGCGCGGCGGCCTCCTCCAGGATCCGGATCTCGGCGACCCGGTCGAGGCGGAAGGTGCGGCGGTCCTCCGAGAGGCGGCACCACGCCTCCATGTAGGTGTGGCCGACCGCGAAGAGGCGGATGGGGTCGACCTCGCGCTCGGTGAGCTCGTCGCGGGCCGGCGAGTAGTAGCGGAGCCAGAGCCGCTTGCGCTCGGAGATGGCCCGGTCGACCTCGGCGAAGACGCCGCCCTCGGACTCGAAGGTGACCGAGAGCCGGGCGCTGGCGCCGGCGGCCTCGCCGGCGGCGGCCTCCAGCTTGGCGGTGGCGCGCACCAGCGCGTCCCGGTCCCCCTCGCGCAGCCCCGGCAGGGTGGCGACGGCGCGGGCGGCGACGAGCAGCGCGGTGGCCTCGTCGGCGGCGAGCCGCAGCGGCTCGGAGGCCTCCGCGCTCAGCGCGCCGGGGTTGCGCCACCAGATCCGGTCGCCGTCGGTGTCGATGTCGAGGAGGTCGCCGCCCCGGAAGCTGGTGCCGCACATGGGCAGCACGTCCAGGTCGGAGATGAGCTCGTCCTCGGTGATGCCGAAGGCGCGGGCCACGTCGGCGACGTGGGCGCCGGGGCGCTCGCGGAGGTAGGTGACGAGGGAGAGCATCCGCCTCGTCTGGTCGATCGCGTTGGCAGCCATGCGGTTCGTCTCCCCCTCAGCCCTTGGCGACGGCGCGCAGCCGCTCCACCACGTCGGCCTTCAGGTCGGCCGGTTCCAGTACGACGACGTCGGGGCCGAACTCGACGAGCCAGGCGTCGAGGCCGTGCCCGTACGGGATCTCCAGCTCGTCCCAGCCGTCGGTGCCCTCGCTCGTCTCGGTGGCGCGGGCCCGCAGCGGATAGCCGCAGCCGCTCCGCAGCCGGATCCGGGCGGAGCGGGTGGCGGTCTCCCCCGCCCAGCTCTCGACGGTCTCGCGGACGGTGACGGCGTCGGGCACGGGCGCGGTGAAGGCGCCGGCCCGGGAGCGGACCTTGCCGGTGATCCGGGAGAGGCGGAAGACGCGCTCGGCGCCGCGGTCGCGGTCCCAGCCGGCGAGGTACCAGTGGCCGCGCCAGCACTCCAGCGTCCAGGGCTCGACCTGGCGGGGCTCGGGGCGGGCGGCGTTGGCCTTGCGGTACTCGAAGGAGACCGGGCGCCGGTCGCGGCAGGCCAGCATCAGCGGCTCGAAGGCCGCCTCGTGGACCGGGATGCGGGGTTCGAGGGCGCTCGGCTGGATCTCGTAGGCGTCCTCGGCCTCGGGCATGCCGGCGGCGCGCAGCTTCTGCAGGGCGCCGCTGGCGGCTCCGGCGAGGCGGGCCTGCTGCCAGACCCGGGCGGCCAGGCCGAGCGCGGCGGCCTCCTCGACGTCCAGGGTGATGGGCGGGAGGCGGTTGGAGTCGCGGCGGGCGAGGTAGCCGATCTCACCGTCGAGGTTCTCGACCGTCTCGATCACCAGTCCGAGCTCGCGCAGGTCGTCCTTGTCGCGCTCGAACATGCGGTTGAAGGCCTCGTCGCCGCTGGCCTCCAGATAGGCCTCGATGGAGCCGCGCAGCTCCCGCTTGCTGAGGGCGCGTCGCGTCCCGAGCAGGCACAGCGCGAGATTCATCAGCCGCTCGGCCTTGGCAATCGCCATGGACGCCTTGCACCCTCTTCCCCGGTTCCGTTCTCGGACGTCCGACCGTACCGCCCCGGGGTGTCCGGGCAAAAGCCGAGGGCCCCCGCCGCGGAGGCGGGGGCCCTCGGTACGGGGCGTGGGGCCGGTCAGGCCTTCTTCACGCCCACCAGGTCGCAGACGAAGATCAGCGTCTCGCCGGGCGCGATCTTGGCGCCGGCGCCGCGGTCGCCGTAGGCGAGGTGGGCGGGGATGACCAGCTGGCGGCGGCCGCCGACCTTCATGCCCTGGACGCCCCGGTCCCAGCCCGCGATGACCATGCCGACACCGAGCGGGAACTCCAGCGCCTCGCCGCGGTTCCAGGAGGCGTCGAACTCCTCACCGGTGCTGAAGGAGACACCGACGTAGTGGACCTTGACCGTGTCCCCGGCCGCGGCCTCCGCGCCGTCGCCCTCCCAGATGTCCTTGATCTCCAGGTCGGCCGGCGGCTCGCCGCCCGGGAAGTCGACCTCGGGCTTCTCGATGCTCACTGCAGTGTGCTCCTCATACGGGTGAAACCGCGCGGACGATGGCCCGCGCGACCCCGACAACCTACCGCTTGGCGGGCCGGGACGCGCGGGAACCCGTCACTGCTTGGTCAGGATGTCCACCGTGAAGACCAGCGTGGAGTTGGCCGGGATCGGACCCTGGGCCTGGTCGCCGTAGCCGTCGGCCGGCGGGACGACGAGCATCACGCGGCTGCCGACCTTCTTGCCCTCCAGGCCCTTGCTCCAGCCCTTGATGACGTTGGCGAGCGGGAAGGTCGCCGGGGCGCCCCGGTCGTAGGAGCTGTCGAACTTCTTGCCGTCCTTCCAGAGCACGCCCTGGTACTGGACGGTCAGGGTGTCGGTGGCCTTGACCGGCTCGCCCTTGCCCTCGATCACGTAGTTGGAGACGAGCTTCGTCGGCGCGTCCGTCTTCGGGACGGTCAGCGAGGGGGCCTTGCCGTCGGTGTTGGTGCCGACCTTGGGCAGGTCCTTGTTCTCCTGGGCGACGACGGTGCCCTCGGCGGACTTCGGGATCGTGGTCGCCTTCAGGATGTCGACGACGAAGACCAGCGTGGCACCGCCCTTGATGCTGGGCGGCGAGCCCTGCTCGCCGTAGCCGAGCTCCGGCGGGATGCCGATCTCGACGCGGCTGCCGACCTTCTGGCCCTTCAGGCCCTGGTCCCAGCCCTTGATGACCTGGCCGGCACCGAGGGTGAGGGTGAACGGCTCGCCGCGGTCGAAGCTGTTGTCGAAGGGGGTCGTCGAGTCCCAGGTCTGGCCGAGGTAGTTGACCTGGAGGGCGTCGCCGTCCTTGGTCGCCGGGCCGTCGCCCTCGCTGATGACGTTGACCTTGAGCTCCTTCGGCGGGTCGCCCTCGCCCTTGGAGAGGGTCGGCTTCTCGCCGAACTTCTCGCCCGCGGTGATGGCGGGGAGCCCGTTGGTCATCGAGGCGTTATCGGAGCCCTTGGTGTCGCTGCCGCAGGCCGCTGTGAGCAGCAGCAGCGGGACGACGAGAAGGCCGGCAATTCGGCGCACGTGTTCCTCAGATCTCAGACGGCACAGTAGTTGTCCGGACACTCTAGGGGACCCGCCCGAGACGTCCAGGGCCCCGCGCGTCCTGCGCGCGGGGCCCTGAACCGATCTTGTGATCGTCCTACATACCGGCGATCAGCTTCTCCACCCGGTCGTCGACCGAGCGGAACGGGTCCTTGCAGAGGACCGTCCGCTGCGCCTGGTCGTTGAGCTTGAGGTGGACCCAGTCGACGGTGAAGTCCCGGCGCTGCTCCTGGGCGCGGCGGATGAAGTCGCCGCGGAGCCGGGCCCGGGTGGTCTGCGGGGGCACGGACTTGCCCTCGAAGATCTTCACGTCGTTGCAGATCCGCGCCGCCTGCCCGTTCTTCTGGAGCAGGTAGTACAGCCCGCGGCGGCGGTGGATGTCGTGGTACGCGAGGTCTATCTGGGCGACCCGCGGGTTCGACATGGTCATGTTGTGCTTGGCGCGGTACCGCTCGATGAGCTTGTACTTCATCACCCAGTCGATCTCGGTCTGGATGCGGTCCAGCTCCTCCTGCTCGATCGCGTCGAGCGTGCGGCCCCACAGTTCGAGGACCTGGGCGACCGTGCCGGACCGGATGCCGCGCCGGTCGACGAAGTCGGAGGCCTTCTCGTAGTACTCGCGCTGCACCTCCAGGGCGGAGGCCTCGCGGCCGCTGGCCAGGCGCACCTTGCGCTGGCCGGTGATGTCGTGGCTGACCTCGCGGATGGCCCGGATCGGGTTCTCCAGGGTCAGGTCGCGCATCACGGTGCCCGCCTCGATCATGCGCAGCACGAGGTCGGTGGCGCCGACCTTGAGCAGCATGGTCGTCTCGGACATGTTGGAGTCGCCGACGATGACGTGGAGCCGGCGGTAGCGCTCGGCGTCGGCGTGCGGCTCGTCCCGGGTGTTGATGATGGGCCGGGAGCGGGTGGTGGCGGAGCTGACGCCCTCCCAGATGTGCTCGGCGCGCTGGGAGACGCAGTACACGGCCCCGCGCGGCGTCTGGAGCACCTTGCCCGCCCCGCAGATCAGCTGACGCGTCACCAGGAACGGGATGAGGATGTCGGCGAGACGGGAGAACTCCCCGTGGCGGGCGACGAGATAGTTCTCGTGGCAGCCGTAGGAGTTTCCGGCGGAGTCGGTGTTGTTCTTGAAGAGGTAGACGTCGCCCGCGATTCCCTCCTCGTGCAGGCGGCGTTCGGCGTCCACGAGAAGACCTTCGAGAATGCGCTCGCCGGCCTTGTCGTGGGTGACGAGTTCGATCACGTCGTCGCATTCCGGTGTGGCGTATTCCGGATGCGAACCCACGTCCAGGTACAGGCGGGCGCCGTTCCGCAGGAAGACATTGCTGCTGCGGCCCCATGACACGACTCGGCGGAAGAGGTACCGCGCCACTTCGTCAGGAGACAGTCGGCGCTGTCCCCTGAACGTGCACGTGACGCCGTACTCGTTCTCCAGCCCGAAAATGCGGCGGTCCATGTCTGAACATTACGCCTGACGGCCTGTGCTGAAACCGGGTTGGACGTTTCCGTCTCGATCGTTTTCCGGTCAGAGGGCGTTCTTTTCGGTGTGCACCGCGGTGGCGGCGCCCCCGCTCACGGCGTGTCGGGAGCCGCGTCCGGGCGCGTCGGGGTCGTTCAGGACCCGCCCGGTGGCGAGCAGGACGAGCAGCGCGGCCAGGCCGCCGGCGCCGGCCACGGCGAACCCGGCCACGGTCCCGGCGATTTCGACGGCGGGTCCGGCGGCCGCCGAGCCCAGTGCGGCGCCGACGCCGAAGGTGGTGACCAGCCAGGAGAAGGCCTCGGTGACGGTGCCCGCCGGAGCGTGCCGGTCCACCACGATGAACGCGCAGGCCAGTACGGGGGCGAGGAAGAAGCCCGAGAGGGCCGCGAGGCCGCTCATGGCGACCGGGCCGGGGGTCAGCGTCAGCGGCAGGTAGCAGAGCGCGAGCAGCGCGACCAGGACGCGCAGCCGGCTCTCGGGCGCCCCGGCCCACCGCCGGGCGCCGTACAGGACGCCGCCGAGGAGGGCGCCGAGGCCGAGGGCGGCCATCAGCCAGCCGTAGACGGACGGGGTGCCCCGGTCGTCGGCGTAGGCGACGGCCGCGACCGTGATGGAACCGAGGGCGAGCCCGACGAAGAAGAAGGAGCCGAGCAGGGCGAGCAGCCCCGGGGAGCGCAGGGCGCCGAGCCAGTGGGCCTCGCGGGGCGCGGAGCGCCAGGCGCGGGACGGCTCGGAGAGGACGACGGACAGGGCCCCGAGCACGCCGATGAGGTTGATGACCAGGAGGGCCGCGGCGGGCGACCACACGGCGACGAGGAGGGTCACCAGGAGCGGGCCGACGGTGAACATGACCTCCTGGGCGACCGCGTCGAGGGCGTACGCCCGGTGCACCCGGTCCTCGCGGCCCAGGACGCTCGGCCAGAGGGCGCGCAGGCCGCCCTCCAGGGGCGGGGTGAAGAACCCGGCGAGGACCACGGCCGCGTAGGCGAGCGGGAGGTCGCCGATGCCGGCGAGGGCGAAGAGGGCCATGCCGAGGGCGGAGAGCACGGCGGCGGGCAGCTGGACCCGCGGCTGGCCCTTGAGGTCGACGGCGCGGCCGAGGAGCGGCTGGCCGACGGCGTTGGCGAGGCCGTACGCGGCGACGAGGCCGCCCGCGAGGGTGTAGCCGCCGCCCTGGTCGCGGACGAAGAGCGTCATGGCGATGGGGCCGGTGCCGTTGGGCAGGCGGCCGACCAGGGTGCCGGTGAGCAGGCGGAGCGCGTGCGGCGCCCGCAGGATGTCGCGGTAGCCGCCGTGTGCCGTGGCCTCGGTGGCCATGCGGGTCTCCCCTCCGTCGGCTCCCGCCGAGGTTTTACGTATAACTTCCGCCGTCATACGTACCATGGCGGCGTGACGCGGGTCCACCCCGCAGCCCTCGAAACCGATCGCACACGCCCGCAGCGGAGGCCCCGTGCAGACCCCCGAACCCCTGGGTGCCACCCGCCCCACCAGCAAGGACGTGGCCCGGGTGGCGGGCGTCTCACAGGCCACCGTCTCCCTCGTCCTCGGCGAGAAGTGGCGCGGCCGGGTCTCGGAGCGCACCGCCGGCACCGTCCGGGAGGCCGCCCGCGAGCTCGGCTACCGGCCCAACCTCGCGGCCCGCAACCTCCGCCTCGGCCGCACCCGCACCGCCCTGCTCGTCGTCCCCGCCCTCACCAACGAGTTCTTCGCCCACGTGTACACCGGAGCCGCGGCCGTCGCCGCCGACCACGGCTTCGGCGTCGTGCTCTACCCCTCCCCCGACGGCGTGGGCCCCGCCCGCGACCCCTTCGCCTCCGCCCAGGCCTCCCTGGACGGCGTGCTGGCCTCCTCCATGGCCACCGCCGCCCTGGAGGCCTTCCGCGGCAGCGAGCTGCCGCTCGTCATGCTCGACAGCGACCCGGCCGACCCCGGCGCCGCCGCCCACGTCAACCTCGACGTCGCCGAGGGCATGCGGCTCGTCACCGCCCACCTGCTCGCCCTCGGCCACCGCCGCTTCCTGCACCTCGCCTCCGCCGCCCCCTCCTGGACCTTCGACGTCCGGGCCGCCGCGCTCGGCGAGGCCCTGCGCGGGGCGGAGGTGCGCACCGTACGGTCCCCGCTCACCGTCGCCGCCGCGCGGGAGGCCGCGGGGGCCGCCCTCGCCGCGCCCGGACCGCGCCCCACGGCGGTCGTCTGCGACGACGACATCCTCGCCGCCGGGGTCTGCAAGGCCGCCCGGCGGCTCGGCCTGCGGGTGCCCGAGGACCTCTCGGTCACCGGCTTCGACGACATGGCGCTCGCGACGGCGGTCGAACCGGAGCTCACCACGGTCCGGCTGCCCGCCGAGGAGTTCGGCCGCCGCGGCATGGAGGCGCTGCTCGCCGTCCTGGCGGGCGAACCGGCCCGCTCGGACGTCCTGCCCGCCCGGCTCGTCCCGCGCGCCTCCACGGGCCCCGCACCGGCCCCCTGAGCCCTCCGGGCCCTCCGAGTCCCGGAACGCGGAGGGGCCCGGTCCTGGCGGACCGGGCCCCTCGCTGCGGACGCGTCTACTCCTCGGGCGCCTCGTCCGAGGGCTCGTCCGTCTTCGCCGCCGCCGCGTTGTCCGCCTCCAGGAGGCGCGACAGCTGGCGGCCGACGATCCGCTTGAACTTCCGCTGCTGCGGACGCGTGCGGTCCAGGACCGCCACCTCCAGGCGCTCGGCGGGGATCTCCCGCTCGGTGCCGTTGGTGTCCCGGGAGAGCGCCTGCACCGCGAGCTTCAGGGCCTCCGCGAGCGACATCCCGTCACGGTGGCGCTGGTCCAGGAAGGAGCTGATCTGCTCCGCGTTCCCGCCCACCGCGACCGAGCCGTGCTCGTCCACGATGGAGCCGTCGTGCGGCAGCCGGTAGATCTGGTCCCCGGCCGGCTCGGTGCCGACCTCGGCGACGACCAGCTCCACCTCGTACGGCTTCTCGCCGGCGCTGGAGAAGATCGTGCCCAGCGTCTGCGCGTAGACGTTGGCCAGGCCGCGCGCGGTGACGTCGTCCCGGTCGTAGGTGTAGCCGCGCAGGTCGGCGTAGCGGACACCGCCGATGCGGAGGTTCTCGTACTCGTTGTACTTGCCGGCGGCCGCGAAGCCGATCCGGTCGTAGATCTCGCTGAACTTGTGCAGAGCACGGGACGGGTTCTCGCCGACGAAGACGATGCCGTCGGCGTACTGGAGGACCACGAGGCTGCGGCCGCGCGCGATGCCCTTGCGGGCGTACTCCGCGCGGTCAGCCATGGCCTGCTGGGGGGAGACGTAGAACGGTGTCGACACCGGCGCTCGTCCCTTTCTTCTGGGCTGTGAGGGGGCGACGTACGGATCAGAGCAGGGCGGCGCGCGGTCCGTCCGGCTGCTCCAGACGCCGCTCGGTGACCGAACGGGCCAGCTCGGAGGATTCCGCCTCGGTGAGCCTGCGGAAGCCCTCGTCGGTGATGACGGTGACGATCGGGAAGATCCGGCGGGCCAGGTCCGGGCCACCGGTCGCCGAGTCGTCGTCCGCCGCGTCGTACAGCGCCTGTACGACCAGTGTGGTCGCCTGCTGCTCGGTCAGGTCCTCGCGGTACAGCTTCTTCATCGACCCGCGGGCGAAGATCGAGCCCGAGCCGGTGGCGGCGTAGCCGTGCTCCTCGGAGCGGCCGCCGGTCACGTCGTACGAGAAGATCCGGCCCTTCTCCCGGCCCTCGTCCCAGCCGGCGAAGAGCGGCACGACGGCGAGGCCCTGCATGGCCATGCCGAGGTTGCTGCGGATCATGGTGGAGAGGCGGTTCGCCTTGCCCTCCAGGGAGAGCGTGGCGCCCTCCACCTTCTCGAAGTGCTCCAGCTCCAGCTGGAAGAGCTTCACCATCTCGACGGCGAGACCGGCGGTGCCGGCGATGCCGACCGCGGAGTACTCGTCCGCCGGGAACACCTTCTCGATGTCCCGCTGCGCGATCATGTTGCCCATGGTGGCCCGCCGGTCACCCGCGAGCACGACGCCCCCCGGGAACGTCGCGGCCACGATGGTCGTGCCGTGCGGAGCCTCGACGATCCCCTCCGGCAGCTTCCGGTTGCCCGGCAGCAGCTCCGGCGAGTGGTCGGCGAGGAAGTCGATGAACGAGGACGAGCCCGGCGTCAGGAAGGCCGCCGGCAGACGCCCGATGCTACGAGGGTTGGCTTCCACGCGATTCCTTCCGGGTGGGTGAGAACGGCCCGCCCCTGACACGCGCGAGCCGATCTTGGTTGCTGTGCACGGACCTTACCCGTGCCACGGCCTGTCATCCGTCCCCGGGCCCACGGCTTCTTCCGGGGCTCCGGGGACGGGGAACGACAGGGGGTCGGCGGCTACTCGCCGCCCTTCTGCACGAAGCTCCGGACGAACTCCTCGGCATTCTCCTCGAGCACGTCGTCGATCTCGTCGAGGACCGAGTCCACGTCCTCGCTCAGCTTCTCCTGGCGCTCCTGGAGGTCGGAGCTCGCCTCCGCGGTGGTCTCCTCGACCTCCTCCGTGGAACGCGTGGCCTTCTGCTGTCCGCCGCCGGTGTCCTTGGCCGCCATATCCTCACCCCGCTCGAATCGGATCGCTCGGACTTGTGCTGCTGGGGTCCTGCAAGATCAGACCCTACAAGCCGGGACCGACATCGGCCCCCGCATTTCCGCAACGCCCGTGCACTGCTTTCATGATTCCCAGGGCCCGGGTATTTCAGGCCCTGTTTCCGGTCTCGAATCAGCTGCCGGAGAGGACCCTCACGAGTTCCTCCGCCGTGCGGCAGCGGTCCAGGAGGGCCGCCACGTGGGCCTTGGTGCCGCGCAGCGGCTCCAGGGTCGGGACGCGCTGGAGCGAGTCGCGGCCCGGCAGGTCGAAGATCACCGAGTCCCAGGAGGCGGCGGCCACGTCGTCCGCGTACTGCTCCAGGCAGCGGCCCCGGAAGTAGGCCCTGGTGTCCTCCGGCGGCGCCGTCTCGGCCCGCTCCACCTCGGCCTCGTCCAGGAGCCGCTTCATGCGCCCGCGGGCCACCAGGCGGTTGTACAGCCCCTTGTCGGGCCGCACGTCCGCGTACTGGAGGTCCACCAGGTGCAGCCGGGGCGCGTCCCAGTCCAGGCCGTCACGGCGCCGGTAGCCCTCCATGAGCTCCCGCTTGGCGATCCAGTCCAGCTCGCCGGCCAGGCTCATCGGGTCGTTCTCCAGGCGGTTGAGGGTGTCCTCCCACCGCGTCAGGACGTCCTTGGTCTGGTCGTCGGCGTCCGCGCCGTACCGCTCGTCCACGTACTTCCTGGCCAGCTCGAAGTACTCCATCTGGAGCTGCACCGCGGTGAGTGTCCGGCCGCTGCGCAGCGTGACGAGGTACTGGAGCGAGGGGTCGTGCGAGACGTGGTGGAGGGTGCGGACGGGCTGGTCGACGGCGAGGTCGACGGTGATGAAGCCGTCCTCGATCATGGAGAGGACGAGCGCCGTGGTGCCGAGTTTGAGGTAGGTGGAGATCTCGGAGAGGTTGGCGTCCCCGATGATCACGTGCAGCCGGCGGTACTTCTCCGCGTCGGCGTGCGGCTCGTCGCGGGTGTTGATGATGGGGCGCTTGAGGGTGGTCTCCAGGCCGACCTCGACCTCGAAGTAGTCGGCGCGCTGGCTGATCTGGAAGCCGTCCTCGCGGCCGTCCTGCCCGAGGCCGACGCGGCCGGCGCCGGTGACGACCTGGCGGGAGACGAAGAAGGGCGTCAGGTGGCGCACGATGTCCGAGAAGGGGGTCTCCCGCTTCATCAGGTAGTTCTCGTGCGTGCCGTAGGAGGCGCCCTTGTTGTCGGTGTTGTTCTTGTAGAGGTGGATGGGCTGGGCGCCGGGGAGCTGGGCGGCGCGCTCGGCCGCCTCGGCCATGATCCGCTCGCCGGCCTTGTCCCAGAGGACGGCGTCGCGCGGGTTGGTGACCTCGGGGGCGCTGTACTCGGGGTGGGCGTGGTCCACGTAGAGCCGGGCGCCGTTGGTGAGGATCACGTTGGCGAGGCCGATGTCCTCGTCGGTGAGCTGGCTGGAGTCGGCGACCTCGCGGGCGAGGTCGAAGCCGCGGGCGTCCCGCAGCGGGTTCTCCTCCTCGAAGTCCCAGCGGGCGCGGCGCGCCCGGTGCATCGCCGCGGCGTAGGCGTTGACGATCTGGGACGAGGTGAGCATGGCATTGGCGTTCGGGTGTCCGGGGACGGAGATCCCGTACTCCGTCTCGATGCCCATTACTCGCCGTACGGTCATGCGGCCCTCCTTGCCCGGCGGCGCTCAGTGCGCGACTCGGCGGTACCGAAGAGCCTAGAGCGGCTCCGCGCTGGTGGGGAGATCACTTGCGGTATTTCCCGGATGTGGCCGGGAGTTTTTCCGGTGAGAATGCGACGGCTGCGGATGCCCGGTTTCCGGACATCCGCAGCCGGTGTGCGCTTTTACAGGTACTGACCGGTGTTGGCCACCGTGTCGATGGAGCGTCCGGTGTCCGCGCCCTGCTTTCCGGTGACGAGGGTGCGGATGAAGACGATCCGCTCGCCCTTCTTTCCGGAGATGCGGGCCCAGTCGTCGGGGTTGGTGGTGTTGGGCAGGTCCTCGTTCTCCTTGAACTCGTCCACGCAGGCCTGGAGGAGGTGGGAGACGCGAATGCCCTTCTGGTTGTGGTCGAGGAATGCCTTGATGGCCATCTTCTTGGCCCGGTCGACGATGTTCTGGATCATCGCGCCGGAGTTGAAGTCCTTGAAGTACAGGACTTCTTTGTCACCGTTGGCGTACGTGACTTCGAGGAAGCGGTTCTCCTCGGATTCGGCGTACATCTGCTCGACGACGGACTGGATCATTCCGTGGGCGGCGGCGGCCTTGGAGCCGCTGTGCTCGGAGACGTCGTCCGTGTGGAGCGGAAGGTTGGCGGTGAGGTACTTCGCGAAGATGTCCTTCGCGGCCTCGGCGTCCGGACGCTCGATCTTGATCTTCACGTCGAGCCGGCCGGGCCTCAGGATCGCGGGGTCGATCATGTCCTCGCGGTTGGAGGCGCCGATCACGATCACGTTCTCCAGGCCCTCGACGCCGTCGATCTCGGCGAGCAGCTGGGGGACGATGGTGTTCTCCACGTCCGAGCTGACGCCGGATCCGCGGGTGCGGAAGAGCGACTCCATCTCGTCGAAGAAGACGATGACGGGGGTGCCTTCGCTGGCCTTCTCGCGGGCCCGCTGGAAGACCAGGCGGATGTGCCGCTCGGTCTCGCCGACGTACTTGTTGAGGAGTTCGGGGCCCTTGATGTTGAGGAAGTAGGACTTCCCCGCGGGCTGGCCGGTGACCTCGGCGACCTTCTTGGCCAGGGAGTTGGCGACGGCCTTGGCGATGAGCGTCTTGCCGCAGCCGGGCGGCCCGTAGAGCAGGATGCCCTTGGGCGGCCGCAGTTCGTGCTCCTTGAACAGGTCGGGGTAGAGGTACGGGAGCTCGACCGCGTCGCGGATCAGTTCGATCTGGTTGCCCAGGCCGCCGATCTTGTCGTAGTCGACGTCCGGGACCTCTTCGAGGACGAGTTCCTCGACCTCGCTCTTGGGCACGACCTCGTAGACGTACCCGGACCGGGAGTCGAAGAGCAGGGCGTCGCCGGAGCGGATGGTGATGTCCAGGAGCGGCTCGGCGAGCCGCACCACCCTCTCCTCGTCGGTGTGCCCCACCACCAGGGCGCGCTCGCCGTCCTCCAGGATCTCCTTGAGGGTGACGATCTCCCCGGCGCGCTCGAACTCCATGGCCTCGACCACGTTGAGCGCTTCGTTGAGCATGACTTCCTGGCCGCGCCGGAGCTCGTCGAGCTCGACGCTGGGACTCACGTTCACCCGGAGCTTGCGGCCCCCGGTGAAGATGTCGCACGTGCCGTCCTCATTGGCCTGAAGGAAGACACCGAATCCGGCCGGCGGCTGTGCGAGCCGGTCGACCTCCTCCTTGAGGGCCACGATCTGGTCTCGTGCCTCACGGAGCGTGTTCGCCAGCCTTTCGTTCTGCGCGGACACGCCGGCCAGGCTCGTCTGCAGCTCGACGATCCGCTCTTCGAGAATCCTCGTGTGTCGCGGAGAGTCGGCGAGCTTGCGGCGCAGGACGGCGATTTCCTGCTCGAGATAGGCAACCTGGCCGGCAGGGTCTTCAGACCCCCGCCCCGGCCGGATGCCGCGGTTGATGTCGTCGTCGTGGGCTGCCACGGTCCTCACCTCCTCCAAGGGGAGCTGGACGCATCCTGACCCTACCTGCGTGGGTGATGATTGAAACCCCTAGATCAAAAAGACTCCGGGGCGTGTCCGATCTTCACCCTTGCGCTTCCCCTCTCGCCAGCTGAATACCCACCCTTCGGGCTCTGAAAGCGGGCAGTTGTATCGTCTTGAGGGGTCAACACCCGCGGGTCGCGGCCTCAATTGTCCGCGCGGAGCAGAAACGGCAGAAGAGATGAGCGTGCAGAACGAGGCGCCGGCCGACGGGACCGAGGAGGCTCTGGAGGTCTGGATCGACCAGGACCTGTGCACGGGGGACGGGATCTGCGCGCAGTACGCTCCCGAGGTCTTCGAGCTGGACATCGACGGGCTCGCGTATGTGAAGAGCGCCGACGACGAGCTGCTGCAGGAGGCGGGGGCGACGACGCCGGTGCCGCTGCCGCTGCTGCAGGACGTGGTGGACTCGGCGAAGGAGTGCCCGGGCGACTGCATCCACGTGCGGCGGGTCCGGGACCGCGTCGAGGTGTACGGCCCCGACGCGGAGTGACGCGTCAGGCGCCGAACGCCTCCGCGCCCGCGGTGCGGACGAAGGTTCCGCCGGTCCACTCCCAGGTGACCTGCTCCTTCGCGTCGGGGCAGCAGCGGGGGACGTCGGGGGACGAGTAGCCGAGCAGGGTGGCGCGGACGGCTCCGTCGCGGATCGCGAGGCCGGTGACGCTGCGCTGCTCGCGCGGGTCGACGAGGGTGGCCACGACGCGTGCGGGGGCGCCGTCGCCGCGGCCGGGGGTGAGGACGTAGAGGCCGGCGGGAGGGGTTCCGGATCCGGCTTCGCAGTGTACGACCGCAACGGTCTCGGGGTTCTTGTCGCCGTCCAGGTCGCCGGTGACGCTCCGGGCGACGCGGTGGTCCGCTCCCCCGCACCGGAGGGGGTAGGCGGCCGTGTCGGGGTCGGGTGCGGCGGCCGGTCCGGCGGCCGCGGGGGCCTTCTGGACGGCCGGGCCGGCTTCGGCGGCGCGGGGGGTCAGGGCGCCAGCGAGGGCGACGACCGCGGCGGTCGCGGTGGCGGTGGCCAGCCAGTGCAGCGGCCGGGCGTGGGTGTGAGCGAGGTCCACGGGGTCCGGGGCGGCGGAGGGCTGCACGCGAGACGTCTCCTGTGAGGGTCGTGCCGAGGGGTTGCGGGCATCGTGCCACACGTCACAGGGCGGCGGAACAGCCGGGGGTGGGAAGCGTGGCACCGAACGCGGCGACGCCGCCGCCCGGTTCCCCGCGGAGCGGGGTGAACGGACGGCGGCGTCGCCGGGATCCTGTCGGAGTGTCAGCCCTTGTTGGGGCCGTCGTAGTCCTCGCCGTAGGCGCCCTTGGCGGGGCGGCGGCGGCGCATCGGGGGCTCGACGCCGTCCGCGAGGCGGCGGGCGGTGACGAGGAAGCCGGTGTGGCCGATCATGCGGTGATCGGGGCGGACGGCGAGGCCCTCGACGTGCCAGTTGCGGATCATGGACTCCCAGGGCTGCGGCTCGGCGTAGCAGCCGATCTCGCGGATGGACTCCACGGTGCGGGCGAGCTGGGTGGTGGTGGCCACGTAGCAGCAGAGGATGCCGCCCGGGACGAGGCTCTTGGAGACGGCCTCCAGGCACTCCCAGGGGGCGAGCATGTCGAGGATGACCCGGTCGACGTCGGTGTCGGTCAGGTTGTCCTGGAGGTCGCCGACGGTCAGCTGCCAGGCCGGGTGGGGGCCGCCGAAGTAGCGCTCGACGTTGCCCTTCGCGATCTCGGCGAAGTCCTCGCGGCGCTCGTAGGAATGCAGCATGCCGCTGTCGCCGATGGCGCGGAGCAGGAAGCTGCTGAGCGAGCCGGAACCCACGCCGGCCTCCACGACGCGCGCGCCGGGGAAGATGTCGGCGAAGGCGAGGATCTGTCCCGCGTCCTTCGGGTAGACCACGGCGGCGCCGCGGGGCATGGACAGGACGTAGTCGGGGAGCAGGGGGCGCAGCGCGAGGTAGGCGACGTTTCCGGTGGTGCGGACAACGCTGCCCTCGGGAGCGCCGATCAGCTCGTCGTGCGGGAAGGAACCCTTGTGGGTGTGGAAGTTCTTTCCCTCTTCGAGCGTGAACGTGTAGTGGCGGCCCTTGGGGTCGGTCAGCTGAACCTGGTCCCCGACCTTGAAGGGCCCGCGTCGGCGGGCGGCACCGGTCGGTTCGGACATGGGAACAAGAGTACCGGGCCTACGAGGACGGTCGTGCCATGGCCTTCACGAAGGCCCGCTCGACGTCGGTGGTGGCGAGGACGCCGTAGATCTCGCCGGTCTCCTCGACGACGAGGTACTCGGTGGCGGGGGTGGCGCGGAGGTGGTCGAGGAGGGGCTGGCCGGTGAGCTCGGCGGGGACCCGCATGCCGTCGTTGAGGTCCTGGGCGAGGGTGGTGACGGCGACCCAGGGGCGGCGGTGCTGGGGGACGGCGGCGATGGCGGCCTCGCGGACGATGCCGGTGGGGTCGCCGGTGGGGTCGACGACGACGAGGGCGCGGGCGCCCGCCTCGTTGGCGCGGCGGAGGGCCTCGGAGAGGGGGGTGTCGGGTTCGACGGGGATGGCCCGGCGGGTGAGGGCGCGGGCACGGAGCTCGGGGAGGTGTTCGCGCAGCCGGGCCATGCGGAGGCTGTTGCCGGCGCCGGTCCAGATGATGGCGGCCAGGATGGCGGCGAGGAGGGCGTCGGTGACGGTGGTGAAGCCGTCGATGTCGGCGGTGGAGTTGCCGAGCCAGCCGGTGCGGGTGAGGAGGGGGAGGCCGATGAGGACGGTGACGGCGAGGGCGCGGCCGACCCAGGCGGCGGCGATGGTGCCGGTCATGGGCTTGCCGGTGAGCTTCCAGACGACCGCCCGGAGCATCCGGCCGCCGTCGAGGGGCAGGCCGGGCAGGAGGTTGAAGATCGCCACGATGAGGTTGGAGATCATCAGGCCGGCGAGGAGGACGCCGGGCACGGTGCCGGGGTCGACGGCGTACATGGCGAGGTAGAAGACGCCGGCGAGGACGAGGGAGAGGAGGGGGCCGACGAAGGCGAGGACGAATTCGCGGCCGGGGGTTTCGGACTCCTTCTCGATCTCGGAGACGCCGCCGAAGAACTGGAGCTGGATGCGCCGCACCGGGAGCTTGAAGCGGAGGGCGGCGATGGTGTGGGCGAGCTCGTGGACGAGGACGGAGGCGTAGAAGGCGACGGCGAAGAAGAGGGAGACGAGGTAGCGCGCGGCGCCGAGTTCGGGCAGGACCCGTTCGATCTGGTCGCCGAAGACCCAGGTGATGAGGGCGGCGACGAGGAACCAGCTGGGCGCGACGTAGACGGGCACGCCGAAGGGGCGGCCCATCAGGATCCCGCCGCCGGGTTCCTCGGTCCGCTGCGGCTTGGGCTCGTCCTGGTTCACGGGTTCCTCTCGTCGCCGGGTGTGACCGCGCCGCCGCGTCACGGGTCGATCATGCAGCGCGACGGGTCATGCGTCGATGGTATGCGGCTCGCTGTCGGTGGCGGGCCGTAGGGTCTGTGTCATGAGTACGAGCGAGCGGCTCCCGGAGGGGCCCCGGGCGCCCATGTCGCTGTCGCCCTCGCGGGCGAGCGACTTCATGCAGTGTCCTCTGTTGTACCGGTTTCGGGTGATCGACCGGCTGCCGGAGAAGCCGAGCGCGGCGGCGACGCGCGGGACGCTGGTCCACGCGGTCCTGGAGCGGCTCTTCGACGATCCGGCGGCGGAGCGGACGGTGCCGCGGGCGAAGGCGATGGTGCCGGGGCAGTGGGACCGGCTCCTGGAGTCGAAGCCGGAGCTGGGCGAGCTGTTCGCGGACGATCCGGCGGGCGAGCGGCTCGGGCAGTGGCTGGCGGAGGCCGAGGCGCTGGTGGAGCGGTGGTTCACGCTGGAGGATCCGGCGCGTCTGGAGCCGGCCGAGCGCGAGCTGTTCGTGGAGACGGAGCTGGAGTCGGGGCTGCGGCTTCGCGGGGTGATCGACCGGGTGGACGTGGCGCCGACGGGCGAGGTGCGGATCGTCGACTACAAGACGGGCAAGGCGCCGCGGCCGGAGTACAGCGAGGGCGCGCTGTTCCAGATGACGTTCTACGCGCTGGTGGTGTGGCGGCTGAAGGGCGTGATCCCGCGCCGTCTGCAGCTGGTGTACCTGGGCAGCGGGGACGTGCTGACGTACGACCCGGTGGAGGCGGACCTGCGGCGGGTGGAGCGGAAGCTGCACGCGCTGTGGGACGCGATCCGGACGGCGACGGAGACGGGCGACTGGCGGCCGCGGCCGACGAAGCTGTGCGGCTGGTGCGACCACCGGGCGGTGTGTCCGGAGTTCGGGGGGACTCCCCCGGTGTACCCGCTGGAGATCGTCTCCGCGCGCCCGGCGGAGTCGGGCGAATCGGCGCAGGGCAGAATGGGCGGGGACCGGCCCGCCTCGTGAAGGAGCCCCTGTGACGATTCGCGTCCTGTTGGTCGACGACCAGCCGCTGCTGCGCACCGGCTTCCGGATGATTCTGGAGGCGGAGCAGGACCTGGCGGTGGTGGGCGAGGCCGGTGACGGTCTGCAGGCGCTGGACCAGGTGCGGGCGCTGCAGCCCGACGTGGTGCTGATGGACATCCGGATGCCGCGGATGGACGGGGTGGAGGCGACCCGGCAGATCACCGGGCCCGGCCGGGACGGGCCGGCGAAGGTCCTGGTGCTGACCACCTTCGACCTGGACGAGTACGTGGTGGAGGCGCTGCGCGCGGGCGCGAGCGGCTTCCTGCTCAAGGACGCCCCGGCGAACGAGCTGGTGCAGGCGATCCGGGTGGTGGCGGCGGGCGAGGCGATGCTGGCCCCGTCGATCACGCGCCGGCTCCTCGACAAGTACTCGGCGCATCTGCCGACGGGCGAGGAGCGGGTGCCGGACACGCTGGGCACGCTGACGGACCGCGAGGTGGAGGTCCTGAAGCTGGTCGCCAAGGGGCTGTCGAACGCGGAGATCGCGGCGGACCTGTTCGTCAGCGAGACGACGGTGAAGACGCACGTGGGCCATGTGCTGACCAAGCTGGGCCTGCGCGACCGGGTGCAGGCGGCGGTGTACGCGTACGAGAGCGGTCTGGTGCGCCCGGGGGGCAACGGCCAGTAGGGCCGGGTGCGACGGCGGTACGGGGAAGGGCCCGGCGCGCGGGGTGCGCGCCGGGCCCTTCGTCGTGTCCGGACCGGGGTCAGCTCTTGCGGAGCTCCCAGAAGCGGAAGACGGTCGAGGCGTCGAGGGTCCATTCGAGGCCGGTGACGCCGTCGCGGGTGACGGCGTACTGCTTGCCCTGCCAGAGCGGGAGGAGCGGGAGCTGCTCGGCGACGGCGTCCTGGATGGCGCCGTACTCCTCGTCGGTGGCGGAGCGGTCGGCGGTGGCGGCGGTCTTCGGCAGGTGGGTGCCGGTGATGGCCTTGTTCTCGTAGTGGTTGCCGAGGACGTTGCCCTCGCCGAAGAAGGGGGACGTGAAGTTGTCGGCGTCGGGGTAGTCGGGAACCCAGCCCTTGACGTAGACGCCGTACTTGCCGTCGGCGATGTCCTTCTCGTACTGCTCGAAGGGGACGGACTTGACGTCGGCGGTGAAGAGGCCGCTGGCGTTGAGCTGGGCGGCGATGGCCTTGAGCTCGGCGTCCGTGGAGGGGCCGTAGCGGCTGGGGGTCGACCAGAGGGTCAGGGCGATCTTGTCCTTGATGCCGGCGGCGCGCAGCACCTGCTTCGCCTTGGCCTGGTCCGGGGCGCCGTAGGTGTCGAAGAAGGCGGTGTTGTGGCCGTTGATGCCGGCCGGGACGATCGAGTAGAGCGGGGTGGCGGTCGACTTGTAGACGTCCTCGACGAGGGCGTCGCGGTCGACGAGGTGGGCTATCGCCTTGCGGACGGCGAGCTTGCCGGCGACGGGGTCCTGCATGTTGAAGACAAGGTGCTGGACCTCGGCGCTGCCGCCCTGGACGACCTGGACGTCGTGGTCGCCGCCGGCGTTCTCCAGGGCGGAGATGTCGGCGGCGGAGAGGCCTCGGTAGGCGATGTCGACGTCGCCGTCGGTGAAGGCCTTGGCGAGGGCGGTGCGGTCGCCCTGGTACAGCTTGAGGGTGATCTTGTCGTTGCGGCGCTCGGCGGTGCCCTGGTAGCCGGTGTTGGCGGAGAAGACGGCCTCGGTGTCGCCGAAGGAGTCCAGCGTGTACGGGCCGGAGCCGACGGCCTTGCCGTCGCCGCGGAGCGCGTCGGCGGGGTACTCGCGGTGGTCGACGATGGAGCCGGCGCCGGAGGCGATCTTGCTGGGGAAGGTGGCGTCCGGGACCTTGAGGCGGAAGACGACGGTCCGCTCGTCGGGGGTCTCGATGGTGTCGATGGTGGAGAGCAGCGGCGCCGGTCCGGAGGGGTCGGCGATCTTCAGGGCGCGCTCGAAGGAGAACTTGACGTCCTCGGACGTGAGCGGGTTGCCGTTGGAGAACTTCAGGCCGGGGCGCAGCGTGCAGGTGTAGACGGTGCTGCCCTCGCCGAAGCCGCACTTGTCGGCGGCCTCGGGCTCGGGCACGGAGCCGCCCTTGGGGAAGGCGAGGAGGGACTGGAAGACGTTGTTGAACAGCAGCCAGGAGCCGGGGTCGTAGCCGGCCGCGGGGTCGGTCGCCAGGATCTCGTCGGACATGCCGACCCGGATGCCGCCGGCCGCGCCGGAGCCCGCGCCCTGCTCGGTGCCGCAGCCGCCGAGGAGGGCGGCGGAGAGGCCCGCGGCGAGCGGGGCGGTCAGCCACTTGTGGTGCGTCTTCACAGAACTTGCCTCGTGATCTCTTGCCAGGCCGGCCGCGCGTGGCTGCGCGGCCGGTACAACGAAGGGGTCAGGCGGTGGTGCCGCGGCTCAGCTCCCACAGGAGCAGGTCCGAAGAGGTGTTGAGGGCGTACTCGACACCGTTGATGTCGTCGCGGGCGGCGACGTACTGCTTGCCCTGCCAGAGCGGCAGGACGGGCACGTCCTGGGCGACGATCTTCTGGATCCGGTGGTAGACGGGGGTCGCGGCGGTGCGGTCGGCCTCGCGGCGGGACTGCGGGATGAGCTGGTCGCGGACCGTCTTGTTGACGTACGGGGTGCCGAGGAAGTTGTCGCTGTCGAGGAAGGGCGCGACGTAGTTGTCCGGGTCCGGGTAGTCGGGGAACCAGCCGAGGCCGTAGACGGCGTAGTCGCCGCGGCGCTGGGCGGGGCGGAACTCGGACCAGGCGGTGCCCTTGACGGTGACGTCGAAGAGCTCGCTCGCGACGAGCTGGTTCTTCAGCGTCGCGAACTCCTGGGCGGTCTCCTCGCCGTAGTGGTCGGTGGTGTAGTTGAGGGTGAGCTTGACCGGGGTCTGCACGCCGGCCTTGCGCAGGATGGCGGCGGCGCGGCCGGGGTCGCCCTCGCCGTACTCCTCGTAGAAGGGGGTGGCGTGGCCGCTGATGCTGGAGGGGATCAGCGAGTAGAGCGGCTCGGCGGTGGGGCCGTACACGCGGTTGACGAGGGCGCCGCGGTCGATGACGGCGGCCATGGCCTGGCGGACGGCCTTCTCCTCGACGGCGGGGGCCTTGGTGTTGAAGCCGAGGTAGCGGATCTCCAGGCCGGGGACCTCGGAGACGCGGATGCCGGCGGCGGGGCTCTCGGTGAGGTCGCGGACCTGCTCCTGGGAGAGGGAGCGGGCCATCATGTCGATGTCCTTGCTCTCCAGGGCCTTGCCCATGGAGCCGGCGTCGGCGAAGGCCCGGAGCTCGACCCGCTCGTTGCGGGCCGTGATGTCGCCCTTGTAGCGGGGGTTGCGGGAGAAGACGAAGCGGGTGGCCTGGTCGCCGTCCTGCTCGGTCTTGAGGGTGTACGGCCCCGAGCCGTCCACCACGAAGCCCTCGCGGAGCTTGTCGGCGGCGTACTTGTCCTTGCTGAGGATGCCGGCGACGGGGGTGGAGAGCTTGTACGGGAAGGTGGCGTCGGGGGCGTTGAGGTGGAAGACGACCTCGCGGTCGCCCTTGGTCTCGATGGTGTCGACGGTCGACAGGAGGGCGGCGGCACCGTTGTCGGACTTGATCTTCCGGACCCGGTCGATGGAGTACTTGACGTCCTCGGCGGTGACGGGGGTGCCGTCGGCGAAGGTGAGGCCGGAGCGCAGGACGCACCGGTAGCTCTCGCTGGCGGTGTCGGTGAAGGCGCAGGTCTCGGCGGCCTCGGGGACGGGGCGGCCGCCGCCGCGGGGGACGCGGACCAGGGTCTGGACGGTCTGGCGGAGGATGTTCCAGGCGCCGGTGTCGTAGGCGTAGGCCGGGTCGAGGGGCGCGGGGGCCTCCTCGGTGGCGACGAACTGGTCGGTGGTTCCGACGACGATGGCTCTGTCGTCCTCCCCGGTGCCGCAGGCGGCGAGGAGGGGGGCGAGCAGTCCGGCCACGGCCGGCAGCACCAAGGTCTTGCGGTTCATCAAGGGACGTTCTCCTCAGCCGGCCTGGGGTACAGCGGTCATGACGACACTCCGCCGCCGGCCGCCCGTTCGGGGCGGGAGCGATCGGGCCGGGAAGTTGCGATCGGTCCTGTGTTCTCGGCGACTTGGGTATGCGCCGGTGCACGCGGTGATTGCGGCGAAGTACTCCGCGAAAGATTAGTGGGCGGCGGTGCCGCGGCCGGACGGGGTGGCCGGTGGGGGGTAATCGCAGGGTGAGCATGAATGCGTCAACCTCGATAACCATGCGATGCGCGAGGCGGACGGGAGTGAGCGAAACGGGACACAAGGGGGCTGCGGACGTTCGCATTCCGGGCACGGAACGACCTCAGGCCACCCCTCGGCGAGCACGCTGGGTGACCAAGGTCACGCGGTCGCAATTCAAGGGATGGCCTGAAGCAATTCCCCGGGGGAAAGCCCTGGAGGCTCCCGGGGTAGCGCGGGAAAAGCTCAGATAAAGCTCAGATTCCCGAGACGAGGGTGCGCAGGAAGGGCACGTCGACCTCTTCCAGGGAGCGGACCACGACCCGGCCGGGCAGGGCCTGGATCGGCGCGACGGAGGGCACGGCGACGACCCTGCAGCCGGCCGCCTCGGCGGCGGCGACCCCGGTCGCGGTGTCCTCGATGACCGCGCACAGGGCGGGGTCGGCGCCGACGCCCCGCGCGGCGGTGAGGTAGGGCTCCGGGTGCGGCTTGGTGCGGGTGACCTCGTCGCCGGCGACGGTGAGGTGGAAGCGGTCGCGGCCGAGGGACTCCAGGACGCGGTCGATGATCCGCCGGTGGGAGGCGGAGACGAGCGCGGTGGGGATGGAGTGCCGGGCCAGCTCGGCGAGGAGCCGCTCGGCGCCGGGCATGAGCGGGACGCCGCGCTCGATGCGCTGCTCGAACTTCTCGTTGAGCAGCACGCTCAGCTCGTCGAGCGTGATGTCGGCGCCGGTGGAGTCGATCAGATAGCCGGCGCTGCGGGTCATCGGGCCGCCGACCACGATGTCCTTCCAGGCCTCGTCGAGCCGGTGCCCGAGGTCGGCGAAGACCTCGACCTCCGCGTCCCACCAGAAGCCCTCGGTGTCGACGAGGGTCCCGTCCATGTCGAGGAAGACCGCCTGCAGGGCGGAGCTTCCGTTGGCGCGGAACAGGGACGCGGGGACCGTACTGGTCATCCGGCACACCTCCATGGAGGGACGGAAAGGCCGGCCCCCACTCCCGGTACGGGGAGGAGGACCGGCCTGCACTGGACCGACAAGTGTACGTCGCGATCACCGCGGACGCCGTGATTTACCACCCGGCGCCCGCCGACGGCCGACCGTCGACGGGCGACCGTCGACGGGCGGTCAGCGGCCGGTCACCGGGCGTTGAAGTACTTCGCCTCGGGGTGGTGGAGGACGATGGCGTCGGTGGACTGCTCCGGGTGGAGCTGGAACTCCTCGGAGAGGTGCACGCCGATCCGCTCCGGCCGGAGCAGGTCGGCGATCTTCGCCCGGTCCTCCAGGTCGGGGCAGGCGCCGTAGCCGAGCGAGAAGCGGGCGCCGCGGTACTTGAGGTCGAACATGTCCTGGACGTTCGCGGGGTCCTCGCCGCCGAAGCCGAGCTCGGCGCGCACGCGCGCGTGCCAGTACTCGGCGAGGGCCTCGGCCAGCTGCACGGAGAGGCCGTGCAGCTCCAGGTAGTCGCGGTAGGAGTCGGCGGCGAAGAGCTCGGCGGTCGCCTCGCCGATCTTCGAGCCGACGGTGACGACCTGGAGGCCGACGACGTCGGTCTCGCCGGACTCCTCGGGACGGAAGAAGTCCGCGAGGCACAGGCGACGGCCGCGGCGCTGGCGGGGGAAGGTGAAGCGGGTCCGCTCGTGGCCGGCCTCGTCGAGGATGATCAGGTCGTCGCCCTTGGAGACGCACGGGAAGTAGCCGTGGACGACGGCCGCCTCCAGGAGGTTCTCGGTGTGCAGCCGCTCCAGCCAGCCGCGCAGCCGCGGCCGGCCCTCGGTCTCCACCAGCTCCTCGTACGTCGGCCCGTCGCCGGCCCGGTTCTGCTTGAGGCCCCACTGGCCCTTGAAGAGGGCGCCCTCGTCGAGCCAGGAGGCGTAGTCCTTGAGCGGGATGCCCTTGACGACCCGGGTGCCCCAGAACGGCGGGGTGGGGACGGGGTTGTCGGTGGCCACGTCGGAGCGGCCGCCGGGCTCGGGCTCGTCGACCTGGAGCGCGGCCGTGCCCTTGGGGACCCGGCGCTGCTTCAGCTCGGGGAGTACGGCTCCGGGGACACCGCGCTTGACGGCGACGAGGGCGTCCATGAGGCGCAGGCCCTCGAAGGCGTCGCGGGCGTAGCGGACCTCGCCCTGGTAGATCTCGTGGAGGTCCTGCTCGACGTACGCCCGGGTCAGGGCGGCGCCGCCGAGGATCACCGGGTACTTGGCGGCCAGCTCGCGCTGGTTCAGCTCCTCCAGGTTCTCCTTCATGATCACGGTGGACTTCACCAGGAGGCCGGACATGCCGATGACGTCCGCCTTGTGCTCCTCGGCGGCTTCGAGGATCGCGGAGACCGGCTGCTTGATGCCGATGTTGACGACGTTGTAGCCGTTGTTGGAGAGGATGATGTCGACGAGGTTCTTGCCGATGTCGTGGACGTCGCCGCGCACGGTGGCGAGCACGATGGTGCCCTTGCCGTCCGCGTCGGACTTCTCCATGTGCGGCTCCAGGTGGGCCACCGCGGTCTTCATGACCTCGGCGGACTGGAGCACGAACGGCAGCTGCATCTGGCCGGAGCCGAAGAGCTCGCCGACGACCTTCATGCCGTCGAGCAGCGTGTTGTTGACGATGTCGAGGGCCGGGGTGGTGGTGAGGGCCTCGTCGAGGTCGGCTTCCAGGCCGTTCTTCTCGCCGTCGATGATCCGCCGCTTGAGGCGCTCCTCCAGCGGCAGCGCGGCCAGCTCCTCGGCCTTGCCGGCCTTGAGGGACTTGGCGGTGGCGCCCTCGAAGAGCGCCATCAGCTTCTGCAGCGGGTCGTAGCCCTCCGCGCGCCGGTCGTAGATCAGGTCGAGCGCGGTGGTGACCTGCTCCTCGTCGAAGCGGGCGATCGGCAGGATCTTGGAGGCGTGCACGATCGCCGAGTCCAGGCCGGCCTTCACGCACTCGTCGAGGAAGACCGAGTTCAGCAGGATGCGGGCGGCCGGGTTCAGACCGAAGGAGATGTTCGACAGCCCGAGGGTGGTCTGCACCTCCGGGTGGCGCCGCTTCAGCTCCCGGATCGCCTCGATCGTCGCGATGCCGTCGCCCCGGGACTCCTCCTGACCCGTGCAGATGGTGAAGGTCAGCGTGTCGATGAGGATGTCGGACTCGTGGATGCCCCAGTTGCCGGTGAGGTCGGCGATGATCCGCTCGGCGATGGCGACCTTGTTCTCGACCGTGCGGGCCTGGCCCTCCTCGTCGATGGTCAGGGCGATCAGGGCGGCGCCGTGCTCCTGGGCGAGGCGGGTGACCTTCGCGAAGCGGGACTCGGGGCCGTCGCCGTCCTCGTAGTTGACGGAGTTGATGACCGCGCGGCCGCCGATCTTCTCCAGGCCGGCCCGGATCACCGGGACTTCGGTGGAGTCGAGCACGATCGGCAGGGTGGAGGCGGTCGCGAAGCGGCCGGCCAGCTCCTCCATGTCGGCGACGCCGTCGCGGCCGACGTAGTCCACGCACAGGTCGAGCATGTGCGCGCCCTCGCGGATCTGGTCCCGCGCCATCTCCACGCAGTCGTCCCACCGGCCGTCGAGCATGGCCTCGCGGAACTTCTTCGACCCGTTGGCGTTCGTCCGCTCGCCGATGGCGAGGTACGACGTGTCCTGCCGGAAGGGCACGGTCTGGTAGAGGGAGGCGGCACCGGGCTCGGGGCGCGGGTCGCGCGGGGCGGGCGTGAGGTCGCGGACGCGCTCGACGACCTGGCGCAGGTGCTCGGGGGTCGTGCCGCAGCAGCCGCCGACGAGGGAGAGGCCGTAGTCGCGGACGAACTGCTCCTGCGCGTCGGCCAGCTCGGCCGGGGAGAGCGGGTAGTGGGCGCCGTCGGAGGTGAGGACGGGCAGGCCGGCGTTGGGCATCACCGAGAGCGGGATGCGGGAGTGACGGGCGAGGTAGCGCAGGTGCTCGCTCATCTCGGCCGGGCCGGTGGCGCAGTTCAGGCCGATCATGTCGATGCCGAGCGGCTCCAGGGCCGTGAGAGCGGCGCCGATCTCGGAGCCGAGCAGCATGGTGCCGGTGGTCTCGACGGTGACGGAGACGATGAGCGGCACGTCGTGGCCGAGGGCGTCGAGGGCGCGGCGGGCGCCGATGACGGAGGCCTTGGTCTGGAGGAGGTCCTGGGTGGTCTCCACGATCAGCGCGTCGGCGCCGCCGGTGAGCAGACCCTCGGCGTTCTGCTGGTAGGCGTCGCGCAGCACCGTGTACGGGGCGTGCCCGAGGGTCGGCAGCTTCGTGCCGGGGCCGATGGAGCCCAGGACCCAGCGCTGCCGGCCGTCGGCGGCCGTGAACTCGTCGGCGACCTCACGGGCGACGCGGGCGCCGGCCACGGACAGCTCGTGGACGCGGTGGGCGATGTCGTACTCCCCCAGGGCCGCGTGGTTGGCACCGAAGGTGTTCGTCTCGACGCAGTCGACACCGGCCGCGAAGTACTCGCGGTGCACCGAGGCGACGATGTCCGGCCGAGTGAGGCTCAGGATCTCGTTGCAGCCTTCGAGGTTCTCGAAGTCCGCGAGGGTCGGCTCCTGGGCCTGGAGCATCGTCCCCATCGCGCCGTCGGCGACGACGACACGGCTGGCGAGTGCTTCGCGGAGCGCGGTGACGCGGCTCCGGCTGTCGGCGGAAGGGGTCGGCAACGAGGCCATAAGGGGGCTCCCTGGGCTGCGACGGCTGTCGGCTTTGCACCCTGGGCACAGGGTGCACGGGGTCAGCGTAACCGCGGATCGGCCGGGGTGGACACGGCGTCCCGCAGGACGGACGGCATCCTGTGTCCGAGGACTCCCGGTGCGGCCCCTTCTTCGAGGACACTGTCAAGTGCGAGGCAAGGTCGGCATCGACCGATAGTGTTCAGCATTGTCGAACAGCATCATGTGTGGCACAGGTGAGGAGAAGGGCCGGGCGATGGCGAAGAACATCCAGTCGCTTGAACGGGCGGCGGCCATGCTGCGACTGCTCGCGGGCGGCGAGCGCCGGCTCGGCCTGTCCGACATCGCTTCCTCGCTGGGACTGGCCAAGGGCACGGCCCACGGCATCCTGCGCACCCTCCAGGCGGAGGGCTTCGTGGAGCAGGACGCCCCCTCGGGCCGCTACCAGCTGGGCGCGGAGCTGCTGCGGCTCGGCAACAGCTATCTGGACGTGCACGAGCTGCGGGCGCGGGCCCTGGTGTGGACGGACGACCTGGCGCGGTCCAGCGGGGAGAGCGTGCACCTGGGGGTGCTGCACCAGCAGGGCGTGCTGATCGTGCACCACGTCTTCCGGCCGGACGACAGCCGGCAGGTCCTGGAGGTGGGCGCCATGCAGCCGCTGCACTCCACGGCCCTGGGCAAGGTGCTCTCGGCGTACGACCCGGTGGCGCACAGCGAGGCCGTGGAGGTGACGCGGGAGCCGTTCACGCCGCGGACGGTCACGGGCCTGGAGGACTTCGAGTCGCTGCTCGACATGACCCGGGCGCGCGGCTGGGCCGCGGACGTGGAGGAGACCTGGGAGGGCGTGGCCTCGGTGGCGGCGCCGATCCACGACCGGCGCCGGATGCCGGTGGGCGCGGTGGCGGTGACCGGGGCGGTGGAGCGGGTCTGCCCGGACGGGGAGCTGCGCCCGGAGCTGGTGGCGGCGGTACGGGACTGCGCCCGGGCGGTCTCCCGGGACCTGGGGGCGGGCCGCTTCTGAGGCCGCGCCCGCGGGGCCGGTGAGCCGGTCCGCACGGAAAGTGAACCCGTCGGTAACGATCGCGTTATCGGCGGGTTTTTCGCTTCCCAGACCCTTGACGTGCTGTTAACCCCAGGGCAAAACTTCCGTTCATCGGTCGGCATTGTCGAACACCTACCGGCAATACGCGCTAGAGTGTGGCAGTGCCAAGGGCCGTGGACGCCCTCACACGAGGGCGCGGACCACCGGGGCGAACCGGGTTCGCCATCCCCCTGGACGAAGGACAAAGGAGTCGCGGGTGTCCAGCTCCGACATCTTCCTCGGCGAGACCATCGGTACCGCCGTACTCATTCTTCTCGGCGGCGGCGTGTGCGCCGCCGTGACGCTCAAGAGCTCCAAGGCCCGCGGCGCGGGCTGGCTGGCGATCACCTTCGGGTGGGGCTTCGCGGTCATGACCGCCGTCTACATGACGGCTTCCCTCTCCGGCGCCCATCTGAACCCCGCCGTCACGGTCGGCATCGCCGTCAACAGCGGCGAGTGGGGCAACGTGCCGGTCTACTTCGCCGGCCAGTTCCTCGGCGCGATGATCGGCGCCGCCCTGGTCTGGGTCGCCTACCACGGCCAGTTCCAGGCCCACCTCACCGACCCCGAGACGGTCGGCGAGAAGCCGGTCGAGGGCCCCGGCCCGGTGCTCGGCATCTTCTCCACCGGCCCCGAGATCCGGAACACCTGGCAGAACCTCGCCACCGAGATCATCGGCACCGTCGTGCTCGTCCTCGCCGTGCTCACCCAGGGCCTCAACGACAGCGGCAAGGGCCTCGGCGTCCTCGGCGCCCTGATCACCGCCTTCGTCGTGGTGTCGATCGGCCTCTCGCTGGGCGGCCCGACCGGGTACGCGATCAACCCGGCGCGCGACCTCGGCCCCCGCATCGTGCACGCGCTGCTGCCGCTCCCGAACAAGGGCGGCTCCGACTGGGGGTACGCCTGGATCCCCGTCGTCGGCCCGCTGGTCGGTGGAGCCCTCGCAGCGGGTATCTACAAGCTCGCGTTCGCCTGATCCGTACGAGAACAGCCACAGAGCCCCGAGCCGTCCTTCCCAGACTTCCCATGGAGCACACCGTGACCGACGCCCACACCGCCGGCCCCTTCATCGCCGCCATCGACCAGGGCACCACCTCGTCCCGCTGCATCGTCTTCGACAAGGACGGCCGGATCGTCTCGGTCGACCAGAAGGAGCACGAGCAGATCTTCCCGAAGCCGGGCTGGGTCGAGCACGACGCCACCGAGATCTGGACCAACGTCCAGGAGGTCGTCGCCGGCGCCATCGTCAAGGCCGGCATCACCGCCGCCGACGTCAAGGCCATCGGCATCACCAACCAGCGCGAGACCACGCTGATGTGGGACAGGAACACCGGCGAGCCCGTCCACAACGCGCTCGTCTGGCAGGACACCCGGACCGACGCCCTCTGCAAGGAGCTCGGCCGCAACGTCGGCCAGGACCGCTTCCGCCGCGAGACCGGCCTCCCGCTCGCCTCCTACTTCTCCGGCCCGAAGGTCCGCTGGCTGCTCGACAACGTCGAGGGCCTGCGCGAGCGCGCCGAGCGCGGCGACATCCTCTTCGGCACCATGGACTCCTGGGTCATCTGGAACCTCACCGGCGGCACCCAGGGCGGCGTCCACGTCACCGACGTCACCAACGCCTCCCGCACCCTCCTGATGAACCTCCACGAGATGGCCTGGGACGAGCGCATCCTCCAGTCCATCGACATCCCGGCCGCCGTCCTCCCCGAGATCCGCTCCTCCGCCGAGGTCTACGGCACGGTCAAGGGCGGCATCCTCGACGGCGTCCCGGTCGCCTCCGCGCTCGGCGACCAGCAGGCCGCGCTCTTCGGCCAGACCTGTTTCGCCGAGGGCGAGGCCAAGTCCACGTACGGCACCGGCACCTTCATGCTGATGAACACCGGTGACAAGATCATCAACTCCTACAGCGGCCTGCTGACCACGGTCGGCTACCAGATCGGCGACGCCGCGCCGGTCTACGCCCTGGAGGGCTCCATCGCCGTCACCGGCTCGCTCGTCCAGTGGATGCGCGACCAGATGGGCCTGATCAAGTCCGCCGCCGAGATCGAGACCCTGGCCTCCTCCGTCGAGGACAACGGCGGCGCCTACTTCGTGCCCGCGTTCTCCGGCCTCTTCGCCCCGTACTGGCGCTCCGACGCCCGCGGCGTGATCGCCGGCCTCACCCGGTACGTCACCAAGGCGCACATCGCCCGTGCCGTCCTGGAGGCCACCGCCTGGCAGACCCGCGAGATCACCGACGCCATGACCAAGGACTCCGGCGTCGAGCTGACCGCGCTCAAGGTCGACGGCGGCATGACCTCCAACAACCTGCTGATGCAGACCCTCTCGGACTTCCTGGACGCCCCCGTGGTGCGCCCGATGGTCGCCGAGACCACCTGCCTCGGTGCCGCCTACGCCGCCGGTCTCGCCGTCGGCTTCTGGCCGGACACCGACGCGCTGCGCGCCAACTGGCGCCGTGCCGCGGAGTGGACCCCGCGCATGGACGCCGACAAGCGCGACAGCGAGTACAAGAACTGGCTCAAGGCCGTGGAGCGCTCCATGGGCTGGCTCGAAGAAGAGAAGTGACGAGGAGTAGACCGAGATGACCACCCCGCAGACCGTTCCCGCCCTCGGAACGCACCCGGCCGCCGGCTCGCTTCCGACCCGCGCCGAGACCAGAGAGCAGCTTGCCAAGGCGACGTACGACCTGCTGGTGATCGGCGGCGGCATCCTGGGCATCTCCACCGCCTGGCACGCCGCGCAGTCCGGTCTGCGGGTGGCCCTGGTGGACGCCGGCGACTTCGCCGGCGCCACCTCCTCGGCCTCCTCCAAGCTCCTCCACGGCGGCCTGCGCTACCTGCAGACCGGCGCGGTGAAGCTCGTCGCCGAGAACCACTTCGAGCGGCGCGCCGTCTCCCGGCAGGTCGCCCCCCACCTGTCCAACCCGCTCACCTTCTACCTGCCCGTCTACAAGGGCGGCCCGCACGGCGCCGCCAAGCTGGGCGCCGGCGTCTTCGCGTACTCCGCGCTCTCCGCCTTCGGCGACGGCGTCGGCCACCTCCTCTCCCCCGCCAAGGCGGCGCAGGACGTGCCCGAGCTGCGCACCGACAACCTCAAGGCGGTCGCCGTCTACGGCGACGACCAGATGAACGACGCCCGCATGGCGCTCATGACGGTCCGCGCGGCCGTCGACGCCGGCGCCGTCGTCCTCAACCACGCCGAGGTCACCGGGCTGCGCTTCACCAAGGGCCGGGTCACCGGCGCCGAGCTCAGGGACCGGATGTCCGGCGAGGAGTTCGGCGTCACCGCGCGGCTCGTCCTCAACGCCACCGGCCCCTGGGTCGACCACCTGCGCCGGATGGAGGACCCCAACGCGGCCCCCTCCATCCGCCTCTCCAAGGGCGCCCACCTGGTCCTCAAGCGGACCGCCCCGTGGAAGGCCGCGCTGGCCACCCCGATCGACAAGTACCGGATCACCTTCGCCCTCCCCTGGGAGGACATGCTCCTGCTCGGCACCACCGACGAGGAGTACGAGGGCGACCCGGGCGAGGTCGCGGTCACCGAGAAGGACACCGCCCAGATCCTGGACGAGGCCGCCTTCTCCATCCGCGACCAGCAGCTCGACCGCTCCCTCATCACCTACGCCTTCGCCGGCCTGCGGGTGCTCCCCGGCGGCCCCGGCGACACCTCCAAGGCCAAGCGCGAGACGGTCGTCACCGAGGGCCGCGGCGGGATGCTGTCGGTCGCCGGCGGCAAGTGGACCACCTTCCGCCACATCGGCCGCACCATCATGAAGAAGCTGGAGGCGCTCCCCGGCCACCCGCTGGGCGAGGACTACGAGTCCGTCTCCACCCTCCCGAAGCGGCTGCCGCTGCCCGGCATCGCCAACCCGAACGCGGTCGCCCACCGGCTGCTCGTCGACGGCCCGGCCCCCGGCCCGCGGATGGCCGCCGACACCGCCAAGCACCTGGCCACGCACTACGGTTCGCTCTCCTTCGACATCGCCCGGATGGCGAACGAGAACCCCGAGCTCGCCCGCCGGATCCACCCGGACGCCCCGGAGATCTGGGCGCAGGTCGCCTACGCCCGCGACCACGAGTGGGCCGAGACGGCCGACGACGTGCTGCGACGCCGCACCACCCTGACCATCCGCGGCCTCGCCACCGACGAGATCCGCGCCGAGGTCGACGCGATGCTGCGCGCCGAGTAGTCACCGGCGCCACGAGCCGAGGGGCGGTCCACTCCGGGGAGGGTGTGGACCGCCCCTCACGCGCGCCGTGTGCGGGGCCCCGATCCTGGGTAGTCGATCAAGGCCGCACGGGTTTTCGGGCGTGCCCGAGGGCTGCGGCCGGACGACCCGGAAGCCGTAAGGTTGGTCCGTACGACACGAACTTCGAAGAAGGAGGCGCTGGGTGATCGAGCTCGAGGGGGTACCCGAGCTGATCGACCCGGTCATGGTGGCCGCGTTCGAGGGCTGGAACGACGCCGGCGACGCCGCCTCCACCGCGGTCGCTCATCTGGACCGGGAATGGAAGGGCGAGGTCTTCGCGGCGCTCGACGCCGAGGACTACTACGACTTCCAGGTCAACCGCCCGACGGTCTTCCTGGAGAACGGCGTACGGAAGATCACCTGGCCGACCACCCGGCTCTCCGTGGTCCGGATCGGCGGGGAGAAGCCGCGCGACCTGGTCCTGGTCCGGGGCATCGAGCCCTCGATGCGCTGGCGCTCCTTCTGCAACGAGCTGCTGGGCTTCGCCCACGAGCTGGGCGTGGAGATGGTGGTGATCCTGGGCGCGCTGCTCGGCGACACCCCGCACACCCGCCCGGTGCCGGTCAGCGGCGTCACCTCCGACCCGGACCTGGCCCGGACGATGGACCTGGAGGAGACCCGGTACGAGGGTCCGACGGGCATCGTCGGCATCCTCCAGGAGGCGTGCACCCACGCGGGCGTGCCGGCGGTGAGCCTGTGGGCGGCGGTGCCGCACTACGTGTCGCAGCCGCCGAACCCGAAGGCGACGCTGGCGCTGCTCAACCGCCTGGAGGACCTGATCGGGCTGCGGATCCCGCTGGGCGAGCTGCCCGAGGACGCGCGCGCCTGGCAGCTGGGGGTGGACCAGCTGGCGGCGGAGGACAGCGAGGTCGCCGAGTACGTGCAGACGCTGGAGGAGGCGCGGGACACCGCGGAGCTGCCGGAGGCGTCGGGCGAGGCGATCGCCCGCGAGTTCGAGCGCTATCTGCGGCGGCGCGACCCCGGCCAGGGGCCTGGGCCCGGTGGTCCGGGGGTGGCGACGGAGGCCGGCGACACCTCGTACCTGCGGGATCCGGGCAGCGGCCGGACCCGGCCGCCGAAGCCGGAACAGTCCGAGGAGCCCGATCGGTCCGATCAGACCGATCGGAGCGATCCGACCGATCGGACAGAGGGGCCCGACGCGGACGGCGACGAGGAATGAGAAGAGGGGGACGGCCAGGGCCGTCCCCCTCTTCCGTTTCCTCTCCTGCCTAGAGCGCGACGCCGAGAAGCGCGTCGACCGTGCGGGAGGCGAGGCCGGGGGCGGACTCGTCGGTGCCGCCGTCCGCCTCCTGGCGGGCGGCCCAGCGGTCGACCGCGGCGAGCGCGGCCGGGGTGTCGAGGTCGTCGGAGAGCGCCTCGCGGACCTCCTCGACGAGGGCGTCGGCGGACGGGCCGTCGGGCCGGGAGACGGCGGCGCGCCAGCGGTCGAGGCGGGCGACGGCGTCGGCGAGGACCTGGTCGGTCCACTCCCAGTCGGCGCGGTAGTGGTGGGCGAGGAGGGCGAGCCGGATGGCCGCCGGGTCGACGCCCTCGCGGCGGAGCGCGGAGACGAAGACCAGGTTGCCCTTGGACTTGGACATCTTCTCGCCGTGCAGGGCGACCATGCCGGCGTGGACGTACGCCTTGGCCATGGGGAACTCGCCGGTGAGGGTCTGGGCGTGCGAGGCGCCCATCTCGTGGTGCGGGAAGATCAGGTCGGAGCCGCCGCCCTGCACGTCGAAGCCCATGCCGAGGTGGTCGAGGGCGATGGCGACGCACTCGATGTGCCAGCCGGGGCGGCCGGGGCCGAGGCTGCCGCCGTCCCAGCTGGGCTCGCCCTCGCGGGCGGCCATCCACAGCATCGGGTCGAGCGGGTTCTTCTTTCCGGGCCGCTCGGGGTCGCCGCCGCGCTCTGCGGAGAGGTGGCGCATCAGCTCGGTGTCGTAGTGCGACACCTCGCCGAAGTGCGGGTCGGCCTCGACGGAGAAGTAGATGTCGCCGTCGAGTTCGTAGGCCGCGCCGTTGTCCCGGAGCCGCTCGACCAGCGGGATGATCGACGGTATCGACTCGACCGCGCCGACGTAGTGCCGGGGCGGCAGCATCCGCAGGGCGGTCATGTCCTCGCGGAAGAGGGAGGTCTCGCGCTCGGCGAGTTCGGTCCAGTCGATGTCGTCCCGCAGTGCGCGTTCCAGGAGCGGGTCGTCCACGTCCGTGACGTTCTGGACGTAGTGCACCTGCCGCTTGGTGTCGAGCCACACGCGCTGCACGAGGTCGAACGCGTTGTAGGTCGCCGCGTGACCCATGTGGGTCGCGTCATAGGGCGTGATGCCGCAGACGTAGATACGGGCGACGGGACCGGGGGCGAGGGTCACTCGTCCGCCGGTCGCGGTGTCGTGGATCCGGAGGTCGCGGCCCTTGCCGGGAAGGGCGGGGACCTCGGAAGCGGGCCAGGCATGCATGACCCGAGCGTAACCGGACAGCTCTTCCGGATACGAACCGGATCCGGAATCTTGTCCGATCACGCACTCTTGCGGGTGAGCGGCGTATGTGCACACCCCACGGAGGTCCGGCGCGGCCTCCGGGGGTGGATCCGATGTGGCCGAAACCGTACGGTTCCTAGACCGGCGGCCAGGGGATCGCCGGCCACTGCCCGGACGGCTCCGGGTGGCGCCCGGTGGTCAGCATCGCCGCCACCCGCTCCCGTACGGCGGACACCTCGGCGGCCGTGAGCAGTTCCCCCAGCCGGGTGGCGAGGGGCGCCCCGGGGGCCAGCGCGCCGCCGAGGCCGGTCAGGACCTCGGTGGCCTCGGCCGGCAGCTCCTGGCCGGCCCAGCCCCACAGGAGGGTGCGCAGCTTGTCGTCCACGTGGAAGGAGACGCCGTGGTCGATGCCGTAGAGCCGGCCGCCGGGGGCGGGGAGCAGATGGCCGCCCTTGCGGTCGCCGTTGTTCATCACCGCGTCGAGGACGGCGAGGCGGCGCAGTTCGGGGGTGTCGGCGTGGACGAGGAGCGCGGTGCGCCCCTCCCCCACCTCGGCGGGGCCGATCGCCTTCCAGCCCTCGCCCGCCTCCTCGTCCTCGGAGAGAGCCAGGAGCCGGGCCTCCGGGTCGGCCTCGACCCAGAGCTGGACCATGCCCTCGCCGTACGGGCCGTCCCGCAGCACCGTCGGGGGGACCAGGCCCCACCCGGTGGCCTCGGAGAGCTCGTACGCGGCGACCTCGCGCTCGGCGAGGGTGCCGTCGGGGAAGTCCCACAGGGGGCGCTCCCCCGCGACCGGCTTGTAGACGCAGGCGGCCTCGCGGCCCTCGTGGGCGACGGTGCAGTAGAGCACCGCGTTGGAGGCCTCGCGGACCTGGCCCCGGACGGTCAGCTCACCTCGGGCGAGCAGCTCGGTGTCCGGCGGGAACTCGGGGCTGCTCATGCTCCGCGGCGGTATCCGTTCTGGCGGGGGCAGACGTGGCCCTCGGGGTCCAGCGGGAGGCTGCACAGCGGGCACGGCGGCCGGCCGGCGTTGACCACGTCGAGCGCCCGCTTGGCGAAGGCGCGGGCCTGGGCCCCGCTGAGGCGGACCCGGAGCATCGGCGGGCCGTTCTCCTCGTCCTGGAGCAGCCGCTCCTCGGCCGCGGCGAGGTCCTCCTCGGAGTCCACGTCCAGCTCGACCAGGGCCTGGGCCTCGACGATCATGCGCTGTTCCTCGCCGTCCCAGGCGAGGGCCATGGTGCCGACCCGGAACTCCTCCTCGAAGGGGGTGTCGAGAGGGGCGGTGTCGGCGATGTCGGCGGGGGCCACGGCCGGGACCGGGGCGTTGCCCCCGGTGCGGCGCAGGACCTCGTCGAGAAGCTCGTCGATGCGCTCGGCGAGTGCGGCCACCTGGGTCTTCTCCAGGGCGACGCTGGTGACCCGGCCGGCCGCGGACGCCTGGAGGAAGAACGTGCGGCGGCCAGGCAGCCCGACCGTACCGGCCACGAAGCGCTCCGGCGGGTCGTAGAGGAACACCTGACGGGACACTCTCCCGGCTCCCTTGACTGTCGACTGTCGTACTGCAACGGCGAGTCCACCCTACTGCGCGGGGATCACGGCGCGCCCGCGCCGCCCCCCACCTCGGCCGTCCCACCGGCCTCCGGAGTCTCGCGCGGGGCCAGTGCGGCGAGGTCCCCGGTGTCGCCGAGGCGGACCAGGAAGGGGCGCAGCCGGGTGTAGCGGATCACGGTGAGTGAGCAGGGGTCGACGTGGATGCGCTGGAAGAGGTCGAGGTGGAGGCCGAGGGCGTCGGCGACGAGGGACTTGATGACGTCGCCGTGGGAGCAGAGGGCGTAGACGGCGTCCTCGCCGTGCTCGGCCTCGATCCGGGCGTTCCAGTCGCGGACGGCGTCGACGGCCCTGGTCTGCATGGCGCGCATGGACTCGCCGCCGGGGAAGGCGGCGGCGGAGGCGTGCGCCTGGACGACCTCCATCAGCGGTTCGTCGTTCAGCTCGGCGAGCTTGCGTCCCGACCAGTCGCCGTAGTCGCACTCGTTGACCCGCTCCTCGATGTGGAGCGGCAGCTCGGGGCGGGCGTCCAGGAGCGGCTGGAGGGTCTCCCGGCAGCGCTGGAGGGGGCTGGAGACGGCGGCGGCGAGCGGGATCCCGGCGAGCCTGGCGGGCAGGGCGGCGGCCTGGGCGGCGCCGCGCTCGTCGAGCGCCACGCCCGGCGTGCGGCCGGCGAGCAGTCCGGAGGTGTTGGCGGTCGAGCGTCCGTGCCGGACGAGGATGAGCGTGGCCATGCCGGCCAGCCTACGGCGCACGCGCGCGTGCGGGCGTGGTCCCGCCCCGGCGGGGCGCCGCGCGCGCAACGGGGACGGTCCGGTGCGGGCCGGACGCCACGCGCGCGTGCGGGGCGGCGGGGGACGGGGGAGAATACGGCGCGTGATCGTCGACTCTGCCCTCTACCGCGACGGGCGCCGGACGGAATGCGGCAGCGACCTCGCGCACGCCCTCGCCGAGGCCCGGGAGAGCGGCCACGCCTTCCTGTGGCTGGGTCTCTACGAGCCGACGGAGGCCGAGTTCGACCACGTGGCCTCGGAGTTCGCGCTGCACCCGTTGGCCGTCGAGGACGCGCTGAAGGCCCATCAGCGGCCCAAGCTGGAGGTGTACGACGACTCCCTCTTCGCGGTCCTGAAGCCCGTGGACTACGAGCCCGAGAGCGACCGGGTCTCGTCCGGCGAGCTGATGCTCTTCCTGGGCGACTCCTTCGTGGTGACGGTCCGGCACGGCGAGGGAGCGCCCCTGGCGGCGGTGCGCAAGCGCCTGGAGACCCACCCGGAGGTGCTGCGGCACGGGCCGACGGCGGTGCTCTACGCGGTGAGCGACGCGGTGGTGGACCACTACCTGGACGTGGCGGGCGAGCTCCAGGTGGACCTGGAGGAGCTGGAGGCCGACGTCTTCGCGCCGGGCGGGACGGGCACGGCGAACACGGCGGAGCGGATCTACACGGCGAAGCGGCAGGTCCTGGAGTTCCGTCGGGCGACGGGGCCGCTGGCAGGGCCGATGGCCCGGCTGACGGCGGGCGCGGTGCCGTTCGTGAACGAGGAGTCGCAGCCCTTCTTCCGGGACGTCAACGACCATCTGCTGCGGGCGAACGAGCAGGTGGAGGGGTTGGACCGGCTGCTGTCGGACGTGCTGTCGGCGCACCTGGCGCAGATGGGGGTGCGGCAGAACGACGACATGCGGAAGATCTCGGCCTGGGCGGCGATGGCCGCGGTGCCGACGATGGTCGCCGGGATCTACGGCATGAACTTCGACCACATGCCGGAACTTCACTGGGCGTGGTCGTATCCGGCGCTGATCCTGCTGATGGCGGGGATCGTGACGGGTCTGTACCGCCTGTTCAAGCGGCGCGGCTGGCTCTGAGCGGACGCCTGGTTCCGGGAAGAAAGTCGGCCGCGCCGCCGGAAATATGTCAGAACGCGGGTGCGGGGGTGGCGGGGCCGCCCAGCGCGTCACGCCGTTCCGGCATGCTCAGGCTGATCATCTTGTGCCAGCCGGCGAGGCGCTCGTAGGCGTACATGCCGTGGATGCCGGCGGCGAGCGCCGCGCCCTTGGGCTTCGGCCACTTCAGGATCCGGCCCATGTGGCCCATGACGGCGAGGCTGACGTCCCGGTAGACCTGGATCTCGGCGAGGGCCGACTCGCGCAGAGTGGTCTGGATGAGGCGGCCGTGGCCGGCCCGGGCGAGCCGGAGCAGCTCCTCGTGGCAGTAGGCGAGGTGGTTGGCCTCGTCGTTGTCGATCATGTGGATGGCCTTGCCCAGCTCCGGGTGGTCGCCGAAGTAGGTGACGAGCATGTCCATCTGGTCGGCCGCGCGCTGCTCGGTGACCCTGCTGTGGGCGAGGTAGACGATGACGTCGCGCTCGGTCAGCGGCCGGTCGCCGCGGAGCTTGTCGTGGGCCAGCCCGATGCCGCGCCGTTCGAGGAGCATCGTGTAGTCGGTCTCGGGCGGCACGGGGACGGGTTCGAGGCCCCGCTTGCGCAGCAGGGCGTTGAAGATGCGCCCGTGCTTGTCCTCGTCGGCGCCGTGCCGGGTGATCTTGGGCGCGAGCTCCCGCATGCCGGGGGCGACGAGGGCGGCGATCCGGGCGTTCTCCCAGCCGCCCTGCGACTCGCCGCTGGCGGCGATCGAACAGAAGAGCCGGAAGGCCTCGTCGTCGTCGATGATTTCCTGGAACAGGCTCTTGGCCGTGAGCATCGCTGCACCTCCCTGCGGACGACCGCACTCCGCGCGTCCGGGAGACCGAGTCAAGTGCGGTCCGGGACGGGGGGCAACAGGAGGGCTCCGCAGTATCGGCCGAAAGAGTGAGAGCCGGGGCCGTAACCGAGGACGCGGTGGCGCGTTGAACGGCATGACGGCCGTGGCGGGGAAGACCCCCGAGCCCCCACCACGGCCGCGGGCTTCCTTACGCCAGACCCGCCCGCTCCATGGCGTCGACGCCCGCGCGCAGCGCGGTGAGGCGCTCGTCGAGGGTGAAGCCGGCCGGGGCCAGGGTCAGCGTGGTGACACCCGCCTCCGCGTAGGCGGTCATGCGGTCCGCGATCCGGTCGACGGTGCCGAGCAGGGCGGTCTGGTCGATCAGCGAGCGGGGCACGGCCGCCGCGGCGCCGGTCTTGTCGCCGGCCAGGTACTTGTCCTGGATCTCGGCGGCCTCCTTCTCGTACCCCATGCGCCGGGCGAGCTGGTTGTAGAAGTTCTGCTTGCGGCTGCCCATGCCGCCCACGTAGAGGGCGGTGTACGGCCGGAAGACGTCGGCGAGCGCGTCGACGTCCTCGCCGAGGGCGAGCGGCAGCGTCGGGCAGACGTCGAAGCCGTCCATGGTGAGCCCGGCCTTCTCGCGGCCCGCGCGCAGCGGCCGCAGGGCGGTCTCCTCCAGGTGCTCGGCCGAGGGGAAGATCAGCAGGGCGCCGTCGGCGATCTCGCCGGTCTGCTCCAGGTTCTTCGGGCCGATCGCCGCGATGTACAGCGGGATGTGCTCGCGCTGCGGGTGGACCGTCAGCTTGATCGGCTTGCCGGGACCGCCGGGCAGCGGCAGCGTCCAGTGCTCGCCCTCGTGGGTGAGGCGCTCGCGGGACATCGCCTTGCGGACGATCTCCACGTACTCGCGGGTGCGGGCCAGCGGCTTGTCGAACTTCACGCCGTACCAGCCCTCGGAGACCTGCGGTCCCGAGACGCCCAGGCCGAGGCGGAAACGGCCTCCGGAGAGCGAGTCCAGGGTGGCGGCGGTCATCGCCGTCATCGCGGGCTGGCGGGCCGGGATCTGCATGATCGCCGAGCCGACGTCGATCCGCTCCGTCTTCGCGGCGACCCAGGAGAGCACGGTCGGCGCGTCCGAGCCGTACGCCTCCGCCGCCCAGCAGACGTCGTAGCCGAGCCGGTCGGCCTCCTGGGCGACGGCGAGGTTGTCGCCGTCCATGCCGGCGCCCCAGTAGCCGAGGTTGATGCCGAGCCGCATTTCCACGCACCCCTTACCCATCGGTAACGTCTCTCGTCGGGACTCTAGCGCGCCCTTCCCGCATCCGTCAGGGGCCGGGCGCCACGCCGTCGTCCACCGTCTCCGTCCACAGCTTCCGTCCACAGGGTCTCTGCGCGTGGTGCCCTGGCCAGTAATGTCCCGCCCATGGAGCAGAGGCATCTCGGACGTACCGGCCTGCGCGTCTCACGCATCGGGCTCGGCACGCTCACCTGGGGGCGGGACACCGACGAGCACGACGCCGCCGCGCAGTTGAAGGCGTTCTGGGACGCGGGCGGCACGCTCGTGGACACCGCCGACGTGTACGGCGGCGGAGAGGCGGAGTACCTCCTGGGCCGGCTCATGGAGCGGCTGGTGCCGCGCCGCGACCTGGTCCTGTCCACCAAGGCCGGCAGCGTCCCGGACCCCGACCGCCGCACGGACGGCTCGCGCGGCCACCTGCTCGCCGCCCTCGACGCCTCCCTGGCCCGGCTCGGCACGGACCACGTCGACCTGTGGCAGCTGCACGCCTACGACCCGTACACCCCGCTGGAGGAGTCCCTCCAGGCCCTCGACATCGCGGTACGCAGCGGCCGGGCGCGGTACGCGGGCGTGGCCAACTTCTGCGGCTGGCAGCTCGCCAAGGCGGGCACCTGGCAGCTGGCCGGCGACCGCACCCGGCTCGCCGGGGCGCAGCTGGAGTACTCGCTGCTCCAGCGGGGCGTCGAGCGGGAGGTCCTGCCGGCCGCCATCGACCTCGGCATAGGCCTGCTGCCCTCCTCCCCGCTCGGCCGCGGCGTGCTCACCGGCAAGTACCGCGGCGGCACCCCGGCCGACTCCCGGGGCGCGTCGGAGGCGCTCGCGCCGTTCGTGGAGCCGTACCTCGACGAGGCCGCGAGCCGGATCGTGCACGCCGTCGGCACCGCCGCCGACGGGCTCAACACGAGCCCGCTGCACGTGGCGCTCGCCTGGGTCAGGGACCGGCCGGGCGTGACCGCCCCGATCGTCGGCGCACGCACGGCACGTCAGCTCACGGCCGCGCTGTCGGTGGAGGGCCTTAGTCTTCCTGACGAGATCTGCCGGGCTTTGGACGATGTGTCCGCGCCCGTGCACCGCTATCCGGATCACGACTGGAGCACCTTGTGACCGAGCCTGCCGGGGAGACCGCGCCCGAGGCACCCGAGGACGTGGCCCACGAGGACGCGCCGACGACCGCCGAGGCGACCGACACCGCCGAAGCCTCCGCCGAGTCCGCCGAGGACGCGCCGAAGGCCTCGGCGGAGGACGCGCCGGAGGTGAGCGAGGCGCAGGCGGAGCTGGCGGCCCAGCGGGAGCTGCGGGCCAGGATCGAGGCGCGGAAGGCCGAGAAGTCCGGGCCCGTGGCGAGCGGGGCCAAGCTCAGCGGCACCGCCGCCGATCTGCTCGCCGCCGTACGGGCCGTCGAGGGCGGCTCCGCGTCCGGCGGTGCCTTCTTCGCTCCGGCGCCCGAGCCGCCGCGCCCCACGCGGGCGCCCGAGACCACCGTCCGCCCGCCCGCCCCGGCGGCGCCGGCCGCGCCCACGGCCGGCGCGCTGTCCGGGGTCCGCGAGGTGCTGGCCCGGGGCGGCGCGCCCGAGGCGCTGGCCGGGCAGGTCGTCGGCGCGCTCGGCGAACAGGCCGCCGAGGCCCTGGCGGAGGACCCGTGGCGGCTCCTCGCCGTCCCCGGGGTGCGGCCGGAGCAGGCCGACGGCTTCGCGCGGGCCCTGCTCGGCGGCGCCTGCGGCCCCGACGATCCGCGCCGGGCCGTCGCCCTGACCGTGTGGCTGCTCGACCGCGCCGCCCTCCAGGGCCACACCGCGCTCACCGTCGACGAGGTGGCGGCCGGACTCGCCCGGCACCAGGTCCCCGATCCCGAGAAGGCCGTCGGCACGGCCGTCTCCGAAGGCGCCGTCCTCGTCTTCCAGGAGGAGGACGAGGCTCCGGAAGAGCCCGAGGAGGACGAAGAGGGCGAGGAGGTCGAGACGGCCGCCGAGGGCGCCGGGCCGGACGAGGGGCCGGCGGAGCCGGCGCTGCTCGGGCTCGACCGGTACGCCCTGGCCGAGGAGAGCCTCGCGGACGGCCTCGCCCGGCTGGTGCGCACGGTCACCCCGCGGGAGTGGGACGGCGGCGAGCTGGAGCGGGCCGTCGGCGGCCACGGTCTGGTGCTGCACACCGGCGGCGAGGCCGCCCGCGCCGAGCCGCTGGAGCTCGCCGCCACGGCCCGCGAGCACGGCCTGCGGGTCCTGGTCGCCGTGCACGACGCCGAGCGCCTGAGCGCGGAGGACCGCGCCTCCGGCACGGCCGTGACGCTCGCCGCGCTCCTCTCCGGTACGGCCGGCCCCGGCCGGGACGAGGAGGGCTCCCTCGCCCTGGACCTGCTGGTGGTCCTCGACGCACCGCAGCTGGACGTGGAGACCGGCGCGATGCTCGTCGAGGCCCTCCCGGACGGCTGCCGGCTGGTGCTCAGCGGCGACCCGGAGGTCCTCGGGTCCGCCGGTCCCGGCGCGGTCTTCGCCGACGCCCTGGCGGCCCGCGTCTGCCCCCGGGTGGCCTCCCGCCGCCCCGACCCCGGCCCGCTGGGCGAGCTGGTCTCGGGCATCGGCATCGGAGAGCTGAACCAGGTCGAGGCACCCGGCAAGGAGGTCGTCATCGTCCCCGTGCGGGACGCCGGCGAGGCCGTGCACCGCACGGTCCAGCTGGTCGCCGACTCGGTGCCGCGCGCCTTCGGGCTCACCCCCGACCAGACCCGGGTGATCACGGTCGGCCACGGCGGCTCGGCCGGGACGCGCGCGCTGAACACGGCCCTGAAGCAGCGGCTGAACCCCGGCCCCGGCCGCTTCGGCGGCTACGACCCGGGCGACCGGGTGGCGTACGCGCCGGCGCCCGGCCGGACGGTGACCGGTACGGTCCTCGGGGCCGACGCCGAGGGCCTGCGCCTGCGCACCGGAGACGGCGAGGTCCTCGTACCGAAGGAGCGGGTGGAGTCGGCGCTGCGGCACGGCTGGGCCCTCACCGCGCACCAGGCGGCGGGCGGCCGCTGGCCCGCGGTGGTCGTGGTCCTGCCGGGCGACGCGGCGCCGGGCCTGAGCCGGCCGTGGGTCTACACGGCCTTCGGCCGGGCCGAGCGGCACCTGTCGGTCGTGCACGGCGTGGACCAGGCGCTGCCCCGCTCGGTGGCCGAGGTCCTCGCCCCGGCGCGCACGACCCGGCTGCGCCCCCTGCTGGTCTCCCTTCTCGCCGCGTCCGGCGAGGAGTAGGGACGGACGGCGGAACGCCGGAGGGCCGGGACGTCCAGCAGCGGTGTCCCGGCCCTCCGGCGTCCTCCCCGTCACGTGTCAGCGGCCGGCGGCCACCTCACCGGCCTCCTCGTCGTCGTCCTCGTCGTCGAAGACGGAGCTGATGTCGAAGCGGCAGACGATCCGCTCCGGATCGGCCTGCTCGAAGGGGGCGGCCAGCCACTCCCCCGGCTCCGGGAGCTCGCCCGCGGCGGTCACCCACAGCGTGGAGTCGCCCTCCTCCAGGCCGAACTCCTTGTGCCGGGAGGCGATCTCGTCGGGCTCGTACTCCCCGAAGAGGACGCCGAGGGCGGCGGCCGTGGTGCGGGGCCCCTCCTCGTCGTGCTCCAGATCGGCGACGCGCCGGGCCTGGGCCACCAGGCGGCGCGGCTCGGCCACCGCGTAGTCCCGGCGGATCAGCACGCTGACGGCGTGGGGTTCGTCAGGTCCGGCGTAGGGAGGCAGCCCGTCGTCGGCCCCGGGGATCTCGAAGGGGGTCACCTCGTCGTAGCGGTCGTAGAGGAGTTCGTCGTAGGACTCGGCGGCCGCGGCGAGCGCGTTGAACGCCTCGTACACCGCCGTGTCGTCGTCCCCCGTGCGGCCTTCGACCGCCGCGAGGTGGCGGTCCAGTGCGGTCTTGACCGCCTCTGCGGCGGCACGTACCTCGGCAGCGGTGGGCTGCGCAGCATCAGACATGGGACAGACGCTATCCGTACCGGGCCGGTGCCCGCACAATAGATGCGATGCCGGAATACGAATTTGTCGACGTGTACGTGCCGCGAGGGGTCTCCCGCAGGGAGGCGACGCGGCTTCTGACCGACCATGCCGAGTACGGACACTGGGAGTTGGACCGACTCACCCTCCGCCGGGACGGGAGCCGCAGAGTGCGGCTGAAGCGGCGGATCATCCGTCAGATGCGCGCGACCTGGTGACGGACGCGGAAGGGGCCCCGCACGGCGCGGGGCCCCTTCGCGTTCCGGCCGGTGCGGGTCAGGCGCCGCGGCGGGAGCGGCGGTAGACCAGCGAGCCCGCGAGGAGCATCCCCGCGGCGGCCGGCACGATCACGCCGAGCGGCGCGGACGCGCCCGTCTCGGCGAGCTCGTCCGGGGCGGCCGGCGGCGGCGTGAGCTGCGGCCCGGGATGGTTCGAGCCACCGCCGGGACCGGGCGGCACACCGGGAGTGCCGGGAGTACCGGGCGTACCGGGAGTCCCAGGAGTACCCGGCGTACCGGGAGTCCCAGGGGTACCGGGGGTGCCGGGGGTACCCGGCGTACCGGGGGTGCCGGGCGTACCAGGAGTCCCCGGCGTACCGGGGGTGCCGGGCGTGCCCGGGGTCCCGGGGGTCCCCGGCGGGGTCTCCTCGCCGTAGCCGCCCGGCTCCTCGCCGTAGCCGCCGGGCTCCTCCTCCCCGTAGCCGGAGTCCGGGGTCTGACCGTTGGCGCAGTCGTTGCCCGCGGCGGCGTTGCCGAGGCCGATGCCCGTGACGCTGTTGCCGCACGCGTTCACGGGCACCTCGACCGGGACCACCACCGTGTTGCCGGAGGCAACGCCCGGGGAGTCGCTCGCATAGGCGCCGCCGGACGTGCCGGGGCCGGACTGCGCGGGGATGTTCGCGCAGGAGTTGCCCATCGCCGGGTTGAGCACCCCGACGACGTCGACGGTGTTGCCGCAGGCGTTGACCGGGGCATGGATCGGGACCTGCACGGTGTTCCCGGACGCGACGCCGGGTGAGTTCCTGGCCGTGCCGCTCGCGGCGGAGTCCGCCTGCGCGATGCCGCCGCCGAGCGCGAAGACGCCTCCGGCCGCCGCGACGGTGATGATGCTCTTGCGCGTGACCTGTCGCATAGCTTGCTTACCTGCCTTCTCGGCAATGCGCCGGATCGGCCTCGAACGCCCGACCGGCGGGAAGTGAGGGCCACCGGGCCCGTGCCCGGGGCGGAATGGCCACCGGCCCCGGAGTGCATGGCACGCACTCCGGGGCCGGACGGCTCACGCCCTCAAGGGGCGGGGCACAACGTCAGGCGTTGATGCAGGTGTTGCCGAAGGCGGGGTTCAGCAGGCCGATCACGGAGACCGTGTTGCCGCAGGCGTTGATCGGCACGTGAACCGGGACCTGCACGACGTTGCCCGAGAGGACACCGGGGGAACCGATGGCCGCACCCTGGGCACCCGCGTCGGCGACGGCCATGCCCGCGCCCGCGAGAACGAGACCGCCGGTGGCAGCCGCAGCAGCGACGACCTTCTTGATCATTATTCCTCCTAGTTGACAATGCGGCCCCAGCCGCGGACCGCATCACCTGTAACGAGGGGGAAGGTTGGGGGCTACGAGCCCCCGGGTGCATTCACTCTTTCCGGGCAAACCCAAACGCGCTGCCGAATCCGGGCCCGGCCCGCGGTCAGCAGGCGTCGAGGAAGCGGTCCAGGACGCGCACGCCGAACTTCAGGCCGTCGACGGGGACGCGCTCGTCGACGCCGTGGAACATGCCGGCGAAGTCGAGCTCCGGCGGCAGCTGGAGCGGGGCGAAGCCGAAGCAGCGGATGCCGAGGTCGTCGAAGGACTTGGCGTCGGTGCCGCCGGAGAGCATGTACGGGACGGCGCGGGCGATCGGGTCCTCCGCGCGCAGCGCGAGCTGCATGGCGTCGACGAGGGCGCCGTCGAAGCTGGTCTCCAGGGCCTTGTCGCCGTGCACGTCCTCGCGCCTGACCTTGGGGCCGAGGATCCGGTCGAGGTCGGCGAGGAACTCCTGCTCGTAGCCGGGCAGGAAGCGGCCGTCGACGTGGGCGGTGGCCTGGCCGGGGATGACGTTCACCTTGTAGCCGGCGCCGAGCATGGTGGGGGCGGCGGAGTTGCGCAGGGTGGCGCCGACCATCTTGGCGATGCCGCCGAGCTTGGCGAGGGTGCCGTCCATGTCCTCGGGGTCGAGCGGGGTGCCGAGGGCGTCGGACAGCTCGTCGAGGAAGCTGCGGACGGTCTTGGTGACGCGGACCGGCCACTGGTGGCGGCCGAGCCGGCCGACGGCCTCGCACAGCTCGGTGATGGCGTTGTCGTCGTTGGTCATCGAGCCGTGGCCGGCCGTGCCCTCGACGGTGAGCCGCATCCAGTGCATGCCCTTCTGGGCGGTCTCGACCAGGTACAGGCGGAGGTTCTCGTTCACGGTGAAGGAGAAGCCGCCGACCTCGCCGATGGCCTCGGTCACCCCGTCGAAGACGTCCCGGTGCTTGTCGACCAGGTGGCGGGCGCCGTAGGTGCCGCCGGCCTCCTCGTCGGCGAGGAAGGCCAGGACGATGTCGCGCGGGGGCTTGCGCCCGCTGCGCAGCCGGTCGCGGACGACCGCGAGGGTCATCGCGTCCATGTCCTTCATGTCGACGGCGCCGCGGCCCCAGACGCAGCCGTCGGCGACCTCGCCGGAGAAGGGGTGGTGGGTCCAGTCGGCGGCGTCGGCCGGGACGACGTCGGTGTGCCCGTGGATGAGCAGCGCCGGACGCGAGGGGTCCTCGCCCTCGATGCGGGCCACGGTGGAGGCCCGTCCCTTGTGGGACTCGATGATCTTCGGTTCGAGGCCGACCTCGGCGAGCTTCTCGGCGACGTACTCGGCCGCGGCGCGCTCCCCCGGGCCGGAGTGGTCGCCGTAGTTGCTGGTGTCGATGCGGATGAGGTCCCGGCAGAGGTCGACGACCTCGTCCTCGCCCGCGACGGTCCGGCCGGTGTTCGACTCGCTCACGCTGCTTCCTCCCACGACGTGCCCCACGTGCTTCCTTGTGCTCGCCCCATCCTCCCCCGCGCCCGCCCCGGCGGCGCAAGGGCGTGGTGATCGGCCGGTCCGATTGTTTGCTATGGTTTCCCTCGTCGGAACGGCCCAGGGCCGCGAGACAGACACCTTGTCCGGGTGGCGGAATGGCAGACGCGCTAGCTTGAGGTGCTAGTGCCCTTTATCGGGCGTGGGGGTTCAAGTCCCCCCTCGGACACATGAAGAAGTCCCGGTCGAGTTCACTCGACCGGGACTTCGGCGTTGTGCGGACGAGGGCGAGGCGGAGCGGTGCGCAGGAAGAGGGTGCCGGCGGCGCCGCTGCCGCAGCGGGACGGGATCGACCCCGTGCGGCTCCGGCTGCCGGAGGACCCGGCGGGGGCCTGGCCGACCGTGGGGGCGTACCTGCTGGGGCGGTACGGGGCCGCGGTCGGCGCGGAGCGGCTCGGCGCGATGCTGGACGCGGGGCGGTTCGTCGGGGCCGACGGGCGGGCGGCGGCGGCCGCTGAGCCGTACGAGCCGGGGCGGTGGCTGTGGTTCCACCGGGACCTCGCGCCCGAGGAGCGGGTGCCGTTCGAGGTCGGGGTGGTGTACCGGGACGAGCGGATCCTGGTGGCGGACAAGCCGCACTTCCTGGCGACGACGCCGCGCGGGCGGCACGTGACCGAGACGGCGGTGGCGCGGCTGCGGGCGGAGCTCGGGATGCCGGAGCTCCAGCCGGCGCACCGGCTCGACCGGCTGACGGCGGGGCTCTTGCTCTTCGTGGTGCGGCCGGCGGACCGGGGGGCGTACCAGGTGCTGTTCAAGGAGCGGCGGGTGCGCAAGGAGTACGAGGCGGTGGCGCCGTACGACCCCGGGGTGGCGCTGCCGGTGACGGTGCGCAGCCGGATCGAGAAGGAGCGGGGGGTGCCGGCCGCCCGGGAGGTGCCGGGCGAGCCGAACGCGGTGAGCCGGATCGAGCTGGTGGAGCGGCTCGGCGCCCACGGGCGGTACCGGCTGCTGCCGGAGACGGGGAAGACGCATCAGCTGCGGGTGCACATGAACGCGCTGGGGCTGCCGATCGTCGACGATCCGCTGTATCCGGTGGTGCGTGAGGACGGGCCGGAGGACTACCGGCGGCCGCTGCGGCTGCTGGCGGCGGCGCTGGAGTTCCCCGACCCGTTCACGGGCGAGGAGAGGCGGTTCACGAGCCGCCTCTCGCTCAGTGTCCCCGACTGATCCACTCCTGGAGGTGCGGGGCTTCCGCGCCGATGGTGGTGGCGTCGCCGTGGCCGGTGCGGACGACCGTCTCCGGCGGGAGGGCGAGGAGCTTCTCCCGGATCGAGTCGACGATCGTGGGGAAGTCGGAGAAGGACCTGCCGGTGGCGCCGGGGCCGCCCTGGAAGAGGGTGTCGCCGGTGAAGACGGTGCCCAGGTCGGGGACGTACAGGCAGACCGCTCCGGGGGCGTGGCCCGGGGTGTGGAGGACCCTCAGGTCGGTGCCGGCGATGGTGAGGACCTGACCGTCGGCGAGCTCGCCGTCGGGGGTGTGGTCGGGGTGGGTGAGCTTCCACAGCGGCTGGTCGGCGGGGTGCAGCAGGATGCGGGCGCCGGTGGCGGCGGCGAGCGCGGGGGCCGCGCCGACGTGGTCGTCGTGGGCGTGGGTGCAGACGATGGCGCGCAGGGCGCGGCCGTCGAGGGCTTCGAGGATGGCGTCGGGGTCGTGGGCGGCGTCGATGACGATCGCCTCCTCGTCGTCGCCGACGATCCAGACGTTGTTGTCGACGTCCCAGGTGCCGCCGTCGAGGCTGAAGGTGCCGGAGGTGACCAGGTGGTCGATGCGGGCGGTCATCACAGCACCACCACCGAGCGCAGCACGTCGCCCTCGTGCATGCGGGCGAAGGCCTTCTCGACGTCGTCGAGGGCGATGGTCTCGGTGACGAAGGCGCCGAGGTCGATGCGGCCCTGCCGGTGCAGGTCGATGAGCATGGGGAAGTCGCGGGAGGGCAGGCAGTCGCCGTACCAGGAGGACTTGAGGGAGCCGCCGCGGCCGAAGACGTCGAGGAGGGGCAGTTCGAGCTGCATCTCGGGGGTGGGGACGCCGACGAGGACGACGGTGCCGGCGAGGTCGCGGGCGTAGAAGGCCTGCCGGTACGTCTCGGGGCGGCCGACGGCCTCGATGACGACGTCGGCGCCGAAGCCGCCGGTGAGGGCGCGGATCGCCTCGACGGGGTCGGTGGTGCGGGAGTCGACGGTGTCGGTGGCGCCCATCTCCTTGGCCTTGGCCAGTTTTCGCTCGTCGACGTCGACGGCGATGATCTTCGCGGCGCCGGCGAGGCGGGATCCGACGATGGCGGCGTCGCCGACGCCTCCGCAGCCGATGACGGCGACGGTGTCGCCGCGGGAGACGTTGCCGGTGTTGATGGCGGCGCCGATGCCGGCCATCACGCCGCAGCCGAGGAGGCCGGCGATCTCGGGGGCGACGGAGCGGTCGACCTTGGTGCACTGGCCGGCGGCGACGAGGGTCTTCTCGGCGAAGGCGCCGATGCCGAGGGCCGGGGAGAGCTCCGTGCCGTCGAGGAGTGTCATCTTCTGCCGCGCGTTGTGGGTGTCGAAGCAGTACCAGGGGCGGCCGCGGCGGCAGGCGCGGCACTGGCCGCAGACGGCGCGCCAGTTGAGGATCACGTAGTCGCCGGGGGCGACGTCGGTGACGCCCTCGCCGACCGACTCCACGGTGCCCGCGGCCTCGTGGCCGAGGAGGAAGGGGAAGTCGTCGTTGATCCCGCCCTGCTTGTAGTGCAGGTCGGTGTGGCAGACACCGCAGGCCTCGACGCGGACGACGGCCTCTCCGGGGCCCGGGTCGGGGACGACGACGGTCTCGATCCGCACCGGCTCGTTGCGGCCGGGGGCGATGACGCCCCGCACGTGCTGTGGCATCGCTGACTTCCCTTCAGAGGATCTTGTAAGCCTCCTGCGTACCACTATCTCCCGATAAAAGGCGAGACCCCCGCAGGCCGTGCCTGCGGGGGTCCGCCGCTCCCGTGGGGGGAGTCGGGGGGGACGGGGTCAGTCCTGTCGGCCGGAGGTCTCGCGGACCCGGCGGCGGACCAGGAACCAGCCGCCGACGAGGGCCGCGCCGATCAGCGGCAGGCAGTTGACGGTGGTGCGGCCGATGCCGCCGTCCATCCACATGAGGACGAGGACGGAGCCGAGGAAGACCAGGGTGACGATCTGGGTGTACGGGGCCCAGGGCAGCCGGTAGGCGGGGCGGGCGAGCACGCCCTGCTTGGCGCGGCGGACGAAGAGCAGCGAGCACACCATGATCATGGCCCAGGTGCCGATGATGCCGATCGAGGCGAAGTTGAGGACCAGCTCGAAGGCGTCCTCGGGCATCCTGGCGTTGAGGATCACGCCGACGACGCCGAAGCCCGCGGTGAGCAGGATGCCGCCGTAGGGGACGCCGCCCTTGTTCATGACGCCGGTGAACTTCGGCGCGGAGCCGGCCAGCGACATGGAGCGCAGGATGCGGCCGGTGGAGTACAGGCCGGAGTTGAGGCTGGAGAGGGCGGCGGTGAGGACGACGAGGTTCATCACGCCGGCGGCGCCGGGGATGCCCAGCTTGTCGAAGACGGTGACGAAGGGGCTCTGGTCGCCGGAGTAGGCGGTGTACGGGAGGATCAGCGCGAGCAGGACGACGGAGCCGACGTAGAAGAGGCCGACGCGCCACATGATCGAGTTGATCGCCTTCGGCATGATCTTCTCGGGGTTCTCGGTCTCGCCGGCGGCGACGCCGCAGAGCTCGACGGAGGCGTAGGCGAAGACGACGCCCTGGATGAGCAGGAGCATCGGCATCATGCCGTTGGGGAAGATGCCGCCGTTCTCGGTGATGTTGGCGAGGCCCGGGGTGGAGCCGCCGACGTCGTGCGAGGTCACGACGAGGAAGATGCCGACGAGCATGAAGGCGACGAGCGCGGCGACCTTGATGATCGCGAACCAGAACTCCATCTCGCCGAAGTACTTCACCGAGATGAGGTTGGCGGCGAGGACGACCGCGAGGGCGATCAGGGCGAGGATCCACTGCGGGACGTCGCTGAACATCGACCAGAAGTGGGCGTAGGTGGCCGCGGCGGTGATGTCGGCGACGGCGGTGGTCGACCAGTTCAGGAAGTAGAGCCAGCCGGCCGTGTAGGCGCCCTTCTCCCCCATGAACTCACGGGCGTAGGAGACGAAGGCGCCGGAGGACGGGCGGTAGAGCACCAGCTCGCCGAGGGCCCGGACCACGAAGAAGGCGAAGACGCCGCAGACCGCGTACGCGATGAAGAGCGAGGGGCCGGCGCTGGCCATCCGGCCGCCGGCGCCGAGGAAGAGGCCGGTGCCGATCGCGCCGCCGATGGCGATCATGTTGATGTGCCGGGACTTGAGGTCCTTGCGGTATCCGGCGTCGCCGGCGTCCACGTGGGGGGAGCCGGCCGTGTGCGCCGGGGCGGCGGACAGCGGCTCGGCCGCGGTGACGCGGTCAGTCATGGAGTTGTTCGCCTTCGTGAGGGGGTGGGGGCTGTGCGGTGCGGCCGGGCCGGGCCCCTTCGTGGGGGTCGCCTCGGTCGGCCAGCGGACATCCTCACGGCAAGACGTACTCACTGACTGTGAGCGAACTCACTGAACGCCCGTATTTGAGCTAGTTCAGAGGTTACGCAGCGCTGTACGGCGTACGAGCGACGCGCGACGGCCGGGTGCCGTTGCGACGGCCCCGCACCGTCACGGGGCCAGGACGTCCAGCTCCTTGAGCGCGCCGACGGCGATCTCGCGGGTCAGCGCCTCGGCGCGGGCGGCGTCCCGCTCCCGCACCGCCTCGGCGACCTGGACGTGGAGGGTGACGGCGGCCGGGTCGGGGTCCTCGAACATGACGTGGTGGTGGGTGCGGCCGGTGAGGACCTCGGCGACGACGTCGCCGAGGCGGGCGAACATCTCGTTCCCCGAGGCGTTCAGGACGACCCGGTGGAAGGCGATGTCGTGGACGAGGTACGCCTCCAGCTGCCGGCCGCGCGAGGTGGCGACCATGCCGAGGGCCTGCTCGGTCAGCTCGCGGCACTGGTCCGGGGTCGCGTGGAGGGCGGCGAGGCCGGCGGCGACGGGCTCGACGGCGGAGCGCAGCACGGTGAGCGAGCGGAGCTGGCGGGGACGGTCGGCGCCGGCCAGGCGCCAGCGGATGACCTGGGGGTCGTAGACGTTCCAGCTCGCGGTGGGCAGGACCGTGACGCCGACCCGGCGGCGGGACTCCACCAGGTGCATCGACTCCAGGACGCGGACGACCTCGCGGACGACGGTCCGGGAGACGTCGAAGGTCTGGGCGAGCTCGTCGGTGCGGAGCACCGTACCGGGCGGGTACTCCCCGGCGGTGATGGCCAGGCCCAGGGTGGCGAGCACGTGCGAGTGGAGCCCCTGGGCCGATGTCGTCATGGGACTCAGCCTATGCGGGGGCCGACCGGTGATCACATCGGGAATTAAAAGTACTACTTTTACGTCACAGACTCTTGAATACGTCGTACTCAATGGGTTTCATGAGCGCGACGGATCGATGTCGCGAAGACAGCACCCGATGTCGAGCAGCACCGATGTCGAAGAAGACAGCGAGGCACCCCCCATGAGCACCACCCCCCACCCCGCCGCTCCCCCGGTCGTCGTCGTCATGGGCGTCGCCGGGACCGGGAAGACCACGATCGGCCCGCTGGTGGCCGGCGCCCTCGGCCTGCCGTACGCCGAGGGCGACGACTTCCACCCGGCGGCCAACGTGGCCAAGATGTCGGCCGGCGTCCCGCTCGACGACGCCGACCGGGAACCGTGGCTCGACGCCATCGGCGCCTGGGCGCACGACCGGGCCGGGCTCGGCGGGGTGGTGAGCAGCTCCGCGCTGAAGCGGATCTACCGGGACCGGCTGCGCGCGGCCGCTCCCGGGGTCGTCTTCCTCCATCTGACCGGCGACCGGAAGCTGATCGAGGGCCGGATGGCCTCCCGCAAGGGCCACTTCATGCCCACCGCGCTGCTCGATTCGCAGTTCGCCACCCTGCAGCCGCTGCAGGACGACGAGGCCGGCGTCGCCGTCGACGTCTCCGGCACCCCCGAGGAGATCACCGACCGGGCCGTCGCCGCTCTGCGGCGCCTCGCCGGCTGATCCTCCCGCCCTCCCCACCTGCCCGTACGAAGGACACCACCGTGACCAGTCTCAGCGTCGAGACCCTGGCAGCGGACGCCGTCGAACCGATCACCTCGGCCGGCAACGCCCAGCTGGGCATCGCCGTTCTCGCCGGCATCGCCGTCATCGTCCTGCTCATCACCAAGTTCAAGCTGCACGCCTTCCTGGCGCTGACCATCGGCTCGCTCGCGCTCGGCGCGTTCGCCGGGGCGCCGCTCGCGGACACCATCAAGTCGTTCAGCACCGGACTCGGCAACACCGTCGCCGGCGTCGGCGTGCTGATCGCGCTCGGCGCGATCCTCGGCAAGCTGCTCGCCGACTCCGGCGGTGCCGACCAGATCGTCGACACGATCCTCGCGAAGGCGAGCAAGCGGTCCATGCCCTGGGCGATGGTCCTGATCGCCTCGGTGATCGGTCTGCCGCTCTTCTTCGAGGTCGGCATCGTGCTGCTGATCCCGGTGGTCCTGATGGTCGCCAAGCGCGGCAACTACTCCCTGATGCGGATCGGCATCCCGGCGCTCGCCGGTCTCTCCGTGATGCACGGGCTCATCCCGCCGCACCCCGGCCCGCTCGTCGCGATCGACGCGGTCGGCGCCAACCTGGGCGTCACCCTCGCCCTCGGCCTGGTCGTCGCCGTCCCGACCGTGATCATCGCCGGTCCGCTCTTCTCCCGGTACGCCGCCCGCTGGGTGGACATCCAGGCGCCCGAGCACATGATCCCGTCGCGTCCCTCCGAGGACCTGGAGAAGCGCCCCGGCTTCGGCGTCACCGTCGCCACCGTGCTGCTGCCGGTCGTCCTGATGCTGGTGAAGGCGCTCGTCGACATCGTGGTCGACGACCCGGAGAACGCGGTGCAGAAGGTCACCGACGTCATCGGCTCGCCGCTGATCGCGCTGCTCGCCGCCGTCATAGTGGCCCTGTTCACCCTGGGCCGCGCGGCCGGCTTCACCAAGGAGCGGCTGTCCTCGACCGTCGAGAAGTCCCTCGCCCCGATCGCGGGCGTGCTGCTGATCGTCGGCGCCGGCGGCGGCTTCAAGCAGACCCTGATCGACATCGGCGTCGGCCAGATGATCCTGGACTTCTCCAAGGACTGGTCGATCCCGGCGCTGCTGCTCGCCTGGCTGATCGCGGTCGCCATCCGGCTCGCGACGGGCTCCGCCACGGTCGCGACGATCTCGGCGGCGGGCCTGGTGGCCCCGCTGGCCGCGGGCATGTCGACCGGTGAGACGGCGCTGCTCGTGCTGGCCATCGGTGCCGGTTCGCTCTTCTTCAGCCACGTCAACGACGCCGGTTTCTGGCTGGTGAAGGAGTACTTCGGCATGAACGTCGGCCAGACGATCAAGACCTGGTCGGTGATGGAGACCATCATCTCGGTGGTGGGCCTGGTGTTCGTGCTGCTGCTGTCGCTGCTGGTGTAGCGGCACGGGCGGAGTGAGCGTAGCGGGGCGGGCGTCGCGGGACGGGCGTGGCGACGCCGGTCCCGCTACGCCGGAGCCGTGACACCGGAGCCGTGACGCCGGTACCGCGAAGGCCCCGGACCTCCCTGTGGAGGTCCGGGGCCTTCGGCGTGCGCGGCCGCTGGTCGTGTTCAGCCCCGGAGCAGGTCCAGGACCTCGACCCCGAGCTCCAGGGCCTCGTCCGGCGAGTCGACCGACTGCTGGAGGGCGACGACGCAGCCGTCGGCGCCGGTGGCGCGCACCCCGTCGAGGAGGGCGGCGATCGCGTCCGCCGAGGTGCCGGGGCCGGGGGGGTGCAGCGGATCCGCCGGCGCAGCGCCTCCGGGTCGCGGCCCGCCGCGCCGGCCGCGCGCCGCGCCACCTCCCACCGTCCCTCGGCCGCGCCGGGCGGCAGCACGGTGCCGACCCAGCCGGCGGCCCGTCGGCCGACCCGGCGCAGTGCGGCCGGGCTGAAGCCGCCCAGGTAGACGGGGCCCCGCGTGGCGGGGGTCGTACGCCGGCACCGCTGCACCGCGGGTCGGTCGGACGTCCGGGCCACGCGCGCGTGACGGGGCCGTACGTCGACGCCGCCCCCACCGCGCGGTGGGGGCGAGGGCGTGCGTCTACGCCACGGCCGCGGCCGCCGCGCGGCCCGCCGCGCGGCCGGAGAAGACGCAGCCGCCGAGGAAGGTGCCTTCGAGGGAGCGGTAGCCGTGGACGCCGCCGCCGCCGAAGCCGGCGGCCTCGCCGGCCGCGTACAGGCCCGGGAGGGGTTCGCCCGTCTCGGTGAGGACGCGGGAGGAGAGGTCGGTCTGGAGGCCTCCGAGGGACTTGCGGGTGAGGATGTTGAGGCGGACGGCGATGAGGGGGCCGGCCTTGGGGTCGAGGATGCGATGCGGGGCGGCGGTACGGATGAGGCGGTCGCCGAGGTAGCTGCGGGCGCCGCGGATCGCGGTGATCTGGAGGTCCTTGGTGAAGGGGTTGGCGATCTCGCGGTCGCGGGCGGTCACCTCGCGGCGGAGGGCGGCCTCGTCGACGAGGTCCTGGCCGGTGATCCGGTTCATGCCGCGGACGAGGGCCGACAGGTCGTCCTCGACGACGAAGTCGGCGCCCTTGTCCATGAAGGCCCGGACGGGGCCGGGGACGTCGGCGCGGGCGCGGCCGATGACGTCGCGGACGGACTTGCCGGTGAGGTCGGGGTTCTGCTCGGAGCCGGAGAGGGCGAACTCCTTGCCGATGATCCGCTGGTCGAGGACGAACCAGGTGTGGTCGTGGCCGGTCCGCATGATGTGTTCGAGGGTGCCGAGGGTGTCGAAGCCGGGGAAGAGCGGGACCGGGAGCCGCTTGCCGGTGGCGTCGAGCCAGAGGGAGGAGGGGCCGGGCAGGATGCGGATGCCGTGCCGGGCCCAGATGGGGTTCCAGTTCTCGATGCCCTCGGTGTAGTGCCACATCCGGTCGCGGTTGACGTGCCGGGCGCCGGCCTTCTCCGCGATGCCGAGCATCAGGCCGTCGACGTGGGCGGGGACGCCGGAGAGCAGCTTCTCGGGCGGGGTGCCGAGGCGGGCGGGCCACTGCGCGCGGACCAGGTCGTGGTTGCCGCCGATGCCGCCGGTGGTGACGATCACCGCCTGGGCCCGCAGCTCGAAGGAGCCGCTGACGGTGCGGCTGCTGGCGGTGCCCCGCTCGGCGTCCGAGGGCTCCAGGACCTCGCCGGTGACCGTGTCGAGGGCGCCCGCGGTACGGCCGAGGGAGGTGACGCGGTGGCGGAATCGGAAGGTGACGAGGCCGCGGGCGGCGCCCTCGCGGACCTTCGCCTCGAAGGGTGCGAGGAGGCCGGGGCCCGTACCCCAGGTGATGTGGAAGCGGGGGACGGAGTTGCCGTGGCCGTTGGCGTCGTAGCCGCCGCGCTCGGCCCAGCCGACGACGGGGAAGAAGCGGATCCCGCGCGCGTGCAGCCAGGAACGCTTCTCGCCGGCGGCGAAGTCGACGTACGCCTCCGCCCAGCGGCGGGCCCACGCGTCCTCGGGCCGGTCGAAGCCGGCGGTGCCCATCCAGTCCTGGAGGGCGAGGTCGTGGCTGTCCCGGACGCGCAGCCGGCGCTGTTCGGGCGAGTCGACGAGGAAGAGCCCGCCGAAGGACCAGTGGGCCTGGCCACCGAGGGACTGTTCGGGCTCCTGGTCCAGGAGGATCACGGACCGGCCGGCGTCGACCAGTTCGGCGGTGGCGACGAGACCGGCGAGGCCGGCCCCGATCACGATCACATCGGCGTCGTAGGACATGGATCGCATCTTGGATACACGAATGTATCCAGTCAACCATTCGCACGGATCGAGCCGAGCGTCCTGCGCGGATGGATCCAGCCGTCCGGCGCGGATGGATCCAACCGTCCGGCGCGGATCGAGCCGACCGTCCGTACCGGACGGCTGTACCCACTCCCCTCTCCCGTTTTCTAATGTCGAGCATTAATATGGATGTATGGCAAGGACGTCAGGACCCGGGACCCGGGACAAACTGATCCGCGCGGCCGAGGAGCTCTTCGCCGCCCAGGGCGTCGACGGCGCCCAGCTGCGGGACATCACCCGCATCGCCGGACAGGCCAACCCGTCGGCCGTCCAGTACCACTTCGGCTCCCGCGCCGGGCTCCTCGACGCGGTCATGGCCGGCCGGCTGGCCCGCACCGAGCAGGTGCTCGTCTCCCTCGCGTACGACACGGAGGCAGGGGTACGGGAGCTGGTCGCGGCGCTCGTCACGGCCGAGGCCAGCGAGCTGCGGACCGAACGCGGCCGACGGTGTCTGCGGATCTCCGCGCAGCTCAGCCACGAAAGCGGCATCCGGTCCCGCACCCCGCACCCCACGCTGGCCGGCACCGCCTACTGGGGGCTGATCGAGCGCCTCGCCGACCGGCTGGCCGCCGACGGGCTGCCCGAGCCGCTGCTCCTGGAACGCGTGGACCTGGCGCTCACCGTGGTCGGCGCGGCGCTCGCCGACCGGGCGCGGCAGTACCTCGCCGGGGCGGAGCCGCTCACCGACGAGCCGCTCTTCCTCGCCGACCTCGTCGAGACCACCACCGCGCTCCTCCGGGCCGCACGGCCCCGGCGCGACCGAACCACCGAGCACCACCCCGAAAGGACCTCCCCATGAACGACCTCACCGGCAAGACCGTCCTCATCACCGGCGGCGCCCGCGGCCTGGGCGCGGAGGCGGCCCGTCAGGCCGTCGCCGCCGGGGCGAACGTGGTCGTGACCGACGTCCTCGACGAGGACGGCGCGGCCACCGCCGCGGCGCTCGGCGAGCGCGCCCGCTTCTTCCACCACGACGTCACCTCCGAGGAGGAGTGGGCGGCGGCCGTCGCCTACGCGGTCGCCGAGTTCGGCGGGCTGCACGGTCTGGTGAACAACGCGGGCATCTCCACCGGCGCCCTCCTGGAGACCGAGAGCGTCGAGCACTTCCGCAAGGTCCTCGACATCAACCTCACCGGCGTCTTCATCGGCATGAAGGCGGCGATCCCGGCGATGAAGGAGGCCGGCGGCGGCTCCATCGTCAACATCTCCTCCGCGGCCGGCCTGATGGGCCTCGCGCTCACCGCCGGCTACGGCGCCTCCAAGTGGGGCGTGCGGGGGCTGACGAAGATCGGCGCGGTCGAGCTGGGCACCGCGAGGATCCGGGTCAATTCGGTGCACCCGGGCATGACCTACACCCCGATGACGGCCTCGGTCGGCATCCAGCGCGGGGAGGGCATGTACCCGAACACGCCGATGGGCCGGGTCGGCGAGGCCGACGAGATCGCCGGCGCGGTCGTCTTCCTGCTCTCGGACGCCGCCTCGTACGTGACGGGCGCCGAGCTCGCCGTGGACGGCGGCTGGACGACGGGCCCGACGGTCAAGTACGTCATGGGGCAGTGATCCCCGCCCGTCGCGGGACGGTGGCACCCGTGGTGATTTCATGGGCGCATGAGCGCCGCTGAGGAAATGATCGACGTCGTCGACGAGGACGACCGGGTGATCGGACAGGCTCCGCGCGGTGAGGTGTACGCGCGGGGCCTGATCCATCGCTGCACCTTCATCCGGGTGCGGGACGCCGAGGGCCGGCTCTTCGTGCACCGCAGGACGCCGACGAAGCTGGTGTACCCGTCGATGTACGACCTGTTCGTCGGCGGCGTCGTCGGCGCCGGCGAGTCCTACGAGGACGCCGCCCTGCGCGAGGCCGAGGAGGAGCTGGGGGTCTCCGGACTCCCCCGGCCCGACTTCCTCTTCACGTTCCTGTACGACTCCGGGGGCGTCGCCGGGAAGTGGTGGTCGTCCGTGTACGAGGTCCGCTGCGACCTGCCGGTGCGGCCCCAGGCGGAGGAGGTCGCCTGGCACGCCTTCCTGACCGAGGAGGAGCTGCGCGAGCGGCTGCCCGGCGCGCCCGGGGCCTGGGAGTGGGTACCGGACGGGCTCGCGGCGTACCGGCGGCTGGTGGCGGACGAGAGCCGGTGACGGCGGGCCGTTAGGGTGCCGGGGTGAGTCGATTCGTACAGAGCCTGCGGCTGTGGTTCGCGCCGCGGCGGATCCGGGACGAGGGCGAAACCCCCGACTACCGCTTCTCCCTCGCCAACGAGCGGACCTTCCTCGCCTGGATCCGGACGGCGCTCGCGCTCATCGGCGGCGGCTTCGCCGTCGACCAGTTCCTGCCGGACCTGCGCTGGGCGGTCAGGGTCGGGCTCTCGCTCGCCCTCCTGGCCGCCGGTGTGCTGTGCGCACTGCGCGCGGTGAACCACTGGATCCGCTGCGAGCGGGCCATGCGCCGGGGCGAGGACCTGCCGGTCTCCCGCTTCCCCGCGGTCCTGAGCCTCGCCGTGGCCGTGGTCGCGGTCGCCATGGTGGTCCTCGTGGTCGTCGGCCGGGCCGGCTAGTGGGCGGCGCCGCGACCGGGTCCGGGGCCTCCGGGGCCGGGTCCGGGGGCGGGGCCTCCGGCGTCGAGGCCCGCGATCCCGGGCTCCAGCCGGAGCGGACCCGGCTCGCCTGGCGGCGGACGACCCTGTCCTGGACGGTCGTGGCGGTGCTCGGCATCAAGCTCGCCCTGATGGACGACGCCACCGCCGCGGGCGTGACCGGCCTGGCCCTCGCCGCGCTGCTGTGGATCGGCTTCCTGGCCGTCGCCCACCGGCGGATCCGCTCCCTGGACACCGCCCGGCCACAGGTCCTGTCGACCCGGGGCGCGCTGCTGGCCGCGGGGTGCACCGTGGCGCTGGCGGTGTGCGGGGCGGTGCTGATCTGGTGATCCGACCTCCTGGATCCAGGCGATCGGATCCAGGAGTTTGGATCCAGGAGTTTGGATCCAAGAGATTGGATCCAGGAGATTGGATCCAGGAGATTGGATCCAGGCTGATCCAGGAGGTTGGATCCAGGAGATTGGATCCGGGCTCTTGGATCCAACAGGCTGGATCCAAGAGCCCGGATGTTGGATCCACCACCCGGTCAGGCCTCGACCCGGCTACGGCACCGTGACCACGACCTTGCCCTGAAGGCCCCCCTCTGCGTTGGCGCGCTGGGCGTCGGCGGCGCGTTCCAGAGGGAAGGTCTTCGCCACGCGGACGTCCAGGACTCCTTCGTCGGCGAGGTCGGCCAGTGCGGCGAGGTCGGTGGCGTCCGGGCGGACCCAGAAGTAGCGGCCGCCGAGCGCGAGGGCCTCGCCGTCGGCGATGGAGGCGAGCCGGCCACCGGGGGCGAGGAGCTTGGCCGCGTGCTGGAGGAAGGGTCCGCCGAGGGTGTCCAGGAGGGCGTCGACGCCCTGGGGGGCGAGTTCTCGGACCTGGTGGGCGAAGGTCCGCTCGTCGAAGAGGACGGGCTCGGCGCCGAGTTCCCTCACCCGCTCCACGCCGGACTCGCGGACCGCGCCCAGGACGCGGCAGCCGAGGTGCCGGGCGATCTGGACGGCCATCGAGCCGACCCCGCCGCCCGCGGCGAGTACCAGGACCGTCTCCCCCGACCGTACCGACAGCGCCGTGTGCAGGGCCTGGTAGGCGGTGAGCCCGACCAGGGGCAGACCCGCGGCCTCCTCGAAGGAGCAGGAGCGGGGCTTGCGGGCGAGGGTGCGGACGGGGGCGGCGACGTACTCGGCGAAGGTGCCGTGGGCGAGGAAGTCCTCCCGGACGTACCCCATGACCTCGTCGCCCTCCGCCCACTCGGTGACGGAGACGCCGGGCCGGACGACGACGCCGGAGACGTCCCAGCCGGGGACGACGGGGAAGACGGCGTCGATCATCCCGTCGAGGTAGCCGGCCTGCGCCTTCCAGTCGACGGGGTTGACCGCCGCGGCCTTGACCCGGACCAGGACCTCGTCGGGGCCCACCTTCGGGTCGGGCAGCTCGCCGTACTCCAGGACCTCGGGGCCGCCGTAGCGGCGGTAGCTGATGGCCTTCATGGCACCGACCCTCGGTGCGGGCGGGGTGCTCCGCAAGCCGGGCGGGGCCGCGGGGGAACGGGAGGAGGGAGAGCGGTCGCCGGGAAAGCGCCCTGGGGACGGCGCGTCGGTGGCAGGCTTCCGCTGATCGGTCGATCTCGTACCGCCGTCCCGATCCCGTCGATCCCGTCGATCCCGTCGATCCCGTCGAATACGTCTCCCGGGGGAGCCCTGTGCCTGCCACCGACCCGTACGTGGTCACGCTCGCGCCGCACGTCCACGCCTATGTCCAGCCCGACGGCGGCTGGTGCCTGAACAACGCCGGCTTCCTCGGTGACGCGGACGAGTCCCTGCTCGTCGACACCACCGCCACCGAGCGGCGCGCCCTGCTGCTGCGCGAGGCGGTGCTCGCCGAGGGGCTGCCGCTGCCGCGCACGATCGTGAACACCCACCACCACGGCGACCACACCTACGGCAACGGCGTGTTCCGGCCGGAGGCCCGGATCGTCGGGCACGAGAACTGCCGGAGCGAGCAGCTGGCCGCGGGACACCAGCTGCACCTGCTGTGGCCGCAGAACGACTTCGGCCGGGTCGAGATCACGCCGCCCGACCTGACGTACCGCGACCGGCTGACCCTGTACGCGGGCGGCATCGAGGTGCGGGTGCTGCACCCGGGGCCCGCGCACACGACCGGCGACTCGATCGTGCACCTGCCGGAGCAGGGCGTGGTCTTCACCGGGGACCTGGTCTTCCAGGGCGGCACACCGTTCGTGCCGATGGGCACGGTGGCCGGTTCGCTGCGCGCGATCGACGTGCTGCGTTCGCTGGACGCGGAGCGGGTGGTGCCGGGGCACGGGCCGGTGACGGACCCGAGCGCGTACGACGCCACCGAGCGCTATCTGCGCTGGGTCCGGGAACTGGCCGGCGAGGGGCGGGCCAAGGGCGATCCGCCGCTGGAGACCGCGCGGCAGGCGGACCTGGGCGAGTTCGCCGGGTGGCGGGAGAGCGAGCGGCTGGTGGCCAACCTGCACCGGGCGTACGCGGAGCTGGACGGGCTCCCCGAGGGGCACCCGCTCGACCCGGCGGCCGTCTTCGGCGACATGGCGGCGATGAACGGCGGGGTGCCGGTGGCCTGCCACGCCTGAGCGCGGCAGCGACAGCGGCGGCAGCAGCAGGAAACGGCTGCGGGCGGGCACGCGCGCGTGGGGAGGGTCGGACGTCTTCCGGCCCTCCCCACGGCCGTTTCGGGGGCCCCTCTGGACGACATACCGACTGGTCGGTCATCATGAACGCCGACCGACCGACCCACCGGAGGTACGCCCCATGAGCCACGCCGCCCCGCCACCCGGCCTCGACCCGGAGCGCCTGCGCCACCATCTGGACCGCGAGCGGCCGGGGCTGGTCGCCGGACCCCTCGAAGCCCGGCTGATCGAGGGCGGCCGCTCCAACCTCACGTACGTCGTCACCGACGGCACCGGCCGCTGGGTGGTGCGCCGCCCCCCGCTCGGGCACGTGCTGGCCACCGCGCACGACATGAAGCGCGAGCACCGGGTGATCAGCGCCCTCGGCGGGACCTCGGTGCCGGTGCCGGGGACCGTGCTGCTGTGCGAGGACGAGGAGGTGCTCGGCGCGCCCTTCTACGTGATGGAGTTCGTCGAGGGGACCCCGTACCGCTCCGCCTCCCAACTGGCGCCGCTGGGCCCGGAGCGCACCCGGGCCGCCGTCCTCGGCCTGGTCGACACCCTGGTCGACCTGCACGCGGTGGAGCCGGAGGCCGTCGGGCTCGGCGACTTCGGCCGGCCGGAGGGCTTCCTCGACCGGCAGCTGCGCCGCTGGGGCAAGCAGCTCGCCGCCTCCCGGGGCCGTGAGCTGCCCGGCATCGAGGAGCTGCACGCCGCCCTCGGCCGCGCGCTTCCCGAATCCCCCGCGCCCACCGTGGTGCACGGCGACTACCGGCTCGACAACGCCCTCGTCGGGGCGGACGACCGGATCACCGCCGTCCTCGACTGGGAGATGTCCACGCTCGGCGACCCGCTGACCGACCTGGGCCTCCTGGTGATGTACAGCACCCCGCTGGACCTGCCGGGTTCACCGATCTCGACCACCGCGACCGCCGCCGGCCACCCCGCCGCCGCCGAGCTGGTCGAGCGGTACGCCGCCCGCTCCGGCCGGGACGTCTCCGCCCTCTCCTGGTACACGGCCTTCGCCTGGTTCAAGCTCGCCGTGATCCTTGAGGGCATCCACTACCGCTACACCCTCGGGCAGACCGTCGGCGCCGGCTTCGACCGCATCGGCGACCTCGTCCCCGTCTTCATCGAGCACGGCCTGACCACCCTTCAGGAGGGCTGACCCGCCATGGACTTCTCCTACGACGCCCGCACCGAGGAGCTGCGCGCCCGGCTCCTCGCCTTCATGGACGAGCACGTGTACCCCGCCGAGGCCGTCGCCGAGGAGCAGCGGGCCGCGCTCGCCTCCCCGTGGGACGAACCGCCGGTGGTGGCGGAGCTGAAGGCCGAGGCCAAGCGCCAGGGCCTGTGGAACCTTTTCCTGCCCGACGAGGAGTACGGGGCCGGGCTGACGAACCTCCAGTACGCCCCGCTCGCCGAGATCACCGGCCGCAGCCCGCAGCTGGCCCCCACCGCCCTCAACTGCGCGGCCCCGGACACCGGGAACATGGAGCTGCTCGCCCAGTTCGCCGACGAGGCGCAGAGGAAGCAGTGGCTGGAGCCGCTGCTCGCGGGCGAGATCCGGTCCGCCTTCGCGATGACCGAGCCCGAGGTGGCCTCCTCCGACGCGACCAACATCGAGACCCGGATCCGGCGGGACGGGGACTCGTACGTGATCGACGGGCGCAAGTGGTACATCTCCGGGGCGATGAACCCCGACTGCAAGGTCTTCATCGTGATGGGCAAGACCGATCCGGACGGGTCGGACCTCCGCCGCCAGCAGTCGATGATCCTCGTGCCGCGCGACACCCCGGGCGTCCGGGTGCGCCGGGCGATGCGGGTGTACGGCTACGAGGACCACTACCACGGCGGCCACGCCGAGGTCGTCTTCGAGGACGTGCGGGTCCCCGCCGCGAACCTGATCGGCGAGGAGGGCGGCGGCTTCGCCATCGCCCAGGCCCGGCTCGGCCCGGGCCGCATCCACCACTGCATGCGGCTGATCGGCATGGCCGAGCGGGCGGTGGAGCTGACCTGCCGGCGCGCCGTCTCCCGTACCGCCTTCGGCAAGACGCTCGCCCAGCAGGGCGTGGTGCAGAACTGGATCGCGGACGCCCGGGTGACGATCGAGCAGCTGCGGCTGCTCGTCCTCAAGACGGCCTGGCTGATGGACACCGTCGGCAACAAGGGCGCCCACACCGAGATCCAGGCCATCAAGATCGCCACCCCGCGCGCGGTGGTGGACATCATCGACAAGGCGGTGCAGGCGCACGGCGCGGGCGGCGTCTCGCAGGACTTCCCGCTCGCCGAGCTGTGGGCCGCGGCGCGGACCCTGCGGCTCGCGGACGGGCCCGACGAGGTGCACCAGCGGTCGCTGGCCCGCCGCGAGCTGAAGCGCTACCTCTGACGGCTCACGGGCGCAGGGCCCGCAGCAGGAGGTCGGCCAGGTGGTCGGCGACCTGCTGCGGGGTCAGCGGCCCGTCCGGGCGGTACCACGTGGACAGGTGGTGCACGGAGCCGAAGTGGTAGTCCACGACGAGGTCGGCGGGCGTGGCGGAGGAGAAGACGCCCGCCCGCTGGCCTTCCTCCACGAGGGCGCGGAAGCGCTCGTGGTAGCGGCGGCGCTCGGCGCGGACCTGCTTGTTCTTCTCCGGGCTCAGGTGGTGCATGGAGCGGAAGAAGATCGAGGCGTCGTCGAGGTTCTCGATGGTGGTGACGACGACGTCGGCGGCGGCGGAGCGCAGCCGCTCCTCGACGGGCGCGTCGGAGCCCGCGAAGTCGTCGAGCCGCTCCTGCTGGAGCCGGAGCACGCGCGCGTAGACCTCCTGGAGGAGGTCCTCCTTGGATCCGAAGTAGTGGTAGAGGGCGCCCTTGGTGACGCCCGCCGCCTCGACGATCTCCTGTACGGAGGTGCGGTCGTAACCCTGCTCGGCGAAGAGCCGGGTGGCGGCGGCGAGGAGCCTCTGGGGGACGGGAGAGCCGTCCCCGTCCGTCGTCCTGGCCATGCTCCGCCGCCTTCCGGTCCGCTGCCCCGTTCCTGGTGTACGGGGTCTGTCGTCGGTAGATCTTCCCATCCGTCGCCGGGTGCGCTACCGCGCGCCCGCCTCCCAGTGCCGCTGGAGCTTGTTCATGCCGCCGAGCCAGCGCTCGGGGTCCTCGGCGCGGTTCCGGTAGAAGTCGGCGACCTCCGGGTGCGGCAGGACGAGGAAGCGGTCCTCGGCGATGGCGTCGAGGAGGGCGTCGGCGACGGTCTCGGGCTCGATGGCGGTGGGGACGAGGACGAGGTCGCCGGCCGAGCCGGTGGCGGCGAGCATGTCGGTGCGGACGCCCTGGGGGCAGATGGCGTGCACCGTGAGGCCGCGGTGGCGGTAGGTGAGGGAGAGCCACTCGGCGAAGGCGAGGGCGCCGTGCTTGGAGACGCTGTACGGGGCCGCGCCGATCATGGTGAGCAGGCCGGCGGCGGAGACGGTGGAGACGAAGCGGCCGGTGCCGCGCTCCAGCCAGTCGGGGAGCAGGGCGCGGGCCGCGCGGACGTGGGCCATGACGTTGACGTCCCAGGCGGCCGCCCAGACGGCCTCGTCGGCGAAGGCGTCGCCGCCGGAGGCGAGTCCGGCGTTGGCGCACCAGACGTCGACGGTGCCGCCGAGTGCCTCGCGGGCCTCGTCGACGATCGCGGAGGCGTCGCCGGGGACGGCGAGCCCGCCGATCCCGTCGGCGACGGCCTTGGCGCGGGCCGGGTCGAGGTCGTTGACGACGACGCGGGCGCCTTCGGCGGCGAAGCGCCGGGCGAGGGCGGCACCGATGCCGCCGCCCGCTCCGGTGACGACGACGCCGGCGCCCCGGAGCTCGTGCGTGCCCGCGTTCATGGACCCCTCCAGGTTCATGGACCCCTCCAGGTGGTTCGGTGCGGTTCGTGCGATTCCCCTGACTGCGGGCAGACTAACCGGTCGGTATGGAGGGGTGGAAGACCTGGTGCCTTCGGCGGACGCCTTCCGCACGCCTCGTTCCCCCGCGCCGTCAGGAGCGCTAGCCTGCGTGCCCATGTCACGCATGAGGCGGGAGCACGCGATGAGGCGGGAGCACGCATGAAGCGGACGGGACTGTCGCGCCGGGGCCTGCTGGCCGCCGGCGGGGCGCTGGCCACCGTGACGGCCACGCCGGCCGCCGCCGCACCCGGGCGGGGGCACGCGCGCGTACGGACCGGATTCGAGCGGCTCGCGGCGGACGGGTACGCCCTCCTGGCCGGCGAGCGGGTCGGCGTCGTCACCAACCCGACCGGGATCACCCCCGACGCCCGCCACCTGGTGGACGTCATGCACGCCGACGAACGGGTCGACCTGATCGCCGTGTTCGGGCCCGAGCACGGCTTCCGGGGCACCGCGCAGGCGGGCGGCTCCGAGGGCCGGTACGACGACCCGGCGACCGGACTGCCCGTCTACGACACGTACCTGAAGAGCGGCCGGCCGCTCGCGGACGTCTTCACGGCCTCCGGCGTCGACACCGTCGTCTTCGACATCCAGGACGCGGGCGCCCGCTTCTACACGTACATCTGGACGCTGTACGACTGCATGGTGGCGGCGGAACTGGCCGGGAAGCGGTTGGTGGTCCTGGACCGGCCGAACCCGGTGAGCGGCCGGGCGGCCCTCGGCCCCGTCCTGGACCGGGCCTTCGCGACCTTCGTGGGCCGCGAGCCGATCGCCCAGGCGCACGGGATGACCGTGGCGGAGCTGGCGCTCCTGTTCAACGCCGAGTTCCTGACCCGGCCGGTGGAGCTGGAGACGGTCCCCATGACGGGGTGGCGGCGCTCGGACTTCTTCGACGCCACGGGGCTGCCGTGGGTCCCGCCGAGCCCCAACATGCCGACACCGGAGACCGCGCTCGTCTACTCCGGCACCTGCCTCTTCGAGGGCACCAACCTCTCCGAGGGCCGGGGCACCACCCGCCCCTTCGAACTCCTCGGCGCGGAGGGCGTCGACCGCCGCTGGGCGCAGGCGGCGAACGCCCTGGAACTGCCCGGGGTCCGCTTCCGCGAGGCCTACTTCGCGCCGACCTTCTCCAAGTTCCAGGGCCGCACGGTCGGCGGCGTGCAGCTCCACGTCCACGACCGGGAGGCCTTCGACCCGGTACGCGCCGGGATCGCGCTCCTGGTCACCGCCCGCGCCTCCTGGTCCGGCTTCGCCTGGCGGCCCGACCACTGGATCGACAAGCTCACCGGCTCCACCCGCGTCCGCACGCTCGTCGACGCCGGCGCCGGTACCGACGAGATCGTGGCCGCCTGGTCCGATGACCTGACCGCCTTCCGCGCGGTCCGGCGGGAGCACCTGCTGTACCGGTGACCGCCCACCCGCGGCCGGGCACGACGCCGGCCGTGCGGCTGCCCGGCGCGTACGACGGGCTGATCCGCTTCCCGGTCGTCACGGCGGCCCGGCTGCGCTGAGGCACGAACTGCCCGAAGAGGTCTGGGAACGGCCGGATTCGGGCATGCTGCCCAGGGGCCGCGGGACGCGTCCCCTGGGCGCTTCCTCGACGGGGAGGGACGGGCGGGCCGTGAGCGGGATGAGTGTGGATCCGTACCGGGAGATAGGGTTCGACAAGGACGGGGACGGGCCCGCCGGGCAGGCCGCCGACCTGGTCGGGCTCGCGCGGCGCGGGGTGACGGACCTGGTGGTGTTCGCCCACGGGTGGAACAACTCCCCGTCCGGTGCGACACGGTTGTACTCCGACTTCTTCGCGCCGTTCCCGGAGCTGCTGGCGCCGGGCGTGGAGGCGGGGTACGCGGGCGTGGTCTGGCCCTCGATGATGTTCACGGACGAGCCGGTGCCGGACTTCCGGGCGCTGGTGACGACGCTCCCGGAGAAGGAGCGGGCGATCGTGCGGCTGACCGAGCTGCTGGAGCTGGCGCCGCCCGAGGAGGCCGCGTTCGCCGAGTTCGGGGCGCTGCTGCGAGAGCTGGCGGACGTCGGCGGGACGGCTCCGCTCGGCGTCGGCGGGGAGGCCGTGGGACCGGGCCCGGACATACCGGCGTTCCTGACGGCGGATCCGCTGGAGACGTGCGCCCTGTTCGCGGACGCGGCGGAGGTCACCGCGGCTTCGGCCGCGTCCTCGGAGGAGGCCCTGTTCGGCGACGGGCCGGGGCGGCTCTGGAAGGGCGGCCGGGAGGCGCTGCGGCAGGCCACCTACTACGTGATGAAGCGGCGGGCGGGGCACGTGGGCGAGCGGGGGCTCGGGCCGCTGCTGGCGGAGGTGGCGCGGGCGGCGCCGGGGTTGCGGGTGCACCTCGTGGGGCACAGCATGGGCGCCCGGCTCGTGGCGTACTCGCTGCGCGGGCTGCCGGGGGCGCTGCGCCCGGTCAGGTCGATGACGCTGCTCCAGGGGGCGTTCTCGCACTACGCGTTCGCGGCCCGGCTGCCGCACGAACCCGACCGGTCGGGCGCGCTGAGGGACATGCAGCTGCGGGTGCGGGGGCCGGTGGTGGCCTGTCACTCGCACCACGACACCGCGCTCGGCATCTTCTATCCGCTGGCCTCCCGCGCGGCCCGCGACTCGGCGTCCCTGACGGGTCCGCTCGGGCGGATCGTGGGGCGCGACGCCCGGTGGGGGGCGATCGGCTGGGACGGCGTGCAGGGCGTGCCGGGGGCGCCGCGGCGGACGCTCGCGACGGTGCTGCGGGACGGGGTGCCGGCCTCGGGCTGCGTGAGCGTGGACACGGCGGAGGCGGTCCGCTCGCACAGCGACGTCCGACGGCCGGAGCTGGCCCGGGTGGTCGTCTCGGCGGCCCGCATCGGCCGTCGTTGAACCGCCCCCGCTGACCTGCGCGGATGGCGCCGAGCACACCTTCGGGGCGGGTGCGCGCGAGTGGCGTCTTCTCGCCACGTCGCGCGCGATCGGGGTTCGGGCGGAACACGGCGGCGCCGCCGTTCGTCCCTCTGGTACCGCGGATGCGCGGCGACCAGCGACGGAGGTGGCGAGCGATGGCCGGTTTCCGGAGTCTCGCGAGACAGGTGCGTGATCAGGGCTGCGACACGGCACTGCGCAGGTACTCGCTGCGCAAGTGCCTGGAGCGGTTCGCTCCCTACGGGCACCGGGCGACCTGGGACCACCTGTGCCGCAGGCACGGGTTCGGACCCGACGACCGGGAGCTCGATCCGGTGCGGCTGGTGGCCGCGCTGGAGGAGCTGGAGGAGGCGCGGGCGGTCTGGCTGGCGTACGAGGCGGAGTTCGCCGCCCGGCGCCGGCGCGAGAAGCACGGCGGGCTGCGCGCCCTGGGGGCGCTGGACGACTGGCACCGGGACGTGTGGGGCGGCAACGGCGTGGTGCGGTGCGGCGATCCGGCCGTCCATCCGACGGAGCCGCTGCCGCAGGTGGTGCGGCGCCTCGTGGCCGCCCTGGAGCACGGACCGGGCGAGGCGTGCCCGGTGTGCGCGGGCACCCGGCTCGCCTGGGCCGACGGCCCGGGGGACCCGGAGTGGTACGGCCCGGTGTGCGCGGACTGCGGCGTCGAGGTGCCGCGCGCGGTCCTGACCCCCGGCGCCCTGGCCCGCGCCCGGGAGATACGCAGCCGCCCCCTGGTCCCGGCGGCGTGACACGGCCGTCGACGAGGGCGGAGGGCCCAGGGGTTCCGGTGCTCCAGGCGGCGCTGAACGGCACGTGGGGGGCCGGGGAGTCGGCGGTGGTGCCCCGTGATCCGGCCGGGCTCGCCCGGGCCGCGGCGGACGCGGTGGCGGCGGGCGCGGACGAGGTGCGGATCCGGCCCCGGACGCCCTGCGGCGGCGGTTCGCTCTCGCCCCGGGTGGTGGGACCCGCGCTGACGGCCGTACGGGGAGCCGTCCGCGTACCGGTGACCGTGGCGGCGGACGCGTGGGCCGAGCCCGATCCGGAGCGGCGGGTGGCGCGGATCCGGTCCTGGGAGGTGCTTCCGGACCTGGCATGGGTGGCCTGGCACGAGCCGGGCGCCGAGGAGACGGCGGCGGCGCTGCTGGCCCGCGGGGTGGCCGTGGAGGCGGGGCTGCGGTCCGGCACGGCGGGCCCGTCCTTCTTCGCCCGCTCGCCGTCGGCGGACCGGGTGCGGCGGATCGCGGCGGAGGCGCCGGCGCCGGACGGGACCGTGGAGGGCTGGGCGCGGGCGCTCGCGGAGGGTTCCGCCGGGATGCCCGTCCTGCTCCACGGGACGGGGGCGGCGGCCTGGCCGGTGCTGCGGCTGGCCCGGCGGCTCGGTCTGGCCGGGCGGATCGGCCTGGAGGACACGCTGTTCCTGCCGGACGGCACCCGCGCCCGCTCCACGGCGGAGCAGGTACGGGCCGCCGCGGACGTCTAGGCCGTCTCTTCCGGATCATGCCGGGCTCGCGACTCCCCCAGCTACCGCTGGGAGGTGCCCCCATACGCACGCACGCTCGCCGCGTTGTCGTCGGTCGCCGATGTCCCCCAGCTACCGCTGGGAGGTGCCCCCACCGCATGGACTCCCTCCTCCGCCTTGCGACCGCACGCACCAGACGCCGCTCCCTGATCCGGCCTGATCCGAAAGAAACGGCCTAGGAGTCCCGTTCCTCGCGCCGTACGGGCAGCAGGCGGGAGCCGGCGATGCGTTCGCCGACGACGTCGTCGGGGTTGGAGAGCACACAGGTCTCCAGGGAGAGGCAGCCGCAGCCGATGCAGTCCGACAGATGGTCGCGGAGCCGGCCGAGCTGCTTGATGCGGTCGTCGAGTTCGGTGCGCCAGGCGGCGGAGAGCCGGGACCAGTCCTCGCGGGTCGGGGTGCGCTCCTCGGGCAGTTCGGCGAGGGCCTCGCGGATGGTGGCGAGGGGGATGCCGACGCGTTGGGCGGCGCGGATGAAGGCGACCCGGCGCAGGGCGTCGCGACCGTAGCGGCGCTGGTTTCCGGTGGTGCGGCGGCTGCCGATGAGTCCCTTGGCCTCGTAGAAGTGGAGGGCGGAGACGGCGGCACCGCTGCGGGCGGAGAGCTGACCGACGGTGAGCTCGTGGATCTTCTCGGGAATCTGCGGCACCCCGCGAACCCTACTGGTCCGTCGCCACCGGTCCGTTGACATGGCGCCCCTCACCCCACATGCTGAGCAAGCGCTTAGACACAGACCGTTTGGTATGTCGTACGAGGAGGGACCGGGCACATGGCCGAGCCGAGGATCTTCACTTCCGCCGGGGAACTGCGCGCGGGGGTCGGCGAGCAGCTGGGGCACAGCGACTGGCTGGAGATCGACCAGAAGCGGATCGACCTCTTCGCCGACGCCACCGGCGACCACCAGTGGATCCACGTGGACCCCGAGCGCGCCGCCGAGGGCCCCTTCGGTTCGACGATCGCGCACGGCTACCTCACCCTCTCGCTGCTGCCGCTGTTCGTGCCGCAGGTGCTGCGGGTCGAGGGCATGAAGATGGGCTTGAACTACGGCACGGAGAAGGTGCGCTTCCCCGCGCCGGTGCCGGTCGGCTCGCGGCTGCGCGCCACGGCGGTCCTGACGAAGGTGGAGGAGGCGGGCGGCGGCGTGCAGGTCACCGCGAAGGTGACCGTGGAACGCGAGGGCGGCGACAAGCCGGTGTGCGTCGCCGAGTCGGTCTCGCGCTACTACTTCTGAGCCGCCCCGGGGCCGGGGCGGCTCATCCCGTCAGCGGTGGCCCACCATGCGGAGCACGAGGTCGGCGTAGAGCGCGCCGACCTCGTCGGGCGTCCGGCGGCCCTCGGGGTTGAACCACCGGGCGACGTCGATGCAGAGCGAGAGGACGGCGACGGTGGTGCCGGCCACGTCGGCCTGCTCGAACTCGCCGGCCGCCACGCCCTGCTCGATGATGCGGCGCACGCTCGCGTCGGTCTCGCGGCGCAGCTCCACGATCTCGGCGCGGTGCTCGGGACCGAGCGCGTCGAGCTCGTACTGGACGACCCGGGCGGTGGTGTGGTGCTCGGCGTGCCAGCGGACGAAGGAGCGCACGGCGTCGGCGAGCCGCTCGGACGCGGCGCCGCCGCCCGACTCGGCGGCCCGGAGGATCTCCAGCGCCTTGTCGTGGCCGATGCGGCTGATCCGGTGGAGCAGCTCTTCCTTGGTCTTGTAGTGGATGTAGAGCGCGGCCGGGCTCATGCCGGCCCGCCCGGCGATGTCCCGGGTGGTGGTGGCGTGGTAGCCGCGTTCGGCGAAGGCCTCGACGGCCGCGACCAGCAGCCTCCGGGCGGCCTCGGGCGTGACCTCGCCCCAGGGCACGTCCTCGCCCTCGGGCGTCTGCTCCGCCGCGCTCATCCCACACTCCTCCTCGGACCGGTCAGGACGAACACCATACAACGAAGCTGAGCAAGCGCTTAGATCCGTCCGCGCTCCGGCGGCCGCTCAGAGCTTCTGCTGGAAGGGGTCGTGTTCGGCGAGGAGCTTCTCCAGGCGGGCCTGGTCGACCCGGCTGACGATCCGGTCCGACTCCTGCCGGTCGCGGACCACCTTGGCGAGGGTGAAGGCCGAGGTGGTGAGGTAGAGGACGGAGACCGCCAGGAAGGCGCGCACCCAGGCGCTGGCCTCCAGCTGGTAGATCCCGATGGCGACGGCCGCGAGGGCGATCGCGAAGGAGATGACGGCCTGGGCGTGGTAGGCGTTGGTGTTCTGCTGCTTGACCTGTGACTCGCTCATGGGGAGAGCTTCCGGCGGATGTGGCGGGCGCCACATCCGCGCTGATACTCAGGGCCGGCTGGGGTCCGGGGCTCAGAAGGCGGAGACGCCGGTGAGGGACCGCCCGATGATGAGCTTCTGGATCTGGCTGGTGCCCTCGTAGAGGGTCATCACCCGGGCGTCGCGGAGCAGCTTGCCGACGGGGTACTCGTCGATGTAGCCGTAGCCGCCGAAGACCTGGAGGGCGTTGTTGGCGCAGCGCACGGCGGCCTCGGAGGCGTACAGCTTGGCCTTCGAGGCGGCGGTGGCGAAGTCCTCGCCGCGGTCGACGAGGTCGGCGACCCGCCAGGTCAGCAGCCGGGCCGCGTCCACGTCGACGGAGATGTCGCTGAGGAGTTCCTGGACGAGCTGGTACGAGGCGATGGGCCGGCCGAACTGCGCGCGCTCCCCCGCGTAGCGGACGGCGGCGTCGAGGGCGGCCTGGGCGATGCCGACGCAGCCGGCGGCGACGGACATCCGGCCCTTGGCGAGGGCGGACATGGCGACGGCGAAGCCCTTCCCCTCCGGGCCGAGCATGGCGGAGGCCGGGACGCGCACGCCCTCCAGGACGAGTTCGGCGGTGGCCTGGCCGCGCAGCCCGAGCTTGCCGTGGACGGCGCGGCGGGTGAGGCCGGGCGCGTCGGCGGGGACGAGGAAGGCGGAGACGCCCCGGTGGCCGGGAGTGTCGTTCGTCCGCGCGAAGAGCAGGACGACGTCGGCCCAGGTGCCGTTGGTGATGAACATCTTGGTGCCGTCGATGACGTAGTCGCCGCCGTCGCGCACGGCCCGGGTGGTCAGGTTCCCCGCGTCGGAGCCGGTGCCGGGCTCGGTGAGGCCGAAGCAGCCGAGGGCCTCGCCGGAGGCGAGCCGGGGCAGCCAGGCGCGCTTCTGCTCCTCGGTGCCCCAGGAGGCGAGGGTCTTGGCCACCAGGCCGAGGGAGACGGAGACGATCCCGCGCACGGAGGAGTCGCCGCGCCCCAGCTCCTCGGTGACGAGGCAGTACGCGAGGTGGTCGCCGCCCGAGCCGCCGTACTCCTCGGGGAGGGTGAGCCCGAGGAAGCCGACGGCACCGAGCTTCTTCACGATGCCCCGGTCCACCTCCTCCGCACGGTCCCACGCGACGGCGTGCGGGGTGACCTCGCGGGCGACGAAGTCCTCGGCGAGCCGGCGTACGTCCTGCTGCTCCTCGCTCAGCGCCAGATCCACGGTGCCACCTCACCCATCCGTTTAATTACCACTGCTAGTTTTATTGGTGCGGCCTACTATGTGCGCCATGGCCCGACCGCGCAAGCCCCTGCTCAGCCGAGACCGCATCGTGGAGAAGGCGGGCGGGCTCGTGGACGCGGAGGGCCTGGCCGCCCTCTCGACCCGGCGGCTCGCGGCGGAGCTCGGCGTGAGCGGGCCCTCGCTCTACAACCACTTCCGCACCAAGGACGAGATCCTGGACGCGGTCGCGGACGCGGTGAGCGCCAAGATCGACCTGTCGATGTTCGCGCCGGACGACCCGCGCGACTGGCGCACCGCCCTGCACGACTGGGCGCTCTCCTACCGGGCCGCCCTCGCCGACCACCCGCACATCGTGCCGGTCCTCGCCCAGGGCCCCGGCCGCCGCCCGGCGGGCCTCAAGGTCGCCGACGCGGTCTTCGGCGCCATGGTCAGGGCCGGCTGGCCGCCCGCCCAGGCCACCCACATCGGCGCCCTGATGCGGTACTTCGTCACCGGCTCGGCCCTCGGCTCCTTCGCCCGCGGCTTCGTCGACGACGAGACGGCGTACGACCCCGCCGACTACCCGCACCTCGGCCGGGCACACCTGCTCGCGGAGCACCGCGAGAAGGTCGACGAGGGCGCCTTCTCGACGGGCCTGCGCGCCCTGCTCGACGGCCTGGGCGCCCAGTACGAGGCGCTGGGCGCGGGGAGCGGCGGGCCAGGCGCGGGGGACGGCGGGAAGGGCGCAGGGGACGGCGGGAAGGGCACGGGGAGCGGCGGGCCGGGACCGGGGAGCGGCGGGCCGGGACCGGAGGACGGGCGCGGGGGTGACGTTTCGGGCGCGGCCGAAGCGTGAGCGGGGGATCCTGGATCCATGGGAGCCAGTGAACTCGCCGCCTTCGCGGCGCTCTTCGCGGAGGAGAGCCGGGCCGCCATGGTGCTCGCCCTGCTCGACGGACGCGCCTGGACGGCCGGGGAACTCGCCCGCCACGCGCGCGTGGCGCCGTCCACCGCCACCGAACACCTCGGGAAGCTCGTCGCGGGCGGGGTGCTCACCGAGGAACGCCAGGGCCGGCACCGGTACGTACGGCTCGCCGGCCCCGGGATGGCGCAGCTGGTGGAGGAGCTCGCCGGGCACGCCGGGCACGGCGCGGATCCGGCGCCCCGCTCGCTGGCGGCGGCGAGCGCGGGACGGGCGATGGCCCGGGGCCGCACCTGCTACGACCATCTCGCCGGGAGGCTCGGGATCGCCGTCACCGACGCCCTGACCGCGCGCGGACTGCTGCGCCAGGACACCGGGTTCGCGCTCACGGACCAGGGCCTGGAGTGGTTCGCGGGCCTCGGCGTCCCCCTCGTGCCGAAGGGCCGGCGGCCCCTGGCGCGCGCCTGCCTGGACTGGACCGAACGGCGCCCCCACCTCGCCGGCCTCGCGGGCGCCGCGCTCTGCGCGCACGCCCTGGACAGCGGCTGGTGCGTACGCATCGGCTCCGGTCGCGCCGTGAAGGTCACCCCGGCCGGAGAACGCGCCCTGCGACGCGAACTCGGGATCGAGGCGGCCTCGGTGCGGTGAGCGGGGACGGCGACGGGGCCGGGGCCGGAGCCGGGGCACCTCGGAGCGCGGGGCGCGTCGGGGCCGGGGCGCGTCGGGGCGGGCGGGTGCCCCGGATATTGCGGTGTGGGCCGAAGGGTGGACGTCCTACCGTCGGGGCATGCCGAAAACCGCCTCCTCCGCCCGGCTCGCGCTCGCCGCCGCCGGGGTGACCGTCGTCCTGTGGGCGTCCGCCTTCGTCTCCATCCGCAGCGCCGGGGCCGCCTACTCCCCCGGCGCGCTCGCGCTCGGGCGGCTCCTCGCCGGGGTGCTGGTCCTCGGGGCCGTCCTCCTGATCCGGCGCGAGGGGCTGCCGGCCCGGGGCGCGTGGCCGGGGATCCTCGTCTCCGGGCTGCTCTGGTTCGGGGCGTACATGGTGGTCCTGAACTGGGGCGAGCGGGAGGTGGACGCCGGTACCGCGGCGATGCTCGTGAACGTCGGCCCGATCCTGATCGCCCTGCTCGGCGCCCGCTTCCTGGGCGAACGGCTGCCGCCCCGGCTGCTCGCCGGCATGGCGGTGTCCTTCGCGGGCGCGGTGGCCGTGGGCCTGTCGATGTCCGGCGAGGACGGCCACGCCTCGGTCCTCGGGGTCGTGCTCTGCCTGCTGGCGGCGGTGGCGTACGCGGGCGGGGTCGTGGCCCAGAAGCCGGCCCTGGCGCACGCGAGCCCGCTCCAGGTGACGACCTTCGGCTGCGCGATCGGCGCGGCGGCCTGCCTCCCCTTCGCCGGGCAGCTGGTGACGGAGGCGGCGCGGGCGCCGCTGTCGGCGACCGCGAACATGGTCTACCTCGGGGTGTTCCCGACCGCGCTCGCCTTCACGACCTGGGCGTACGCGCTGGCGCGGACGACCGCGGGGCGGATGGGCGCGACGACGTACGCCGTGCCCGCCCTGGTGGTCCTGATGGCGTGGGCGCTGCTCGGCGAGCTGCCGGGGGCCCTGACGCTGGTGGGCGGCGTGCTGTGCCTGGCCGGGGTGGCGGTGTCCCGGTCCCGCCCGCGCGCGTCCGCGGCCTCCCGTGTGGAGGAGGCCGCGGACGCCGCGTGACGTCCGGGCCTTCCGCGCCGCCGGAACCGTCGGGGCGGGGCTCAGAAGACGACGAGGGCGCGGCCGCCCTTGCCCGCGAGCATGGCGTCGAAGGCGCCGGGGATGCCGTCGAGGGTGATCCGCTCGGTGACGAGCGCGCCCAGGTCGAAGCGGCCGTCCCGGATGTGCGCGGCGATCACGGGCAGGTCGGCGGCCGGGTCCGAGTTGCCGTACACGCAGCCGGCGAGGGTGCGGCCCCAGTGGAAGATCTCCAGGGCGTTGAAGGAGACCTGCTGGTCCTTGCCGCCGATGCCGACGACGGTGGCGCGGCCGCCGCGCCGGGTGGACTCCCAGGCGGTGCGGATGGTGACGGCGCGGCCCACGCACTCCACGGCCACGTCGACGCCGTGCCCGCCGGTCAGCTTCCGGATCTCGCGGGCGGTGGTCTCCGAGGCCACGACGTACTCGGTGGCCCCGGCGGCCCGCGCCAGCTCCTCCTTCTCCGGGGAGATGTCCACGGCGACGATCGTGGAGGCCCCGGCGATCCGGGCGGCCTGGAGGGTGGCGAGGCCGACGCCGCCGACGCCGAAGACGGCGACGGTCTCGCCCTCCCGGACGCGGGACGCGTGGTGCACGGCCCCCCAGCCGGTGAGGACGGCGCAGCCGAGCAGGGCGGCGTCGGCGAGCGGTACGCCGTCCGGGACGGGCAGGACGCAGTTCGCGGCGACGACCGTCTCCTCGGCGAAGGCGGCCACGTTGAGGCCCGGGTGCAGCTCGCGGCCGTCGGCGGTGCGGGCGTGCACGTTCGCCGCGCCGTTCAGGGCGTTGACGCAGAGCCAGACCTCGCCGAGCGAGCAGGGGTGGCAGGTGCCGCAGGACGGCGCCCAGTTGAGGACCACACCGTCGCCGGGGGCGACGTGCGTGACGCCCTCGCCGACGGAGACGACGGTGCCCGCGCCCTCGTGGCCGAGGACGGCCGGGACCGGCACGCGCATGGTGCCGTTGGAGAGCGACAGGTCGGAATGGCAGACGCCGGCCGCGGCGAGCCGGATCCGGACCTGGCCGGGGCCGGGTTCGGGCAGCTCGATGCCGGTGATCTCCAGCGGGGCACCGACGGCGGGCAGGACGGCGGCACGGATCACGGGAGGCTCCCTTTCTGCGGGTTCGGGACGGGGCGCGGGCCGGGACTCAGAACTGCAGGGACCGGGTCTGGAGGTACTCGGCGAGGCCGTGCGCGCCGAGCTCCCGGCCGATGCCGGAGCGCTTCCAGCCGCCGAAGGGGGCGAGCGGGTTGAACCGGCCGCCGTTGATGTCGACCTGGCCGGTCTCCATGCGGCGGGCGAAGGCGACGGCCTCGGTCTCCTCGCCCCAGACGGCGCCGCCGAGGCCGTACTCGGTGCCGTTGGCGATCGCGAGGGCCTCGTCCTCGTCCTCGTACCGCAGGAGGGAGAGGACCGGGCCGAAGATCTCCTCCTGGGCGATGGTCATCCCGGGGGTGACGTCGGCGAAGACGGTCGGGGCGACGTAGTAGCCGGTCTCCAGCGGGGCCTCGGCGCCGCCGGTGACGAGCCGGGCGCCCTCCTCGATCCCCTTCTCGATGTAGCCGCGGACGCGGTCGCGCTGGCGGGCGGAGACCAGGGGGCCGAGGCGCTCGCCGGGCGTGTACTTCGCGGCGGCCTCGGCGGCGAGGGCCACGGCCTCCTCGTACCGGTCGGCGGGGACCAGCATCCGGGTCCAGGCGCTGCACGTCTGGCCGGAGTTGGCCATGACGTTGGCGACGCCGACGGCTACGGCCTTGGCGAGGTCGGCGCCGGGCAGGATCACGTTGGCCGACTTGCCGCCGAGTTCGAGGGCGACGCGCTTGACCGCGGCGCCGGCGAGGGCGCCGATGCGGGCGCCGACGGCGGTGGAGCCGGTGAAGGAGACCAGGTCGACGCCGGGGTGCTCGACGAGGGCCTGGCCCGCGACCGTGCCGAGGCCGGTGACCAGGTTGAAGACCCCGGCCGGGATGCCCGCCTCGTGGACCGCCTCGGCGAAGAGCTGGGCGGTGAGCGGGGTGTCCTCGGCGGGCTTGAGGACGGTGGTGCAGCCGGCGGCGAGGGCCGGGGCGACCTTGGCGACGATCTGGTGGAGCGGGTAGTTCCAGGGGGTGATGGCGGCGACGACGCCGACCGGCTCCGCGTAGACGGTGGAGTTGCCGACCTTCTCCACGAAGGGGTGGTCGGCGGCGAGTTCGGCGTACGTGCCCGCCACCGCGACCGGCAGGCCGGCGTGCACGGCGGCGGCGATCTTCGCCGGGGCGCCGAGTTCGGCGGTGACGGTGGCGGCGATCTCCTCGGCGCGGGCGGCGAGCGCGTCGCGCAGGGCGGCGATCCGGGCGGCCCGCTCGGCGGGCGGGGTGGCGGACCAGCCGGGCAGCGCCGCGCGGGCGGCGGTCACGGCGGCGTCGACGTCCTCGGCCGTGCCGGCCGGGACGTGGGCGATGACCTGCTCGGTGGCGGGGTCGACGACGGGGATCGTCCCGGAGCCGGCCGCGGGCCGCCACTCCCCACCGATGTACATCGCGTCGTGGGCCTTCATCAGCTTCCCCATTCCCTCTGCACTCGACCGCTCGCCTGCGGCGGCGGGGCCGATCGGCTCGGCTCCACCACCCCTAAACTAGCGACGTTAGTTTTAGGGCGCCAGGGGCAGCCGGAGTGGGGCGGATCTCATCGCGCCGCGGACCGCCCCCGACGGCGCCGGGCGGGCACGCGGAACGGCCCCGGGCCGGGCCGGGGCCCACGGGGGCCGACGGTACCGGACCCGGGGCCGGCGGCGGTCCCGGTCGTTCAGATCGTCTTGTCGACACCGGTGAGGTGGGCGAAGACGACGATGTTCGCGTCGTAGCCGGAACCCCGGTCGTAGGCGCCCCCGCAGGTCAGCAGGCGCAGTTCGGGGCGGCCGGTGGAGCCGTACACCTCCTTGTCGGGGAAGGCGGACTTCGGATAGGTGCGCACCTTGTCCACGGTGAAGACGGCGACGCGTCCGTCGGCGCGGGCGACCCGGACGGTGTTGCCGGGGCCGAGGGAGTCGAGGTCGAGGAAGACGGCGGGTCCGGTGCGGGTGTCCCGGTGGCCGACCACCACGGCGGTGCCCCGCTCGCCGGGCGCGGGGCCGTTGGCGTACCAGCCGACCTTCTGCGGGTCGTCGACCGGCGGCACGCCGAGCCGGCCCTCCCGGTCGAGCCCGATGTCCAGGGCGGGCGCCTCGATGGTGATCGCGGGGACGGCGAGCAGGGTCGGGCGGGAGCGGCCGAGCGGGGCGGGCGGAGCGGGCGGGGCCGGGGGCTTCGTCGGGGCGGCGCGCGCGCCGGCCCGCCCCGCGGAGGCGGCGGTACGGCCCCGGGGCGCGTCCCCGGGACCGGCGGCGGGACGGGCCTTCGTGTCCGGCGCCGCCGTGTCGGGTTCTGCGTCGGATTCCGCGTCGGATTCGGCGTCGGGTTTGGCGTCGGCCCCGGCGACGGCGTGCCGGTCGGCGGGGTCCCCGTCCCCGCTCCACCACACGCCCCCGGTCACCAGGACCGTGGTCACCGCCACGGTCCTGGTGAGCCGGAGGAGCCGTCGCCGCCGGCGCGAGAGGCGGGCCTTACGCCGCGCCATTGTTGCGGCGGCGCGAGCGGCGGATCAGCACCAGGCCGGCGGTGCCCGCGAGACCGGCGGCGACGGCCGCGCCGACTCCGAAGGCCGAGGCGTCCTCCTCCGCCGCGATCTCGGCACTGCCGCCGCCGCCGGCGCCGACCGGCCCGTGCGGCGGCTTGTGGTGGCCGTGGCCGCCGTTGCCGTTCCCGCCGTTCCCGTTCCCGCCGTTGCCGTTCTCGCAGTCGACCTGGAAGACCTTGTGCTTGCCGGCGCCCTGCTCGCCGGTGAAGTTCCAGGTGAGCTTGTACATGCCGTCGGGCAAACTCAGGTCACTGCTGGCACGGCCGGCGCCCGTGGGGAGGGTGAGACCGCCGTCGTCGACGGCACCGCCGCCTGGCTGGTGCTCGATCTTCCACGTGATCTCCTGACCCTCGTCGAAGTTGAAGGCGGCGAGGTAGAACAGGCAGACCTTCGGTTCGTTCCGCTGGTCGGTGACCGGGGTGGTCGACTTGTGGATCTTGACGTCGCCGTTGTCACCGGGCGCGGCGTACGCGGCCTGACCGCCGCCGAAGACGGCGAGTCCGGCGAGGGCGAGGCCGGAGGCGGCGGCGAGGGGGCGGGCGGTACGAGCGAGCATGCGGGTTCCTCCCTGAGGATGTCGTCGGGCATTTCAGCCGATAATCCGACTATCCGTCACGTCATGGACACGCACGGTCGCGACATGCGCGGGCCCTGCCCCTTCTCCCCCTTCCGGCCCAGGGTGGTTCGCCGGACGAGCCCGGCCCGTCGGACGAGCCCGGCCGGTCAGCCGAGCCCGGCCCGTCGGACGAGCCCGGCCCGTCAGACGAGGCCGAAGAGGACCGCCGCCCCGAGGACGACCAGCGAGGTGAGGGCGGCCCACTTCACGGTGAAGCGGGTGTGGTCGCCGAACTCCACCTTCGCCATGCCGACCAGCACGTACACCGCCGGGACGAGCGGGCTCGACATGTGCAGCGCCTGGCCGACGAGCGAGGCGCGGGCGATCTCCAGCGGGGAGACGCCGTGGGCGGCGCCGGCCTCGGCGAGGACGGGCAGGACCCCGAAGTAGAAGCCGTCGTTCGACATGAAGTAGGTGAGCGGCAGGCTCAGCACCCCGGTGACCAGCGCCATGTGCGGGCCCATCGCGTCCGGGATGGCGCCGACCAGCCAGTCGGCCATGTGCTTGACCATGCCGGTGCCGGTCAGGACGCCGGTGAAGACGGCGGCGGCGAAGACCATGCCGGAGACGTTGAGGACGTTGTCCGCGTGGGCGGCGAGCCGCGCCTTCTGGTCGGCGGGGCGCGGGAAGTTCACGGTGAGCGCGAGGGCGGCGCCGATGAGGAAGAGCACCGGGATCGGCAGCACTTCGAGGATCATCGCGGTGAGCAGACCGACGGTGAGCGCCGCGTTGAACCAGTACAGCCGGGGGCGGAGGGTGGCGCGGTTCGGGTCGAGGCCCTGGAAGCCCGCGGGCTCGGCGCCCTCCTCGGCGGGGGCGTCGCCGGACGCGCCGGTGCCGCCGCCCGCGCGCCGGGCCGCGTGCCCCTCGCCCTTGGCCTCGGCCGCGTCGGCACCGGCGCCCACGAGGACGGTCTCCGTGTCGGTCCCGGGGGCGAGCGCCTCGTCGAGGGTGAGGTAGCCGATCCGCTTCCGCTCCCGGCGGCCGAGGACGTACGCGAGGGCGATCACGAAGAGCAGACCGACCGCCAGGGCCGGGATCATCGGCACGAAGATGTCGCCGGCGTCGAGCTTGAGCGCGGTCGCGGCGCGGGCGGTGGGACCGCCCCAGGGCAGGGTGTTCATCACGCCGTTGGCCGTGGCCGCCACGCCGGTGAGGACGACGAGGCTCATGCCGAGCCGCTTGTAGAGCGGGTACATCGCCGAAACGGTGATCATGAAGGTAGTGGAGCCGTCGCCGTCGAGCGAGACGATCGCGGCGAGCACCGCCGTGCCGACGACCACGCGGACCGGGTCGGCCTTGCAGAAGCGCAGGATGGCCCGGACGATCGGGTCGAAGAGGCCGACGTCGATCATCACGCCGAAGTAGACGATCGCGAACATGAGCATGGCCGCGGTGGGGGCCAGCTTGCCCACGCCGTCGATGACGTAGTCGCCGAGCTGCGCGCCCTGCCCGACGGCGACGCAGAACAGGGCGGGGATCAGGACGAGCGCCGCGATCGGCGACATCTTCTTCGTCATGATCAGGACCAGGAAGGTCGCGATCATGGCGAAGCCGAGGACGGTCAGCATGGAGGCACCTCACGTTCACCGTTGAACAGCCGCCGAGCGGCGGTCCGGATGACCGTAGGTGCCCCCTTCCGGCCTCAACAAGGGGTCGGCTCGTGAGCAATACGAGCAAAACCCCAGGTCAAAGCAGGGGTGCCGGTGCGAGTGGGGCCACCTCGACGGGGAAGCCGTTGAGGACGGCGGTGCCGGAGAGCGGGTCGAGGAGGGTGCCGTCGAGCAGCTGGTTGACGTTGACCCCGGGCCGGGCGGCGGCCACGGCCATACGGGTGCCCGGGCGGTCGTGGCCCCAGCCGTGCGGCAGGCTGACGACCCCGGCCCGTACCGCGTCGGTGACCTCGACCTCCGCCGTCAGCTCGCCGCCCGCGCCCGTGATCCTGGCGGGGCCTCCGTCGGCGAGCCCCAGCCGCTCGGCGTCCTCCGGGTGCACCTGGAGGGTGCAGCGGTTGGAACCGCCGTTGAGGGCGGGGGTGTTGTGGAGCCAGCTGTTGTTGGACCGCAGGTGGCGGCGGCCCACCAGCAGGAGGCTCCCCCGCTCCGGTACGGCGGTGAGGGCAGCCCGCAGCCGGGGCAGGTCGGCTGCGATCGGGTCGGGGAGCAGCTCGATCCGGCCGGTGCGGGTCCTCAGGACCTCGCCCAGGCGGGGCTTGAGCGGGCCGAGGTCGATGCCGTGCGGGTGGGCCTTCAGCTCGTCGAGGGTGAGCCCGTACGGGCCGAGGCGCAGCATCAGGTCCAGGCGCCGCTCGGCTCCGCCCGTCCCGGTGAGCCCGGCGGCGAACTCCTTGGGATCGGCGCCGTACGCGGGCGAGTGCGGCTGGGTGACGGCCTTGGCGAGGATGGCGTCGACGGCGAGGTCGTCGACGGCGGACGGCGGCGCCCCGTGCCTCCCCGAGCTCTCGGCTTCGCTCGACCGGGGGAGACCCCGATCGGACACGGCGAGGATCAGCCGGGCGTGGATCTCGCACTCGTCCATCCGGCCGGCCTCCAAGGGCACGGCGGCCGGGGTGTAGCGGGCCTGGTCGCGGACGGCGAACCCGTTGAAGGCGAAGTCGAAGTGGGCGCTCTGGGAGGGCGGCGGCGGGGGCAGCAGGACGTCGGCGTGGCGGGTCGTCTCGTTGAGGTAGGGGTCGACGCAGACCATCAGGTCGAGGCCGTCGAGGGCGGCGTCGAGCCGGAGGCCGTCGGGGGCGGAGAGGACGGGGTTGGCGGCGATGGTGATCAGGGCCCGGATGCGGCCCTCCCCCGGGGTGTCGATCTCCTCGGCGAGCGCGGCGAGCGGGAACTCCCCCTTGACCTCGGGGTGCCCGGAGACGCGGCTGTGGCGGCGGCCGAGGACGAAGCCGCGGCCGGGCCCGGCGGGGCGGGGCGCCGGGGCGGTGGCGGAGCGGGGGAAGAGGACGCCGCCGGGCCGGTCGAGGTTGCCGGTGAGGATGTTGAGGACGTCGACGAGCCAGTTGGCGAGGGTGCCGTGGGACACGGTGGAGCTGCCCATCCGCCCGTAGACGGCGGCGGTGGGCGCGGCGGCGAGCTCCCGGGCGACGGCGCGGAGGGTGCCGGGGTCGAGCTCGCAGACGGGGGCGACGGCCTCGGGGGTGAACTCCCGCACGGCGTCCCGGACCTGGTCGACGCCCTCGGTGCGGTCGGCGAGCGGGCCGGGGTCGGCGAGGTCCTCGGCGAAGAGGGTGTGGACGAGGGCGGCGAGGAGGAGGGCGTCGGTGCCGGGCCGCGGGGCGAGGTGGCGGTCGGCGAGGCGGGCGGTGCGGGTGCGCCGGGGGTCGACGACGGTGAGGGTGCCACCGCGCCGGCGGAGCGCGGCGAGCCGCCCGGGGAAGTCGGGGGCGGTGCACAGACTTCCGTTGGAGTCCAGCGGGTTGGCGCCGATGACCAGGAGGTGGTCGGTGCGGTCCAGGTCGGGCACGGGGACGGCGAAGGGGTCGCCGAAGAGGAGGCCGCTGGAGACGTGCTTGGGCATCTGGTCGAGCGTGGAGGCGGTGAAGAGGTTGCCCGTGCCCGTGGCGCGGAGGAGGAGGGGCGGGTAGAGCGCTCCGGCCATCGTGTGGACGTTGGGGTTGCCCAGGACGATGCCCAAAGTGTCGGGGCCGTAATCCTCGATCAGCGGGCGGATTCTCGCCGCGATCGTGTCGAAGGCCTCGTCCCAGCTCGCTTCCCTCAGTCGGCCGTTCTCGCGGACGAGCGGGGTGCGCAGCCGGTCGGGGTCGGCGTCGATCTGGGGGAAGGCGGCGCCCTTCGGGCAGACGAAGCCCCGGCTGAAGACGTCGTCCCGGTCCCCGCGGGCGCCGGTGACCCGGCTGCCGTCGAGGGTCAGGACGAGTCCGCAGGTCGCTTCGCAGAGGGGGCAGATGCGTGGGGCGGTGGACATGGCGTCTCCCGTGGGCGGCGGCGGGGCAGCGGCTCGCGGCGAGCATACCGACCGGTTGGGACGCGCGGGAGGGGTGTCGTGGCGCGCACCGCCCGCGGTCAGCCGGCGAGGGAGGGCGCGAGGTAGGCGTGGAGGAGCTGACGGGTCTCCCCGATGAGCGCCGGGTCGCCGGCGGGGTCGGCGCGGAAGGCGAGGCGGACCAGGGTGTCGGCGGTCTCGACGCCGACGAGGACCTTGCGCCGCAGCGTCTCGTCGGCGGTGCGGCCGAGGTGGGCGGCGAGGAGGCCGCAGATCCGCTCGGCGACCATGCCGTTGGGGTCCTCCGCGGCGCCTTCGCCAGCCTCCTCGGCGGCGGGCACGCCGAAGTCGACGAGGGCGAAGCCGGGGACGCTCCGCTTCATCGCGATGAACTCGTCGAGGACGCCGTCGATGGCGGAGTGCTCGTCGAGGACGGGCGTCCGCTCGAAGCGGGCGGAGATCCGCGCGGCGTACCGGTCGAGGTTGCGGTGGGCGAGGGCGGCGACCATGGCCCGCTTGTTGCCGAAGAAGCGGTAGACGGAGCCGATCGGGACGCCGGCGCGGACGGCGACGGCGCGGGTGCTCAGCTGCTCGTATCCGGTCTCGTCGAGGAGTCCGGCGCAGGCGTCGAGGATGCGGGCGAGCCGCTCGGCGCTGCGCTGCTGGACGGGGGTGCGGCGGAGCGCGGGGGGCGCGTCGTGCGGGCGGGTCTGGGGCACGGGGTCCATGATGCCGCTCCGATCCTGTTCAGGCGATGAGCAGCCCGATGCCGCCGAGGGTGTACGCGATCATCAGCGCGAACAGCGGGAGTTGGCCGGCGACGGCCCTGGCGGGCGGGAAGAGGCGGACGGACCGGTCGTGGGCGGCGACGACGCCGAGGACGTGGCCGGTGACGATCGCGGTGACCTGGAGGACCGCGAGGCCCGCGGAGCCCAGCGGTGGAGCGGGCGAGGGGGCGTTGTCAGTGCCCGCTGCCATCATGACGGTACGTGGTCCTTCGACTGCGAGCAGTGAGAAGTAGTGGGCGGTGAGGTAGCCGAGGGCGATGGGGAGCAGCGAGTGGGCGAAGGAGGTGAGGGGCGTGGTGAGGGCGCGGTTCAGGAGGCGGAGGGTGCCGGCGCAGAGTCCGTAGCAGGCGGCGGCGAGGGCGACGGCGGAGAGGAGGCCGAGGGTGGCGGTGGCGGTCGGGCCGAGTGAGGAGGTCTGGAGGGTGGTGATCCAGCGGGGGTTGTCGGAGAGCCCGTCGTAGGCGGTGGTGCCGAGGAGGACGCAGACGGTGGCGACGAGCCCGGGGGTCTCGGGGGTGGAGTCGAGGCCGTCGAAGGGTGAGCGGAGGACGAGCCGGCCGTCGGCGCGGCGGCCGAGCGGGGAGAGGCGGGCGAGGAGGGAGGAGTAGGCCTCGAAGGGGTCGGCGTGGGAGAACCAGTCGGCGCCGTGGCGGGCGGCGCCGAGGAGCTGGACGGCGAGGTGGACGGTGAGGGCGGCGAGGAGGACGGGACGGGAGGTGTTGTCGGGGGCGACGAGTTCGAGCCAGGCGAAGAGGAGGAGTCCGGCGGCGGCGGGGCGGATGCCGACGGCGGCGGGGACGGGCCGGGGGGTGCGCGGCGGCCGGAGGGAGAGGAGGGCGCGCAGCGGGTTGAGGAGGCGCCAGACGGGGCCGAGGAGGAGGGAGGCGGGGACGAGTCCGACCCAGAGGAGGACGTAGAGGGCGCCGGGGGCGGGGTTGCGGTCGGGGTCGTCGGGGCCGAGGAGGAGGTGGGCGAGGAAGAACAGGGCGAGCGCGGCGCCGAGGAGGCGGAGGGCGGTGCGGGTGGCGGGGGCGTCGGCGAGGCGCTGGAGGAAGGCGGGCAGGGGGCGACCGGCGCGGTCGCCCCGGAAGCGGGAGGAGGACCAGAGGAGGGCCAGGCCGAGGAAGGAGACGAGGAGGGCGGTGAAGGCGCCGGCGTAGGCGTAGAAGGGAGAGAGGGGCAGGTCGTGCTGGGCGCCGACGCCGTGGGCGAGCGGAAGGGGCGGGGCGGCCGGGACTCCCGTCATCGGACCACCAGTTGGGTGAGCACGAGTCCGGACTCGTGCGTCTCCACCTCGAAGAGGCCGGTGCGGTCGGCGGTCAGGGTGAGGGTGGCAGGCGTGCCGGGCGCGAGGGCGGCCTCGCGGTCGTAGCCGTGGACGTGCACGGTGTCGGCGCGGTCGGAGGTGACGCGCAGGGTGATCCGCTCCCCCTTCCTCAGCTCGACCCGGGAGGGGGCCGGCGCGACGGTCGAGCCGGTGACGCGGATGTCGAGGGTGCGGCCTTCGGGGGAAGGGGAAGGGGTGGCCGGGCGCGTGGAGGGCGACGGGGAGGCAGGAGCGGGGGTGGCGAGGGTGAGGGTGGTCTGGACGGGGGTGCCGGAGACGGACCAGACGGTGTGGTCGTCCGCGTGCAGACGGACGGTGAGGGTGCGGGCGCCGGGCGGGACGTGGAGCCAGGGGCCGTAGGCGCGGGCGGTCTCCCGGCCGTCGACGAGGAGGCGGGCGTGGCCGCGGCCGGTGAGGGCGGCGCCGCCGGTGGACTCGGGGGTGAAGCGGAACCTCTCCACGGTGAGGTGGACGTTCCAGCCGCCCTCGGTGTCCGGGTGGGCCTCGGCGCGGACGGCGGGCGCGTCGGCGGCGGGCAGGTCGCGCAGGCGGTGGCCGGAGGCGTCGCGGACGGCGAGCAGGGTGCCGGTGGCACCGGTGGCCTGCTCGTGGCCGGTGCCGGGCTTGTGGTGCGTGGTGGGCCGCCCGCCGCAGCCGGCGGCCAGGAGCAGGACGGCGGCGAGCCCGGCGGCCGCGAGCGGAGCGGTACGGCGGCGGGTCATGCGGCGGCCTCCTCGGTGGGCTCCCCGGCCTCGCGTTCCCCGGCCTCCCGTTCCCCGGCCGGGGGCGTGGGGGCGGTGGGGGCGGGGCGGGTGCCGGCGGCGATGACGGCCCAGAGGACCCAGACGGCGCCGAGGAGGAGGCGGAGCCAGGCGGGGCTGAGGGGGATGCCGGGGATCATCAGGACGGCCTTGTCGAAGGCGTCCAGGAGGGTGAGGAGGCCGAGGGCGACCGTCGTCCAGGCGAAGACGGGGCGGGTGGGGCGCAGCAGGAGGCCGGTGGCGGTCCACCAGGCGCCGGTGAGGAGGAGGGCGAGGGCGGGGACGTACGTGGAGGTGAGGGTGAGGGTGGAGCCGGCGACGTCGAGGGCGAGTCCGGCGAGGCCGGTGACGAGGGCGGCGGCGGCGAGGCGGCGGCGGCGCAGACGGCGCCACCACAGGGCGGTGCCGACGAGGGCGAGGAGGAGGGAGGCGGCGAGGGCGAGCTGGACCTCGACGCGTTCCAGGCCGCGGGCGCCGTACCAGTCGCAGCCGGCGGGGAGGCGGCGGGCCTGGACGTTGTAGTCGGCGCAGACGAGGAGCTGGGCGAGCTTGACGGGTTCGCCGACGAGCCGGGCGGTGGCGCCGGAGACCTCGCCGCGGGCGGCGCCGCAGCCGGGCAGGGTGCGGGGGCTGGAGGCGCCGGTGTCGTCCTGCCAGCAGTTCTCCCGGCCCTGGCCGTCCCACCAGACGTCGGTGCGGTTGGGGCGGGGGTTGCCGGCCTTGTCGGTGCCGAGGCGGTTGTTCGCGTAGCGGTTGTGGTGGGAGGTGTCGGTCTGCTTGGACCAGGCGGATTCGCCGCGGATGAAGGCGGGGACGGCGTTGAGGTAGAAGGCGGTGCGGTCGTGGCCGTAGATCCAGTTGTCCTCGTAGAGGTTCCAGTTGCCGCCGGCGGTGATGATGCCGGAGCCGGGCGGCATGGAGATCTGGGGGCAGACGACGCCGTTCTCGTAGCCGCGCTCGGCGGGCGGCCTGGCGCAGGTGCCGTCGGCGACGTACGGGTAGTAGTCCTCGTTGTTGTCGTGGATCAGGTTCCGCTCGAACTTCGCGTGGTTCTGCGGGAGTCCGGGGTGGCCGGGGAAGGCGGAGTCCATGGAGGCGCCGCCCATGTTGTGGTCGAACTCGTTGTCGTGGACCCAGACGGAGTCCCCGGCGGTGCCGGAGTAGCCGACCATGTTGTGGTGGCTGCGGCAGCCGGTGATCTCGATGGAGTAGCGGGGGACGTCGTAGCCGCGGCCGTCGTTGATGTTCGAGGCCGAACCGGGGTAGATGCCGGAGTCGCCGTTGCCGTAGGACTCGCAGTCCTTGTAGAGGCCGTGGTCGGACGCGAAGGTGAGGAAGCCGTACTCGTCGTTCCAGCGGGTGAGGACGTCGTCGATGACGAAGCCGTCGGCGGCCAGCACGTACAGGGAGTTGAAGGTGGTGCGCTGGGCGGTGAAGTTGCGGAAGTAGACGCCGTCGGACCCGTCGGCGCGGATCGCGTTGAGCTTGGTGTACTTGGCGTCGATGACGACGTCGAGGCGGGAGGCCCCGGTGCCCTCGATCTGGAGGTCCTTCTTGCCGAGGATCGCGACCAGGTTCTGGTTGTGCGGGCAGCGGGCCTGCTGCTCGTAGGACAGGATCTGGTAGCCGAAGGAGGACTTCGGGGCGTCCAGGGCGGCGCAGGCGCCGGTCGGCGCGGGGAGCGAGGGCTCCTCCTCGTACAGGCCGGGCAGGATCGCGATGTTCATGCCGGGCCGGTCGACGGCGTCGACGGCCTGCTGGAGGTGGCGGTGACCGGAGCGGCCGCAGCGGGCGAAGAGCTCCAGGTTGCGGGCCTTGAGGTCGGCGGGGAAGGCGGCGATCCGGCGTTCGAAGTCGGCCCGGTCCGTCTTGCAGACGAGGAGGTCGGGCTCGCCGGTGCGGAGCTTCGGCACGCTGCCGGAGCCGTCGGGGAAGGTGACGGGCCGCTCCTCGTGCGCCTGGGCGACGGGGGCGGTGAACAGGGCCGCGGCGACCACCGCGAGCACGACCGAGAGCACGGAGACGAGCCTTCTGGTCCACGACATGGCCGCGAGAGTAGAGCATTGTTCATCTTTTTGACCCCACCGTGCACGGCCCGGGTTCCGGAGGGCTCCCCGGCTTGGTTCCGGAGGGTTCCCCGACTCGATTCCGGCGGATTCCCCGGCCGGCTCACGGGGATTCCCCGGCCGGGGGCCGCACGCCGTTCCCCCCGCCCCGTTGACGGGAGCGGCGCGGAATCCTACGGTCATCCATAGGATTTCTTTCAGGACAGGAGCGGGCGATGACGACCGAGCAGGCCAGGAAGACGGCCGAGGCGCTCACCTACAGCACCGGATTCGGCAACGAGCACGGTTCGGAGGCGCTCCCCGGCGCCCTGCCGGAGGGCCGCAACTCGCCGCAGCGCGCCCCGCTCGGGCTCTACGCCGAGCAGCTCAGCGGCAGCGCGTTCACCGAGCCGCGGGCGCACAACCGCCGCTCGTGGCTGTACCGGATCCGCCCCTCGGCGGCCCACCCGCCGTTCGCCCGGACCGACAACGGCGCGGTGCGCACCGCGCCCTTCGCCGAGACGGTCGCCGACCCCAACCGGCTGCGCTGGAACCCGCTGCCGGAGCCGGCACCCGGCACCGACTGGCTGGCCGGCCTGTGGACCCTCGGCGGCAACGGCGACGCGAGCCAGCGGACCGGCATGGCCGTGCACCTCTACCACGCCAACGCCTCCATGGAGCGGGTCTTCGGCGACTCCGACGGCGAGCTGCTGATCGTCCCCGAGCGCGGCGGGCTCCTCCTCCGCACCGAGCTGGGCCTGCTCGCCGCCCGGCCCGGCGAGGTCGCGCTCGTCCCGCGCGGCGTCCGCTTCCGCGTCGAGCTGCTCGACGAGACCGCGCGCGGATACGTCTGCGAGAACTACGGCGCCCCCTTCCAGCTCCCCGACCTCGGCCCGATCGGCGCCAACGGCCTGGCCAACGCCCGGGACTTCCGCGCCCCCGTCGCCGCCTACGAGGACGTCGAGGGCCCGGTCGAGGTGGTCAACAAGTTCTGCGGCAACCTCTGGACGGCGACGTACGGTCACTCGCCGCTGGACGTCGTCGCCTGGCACGGCAACCACACCCCGTACGTCTACGACCTGCGGCGCTTCAACGTCATCGGGACGATCTCCTACGACCACCCCGACCCGTCGATCTTCACCGTCCTCACCTCGCCGTCCGACACCCCCGGCCTGGCCGGCGTCGACTTCGTGGTCTTCGCCCCGCGCTGGCTGGTCGGCGAGGACACCTTCCGGCCGCCGTACTTCCACCGGAACGTGATGAGCGAGTACATGGGCCTCATCGAGGGCGCGTACGACGCCAAGGCCGAGGGCTTCGTGCCCGGCGGCGGCTCGCTGCACAACATGATGTCCGCGCACGGCCCCGACCGGGAGACCTTCGACAGGGCGAGCGCCGCCGAGCTGAAGCCGCAGAAGATCGACGACGGCCTGGCCTTCATGTTCGAGACCCGCTGGCCGGTGACGGCGACCGCGCAGGCGGCCGGCGCCGACCACCTGCAGCGCGGCTACGACGACGTGTGGCAGGGTCTGGAGCGTCATTTCCGGCCGTAGGGTCCGCTTTCCGGCCGCGTAGAGTCCGCCCAGCCGTCCCACCGCGCCGTCGTACGGAGAACGCCGTGACCGCCTTCGCTCCCGACTCGCTGGTCCTGAACCGCAAGCTGCCGCTGTGGTACCAGGTCTCGCAGTCCCTGCGCGCCTCCATACTGGGCCGCACGCCCGACGCCTCGCTGCGGCTGCCCACCGAGGAGCAGCTCGCCGCGCACTACGGCGTCAGCGTGCTGACCATGCGCCAGGCCCTGAAGGAGCTGGAGGAGGAGGGGCTGATCAGCCGGCACCGGCGGCGCGGCACCTTCATCGAGCCGGGCGCCCGGCGCTCCACCCCGCGCCGGCTGCTCGGCTCGATCGACGCGATCGTGGCCCAGCAGTCCGGCGAGCGGACCACGGTCCTCGGCCACGGCCCGGAGCCGGTGCCCGGCGAGCTCGCCGAGTACTTCCCGGACGTGGCCGAGGTCGTGACCTACCGCAGGCTGCGCTCCGACGGCGAGAGCGACGAGCCGACGAACTGGGCGGAGAACGCGGTGCGGCCCGAGTTCGCCGCCGCCATCGACCCGGCGGACCTGGAGCGCTGGCCGATGACGAAGGTGCTGCGGGACGTCGTCGGGGTGCGGATCAGCCGCATCACCGACACGGTCGAGGCCCGCCTCGCCGACCCGGAGACGGCGGAACTCCTCCAGGTCCCGCTGCTCTCCCCGATCCTCCACTACACCGGCGTCACCTACGCCGAGGACGGCAGGGTCGTCGACGTCGCCCGCATCCGCTACCGCGGCGACCGCTTCTCCTTCACCGTGACGGTCGAGGCGCAGTGACACCGTGACGGTGCGAGGCGCAGTGACACCGTCACGGTGCGAGGCGCACTGACGCCTCCGTTCCGCGCTCGTTAGCATGCGGGGCGTGACAGAGGCTCTCCCTCAGCGGGTCCTTCCGCCGGACGACGACGCGCCCCTGCTCGACGAGCTGATGCCGTGGTCGGTGGCGCCGCTGCGGTTCGGGCGGGCGTGGGTCGTGGCGCCCGACGTGCGGACGCTGCGCGGCCGGTGGGACCGGCTGGTGGCGGCGGAGGGCGGGGAGCGGGAGGCGCTCTTCCGGCCGAGCCGGGCGCGGACGACGGGGACGGCGGTGGCGGCGCTGCCGGGGCAGCGGACCGGGACCGGCCGGTTCGCGCGCGAGTCCGGGCCCTGTCCGGAGCCGGTGCGGGTGCTGTCGGGGCCCTTCGACGAGCAGTGGCTGCTCCCCGACCATCGGCTGCTCGACACCGCCCGGCCCGAGCTGTGGCGGGTGGCGGGCGAGCCGCAGCTCTTCGCCGTGGAGCAGGGGTACGTGCCGGGGGCGGCCGGGCCGGCGCTCCTGGTGAGCGGTGCGCTGCCCGAGGGGCGTTCGCCGGCGGGCCGTCCGGGCCGGATCCGGCCGCTGTTCCGGCGGCCGGGCGGCGCGGAGCCGAACCTGGCGCCCGGGCTGCTCGGCTTCCTGCGGGAGCGGTACGGGGCGGTGGAGCCCGTGGAGTGGCTCGCCTGGGCCGTCGCGGCCGCCGTCCCCTCCCCGGCCGGGTGCCGGGTGCCGCTGCCGGCGGACGCGGGGGCGTGGGCGGCGGGCGTGGCGCTCGGCCGGGAGCTGCTGGACGTCCAGCTGCGGGGCGCGCTGAGCGGGGCGCGGCCCCGGCTGCCGGGCGGGCGCCGGCCGTATGTGCGGGCGGCCCTTCCGCCGCGCCCGGAATCCCTCGCGTACGACTCCGGGGGCGAGGTCCTGCGCGTCGGCGAGGGCCGGATCGCGCCGGTCCCCGAGGCGGCGTGGGAGTACCGGGTCGGCGGGGTGCGGGTCCTGGAGCAGTGGTTCGCGCGCCGGACCGCGCCGGCCGAGGCGGGGTCGCTGGAGGCGATCGGCCCGGCGGCCTGGCCGCAGGAGTGGACCTCCGGGCTCCTCGACCTGATCACCGTGCTCGCGCTGCTCGGGGCGCGGGAGGCGGAGCGGGCGCCCATCGCGGCGCGCGGCGGCGGGCCGGGCCGGGCGGCGCTGCGGGCGGCCGGGGTACTGCCGGTGCCGGACCGGGCGCGCCGGCCGGCGTCGGTGCTGGATCATCAGGAGGAGGGCCCGGGGGGCCAGTTCATGCTGGTGTGACGGTCCCTCCGGCCGGGTCGGCCGTGTCGAAGGAGTCGAGGAGCCGCGCGATGGTCAGGGCGAAGATCTCCTCCGGGTCGGCGGGGGCGGCGGACTCGGCGAGCAGCGCGGCGAGGTGCGGGTAGCGTCCGCTCGCCGCCTGGCCCATGAGGTAGGCGCCGCGCACGGCCTGTTCCTCCTCCTCGGTCCACGGCAGGCCGCGGGCGCGTTCGGCGATGGCCTGTTCGTTGCGGACGGTGGCCATGACCGTGCCGTTGACCATCGCGATGAGCTGCATCTTCAGTCCGGCGGGCACGTCGAGCGGGACCAGGCAGCCGAGGCACCACTCCAGGTAGCGCAGGGCGTTGGGGCTGAAGCCGTAGGCGGTGGTCATGATCCGGGAGAGCCACGGGTGCCGGTACATGATCGCGCGGGTCTGGTGGGCGAGGTCGGTCATGTCGGCCCGCCAGTCGCCGCTGGGCCGGTCCGGGAAGGCGTACTCGGCGCTTGCCGCGTCGACCATGAGCTCGTACAGGTCCTCCTTGCGGGGGACGTAGTTGTAGAGCGACATGGTGCCGCAGCCGAGTTCGGCGGCGATCCGCCGCATGGAGACCGCGTCGATGCCGTCGGCGTCCGCGATGCGGACCGCGGCGTCGACGACGTCCTGCCTGCTGAAGGCCGGTTTGGGGCCTCGGCCGGCGCGCTCGGGGCGCGCCCAGATCACTTCGGGTTCGGCCGCTCGGCCCGCCATCTCATCACCTCGCCTCCATCGTAGTTACGTACACCGTACGTAGTGAGGTACGGTGCCCCCATGACAACTACGTACGCTGTACTTAGTGAGGGTCTGGAGAAGCGGTACGGCGAGGTGCACGCGCTGCGCGGGCTCGACCTCGCCGTCCCCGAGGGCACCGTCTGCGGCCTCCTCGGCCCCAACGGCGCCGGCAAGACCACCGCCGTCCGGATCCTCACCACACTCCTCGCGCCCGACGCCGGCAGCGCCCGGATCGCCGGCCACGACCTGGTCCGCGACCCCGCCGCCGTGCGGAGCCGGATCGCCGTCACCGGCCAGTACGCCTCCGTCGACGGCGACCTCACGGGCGCCGAGAACCTGCGCCTCTTCGCCCGGCTGCTGCGGCTCCCGCGCGCCCGGGCCGACGAGCTCCTGGAGGAGTTCGGCCTCACCGGCGCCGCGGACCGGCTCGCCCGCACCTACTCCGGCGGCATGCGGCGGCGCCTCGACCTCGCCGCGAGCCTCCTCGGCCGCCCGTCGGTCCTCTTCCTCGACGAGCCGACCACCGGCCTCGACCCGCGCAGCCGGGAGGCCGTCTGGGACGCCGTCCGGGGGCTCTCCGGCCAGGGCACGACCGTGGTGCTCACCACCCAGTACCTGGAGGAGGCGGACCGGCTCGCCGACGACATCGTCCTCGTCGAGGACGGCCGGGCAGCCCACCGCGGCACCCCCGCCGAACTCAAGGCGCTCGTCGGCCACCGCGCCGAGGTGGTCCTCGCCGGGACCGGGCCGCTGGAGCCCGCCGCCGCGGTCCTCGACCGGCTGACCGGCTCGTCCCCGGTCCTGGACGCCGAACGCCGCACCGTCGGCGCGGTGACCACCGACCCCACCCTCACCCTGCCCCGGCTGGTCCGCGAGATCGACGCCGCCGGGATCCACATCGTCGACGCCTCACTGCGTCCGCCCACCCTCGACGAGGTGTTCCTGCGCCTCACCGGACGGAAGGAGACCGCCGCGTGAACGCCCTGGCCCTCGAAGGCGCCGCCCTGGCCGGCCGCAACCTGCGGCGCGTCCGGCACGCCCCCGCCCTCACCCTCATGACGATGACGATGCCGATCGTCTTCCTCCTCTTCTTCGGCTACGTCCTCGGCGGGGCACTCGCCATGCCCGGCGCCGAGTACCGCTCCTTCCTCGTGCCGGGCCTGCTCGTCGCGACCGCCGCCGGCGGCCTGATGACCGGCATGTTCCAGGCCGCCCAGGACACCCACCGGGGCGTCACCGACCGCCTCCGCACCCTCCCGGTGGGCCGGGCCGCCGTGCCGCTCGGGCAGGCCGCCGCCGACCTCCTGGTCAGCGCCGTCGGGATGGTGCCGCTCGTCCTGGTGGGGCTCGCGATGGGCTGGCGGATCGAGGGCACCGCCCTCGAAGCCCTCGGCGCCTTCGGTCTGCTGCTGCTCCTCCGCTCCGCCGCCACCTGGGCGGGCATCCTCCTCGGCCTCGCCTCCGAGAGCGAGGAGGCGGCCGGACAGCTCGGCAGCGCCACCTTCATGCTGCCGCTGCTCTCGAACGCGTACATCCCCACCGACGGCATGCCGGGGTGGCTGCGGACGGTCGCCGAGTGGAACCCGATCTCCGCCGTCACCACCGCCGTGCGCGTGCTCTGCGGCAACGCCCCCGTGCCGGACGGCGCCGCCTGGCCGGTGGCCCACCCGGTGGCGGGCTCGCTGCTCTGGTCGCTCGGCCTGATCGCGGTCCTCGCCCCGCTCGCGGTCCGCCGGTACGGGCGCCGCTGAGACCGGCCCCGGCCGCACCGCCCCCGAGCGGGCGGCGTGACCCAGATCCCGGTGACAGCGGCCGCCCGGGCGCGGTAGGCAGGCGGGCATGAGCACTCAGCCACTCCCCCTGGACGGGATCACCGTCGTCTCCGTCGAACAGGCCGTCGCCGCGCCCTTCGCCACCCGCCAGCTGGGCGACCTCGGCGCCCGGGTCGTCAAGGTCGAGCGCCCCGACGGCGGCGACTTCGCCCGCGGCTACGACACCGCGGCCCGGGGACTGGCCTCGCACTTCGTCTGGTGCAACCGCGGCAAGGAGTCGGTCGCCGTCGACCTGAAGGACCCGCGCGGCCGGGAGCTGGTGGGGCGGCTCGTGGCGGACGCCGACGTCTTCGTGCAGAACCTCGCGCACGGGGCGGCGGCCCGGCTCGGCCTCGACGCTGCCACGCTCTGCGCCGCGCACCCCCGGCTGATCGCCGTGGACGTCTCCGGGTACGGCCCCGACGGCCCGTACGCGCACCGGAGGGCGTACGACATGCTCGTGCAGTGCGAGACCGGCCTCGTCTCGGTCACCGGCACCCCGGAGCAGCCCGTCAAGTCCGGCATCCCGGCCGCCGACATCGCGGCCGGGATGTACGCGTACACGGGCGTCCTCGCCGCCCTGGTGCGGCGCGGGACGACGGGCCGGGGCGGGCCCGTGGAGGTCTCGCTGTTCGACGCGCTCGCCGAGTGGATGGGCCACCCCCTGCACCACGGGGCGCACGGAGGCGAGGCCCCGGCGCGCACGGGGCTCGCGCATGCGGTGATCGCCCCCTACGACGCCTATCCGACGGCGGACGGGTCCCAGGTGCTGCTCTCGGTGCAGAACGACCGGGAGTGGCGGCGGCTCGCCGAACGGGTCCTCGAACGGCCGGAGCTCGCCGACGACCCGGCGTTCGCGACGAACGCGGCGCGGGTCGCGGGCCGGGCGGCGACCGACGCGGCCGTCGCGGCGGCGCTCGGCGCGCTGCCGGCCGAGGAGGCGGTACGCCGCCTGGACGCGGCCGGCATCGCCTGCGCGCGGCTCAACTCGGTGGCGGAGCTGGTGCGGCACCCCCAGCCGGCCGCGCGCGACCGCTGGCGCCCGGTGGACTCCCCCGTGGGCCCGCTGCGGTCCCTGCTGCCGCCGGTCGTCTTCCCCGACGCCCCCGAGGCGCCGATGGGCCGGGTCCCGGCCCTCGGCGAGCACACGGACACGGTCCTGGCCGCCCTGGGCGTGGCGACGGCGGAGCTGGCGGAGCTGCGGGCCTCCGGCGTGATCGCCTGACGGCGCCCGCGGCTCGTGCCCCCCGGGGGCACGACGGAGCGCCGGACGGGCGGGGACGCGTCCGGCGCTCTCGGCGTGCGGGTGGGTACGGGTGGCGGGCAGGCCCTAGTGGCGGGCGCCGAAGAGGGTGCGGCGGAGGCGGCGGAGCGGGGCGAAGAGCGAGACGCGCGCGCGGCCGCCGTGCGGGCTCTGGGCCGGCGTCTCGTGCCGACGCGACGTCAGTTCGCGCATGAGCAGCGTCGCCTCCGCCACCTCGCGCTGGGGCACGGCGGGACCGCCGAGCACCGCGAGATGGCGGTCGAGGCGCGAACTGGTCGCACTGCTCCCGCAGGTGATGGCAGGCACACGCGGCCTGCTGCGCATCGTTATCTGTTCCATGTCACTCCCCACCCGTACGAGGGCACCCGGCCCGGGCAGGTTAACCCTATCGCCCCACAGTGACACGCGTGTATCCCGCCGACGGGATTCACCACACTCGTACGGGGGTTGACGCTCACTCTCCGAATCCATCTGATTCCAGGGCGAGTTGGACAGCGTTCGAACACCTGCCGAACCGTCATGAACCATCCTGCCCCCCTCCCCTCCGCCTGCGGCCCCGCCGTCCGGTGTGATCTACGCCACCGAGGTCCGTCCGAGTGGGTCGCCACCCGGCGGGGGCGCGGCTACCGTGGGTCCATGACGCTGATCGCGGGCCGTTACCGGCTGCTCGACGCCCTCGCGGAGGGCGCGGCGGGAATCGTCTGGCGCGCCCGGGACGAGGCGCTCGGCCGCGAGGTGGCCGTCAAGGAGGTGCACGCCCCGCCGGGGACCCCGGAGGGCGCGGAGCCGGCGCTGTACGCGCGGGTGGAGCGCGAGGCGCGGGCCGCGGGGTCGATCGCGGACCCGGGCGTGGCCGAGGTGTACGACGTGGTCGTGGAGCGCGGCCGGCCGTGGATCGTGATGGAGCTGGTCCGCGGGCTGACGCTGGCGGAGACCCTGGAGGCGGACGGACCGCTGCCGGACCGGGAGGCGGCGCGGGTCGCGCTCGGGGTGCTCGCGGCGCTGCGGGCGGCACGGTCGGCCGGCGTCCCCTATCGCGAACTCGGCCCGGACCGGGTGCTGCTCGCCAACGACGGACGGGTGGTGGTGACGGGCGTGGCGACCGGGACCTCGGCGCCGGGCGGCGCGCCGGACGCGCCGCCGCCGGGTCCCGAGGAGGACGCGCGGTCGCTGGCCGCACTGCTGGGCGCGATGGTCGCCGATCCCCGTTCGGGGCCGCTGGCGCCGGTGGTGGCAGACCTGGCCGACCGGGACGCGGGCGTGCGGGCCGGGGCCGTACGGGAACTGGAGCGGATCGCCGGGGCCGGGGAGCGGCCGCGGGGCGAGGTGGCGGCCGAGGGGCGCGCTCCGGAGCGCGGGCCGGGGCGGCAGGAGGACCGGGAGCACGAGGGACCGGGTGGAGTGCGCGGGGCGCGTACCGGGGAGCGCGCGGGCGCCGCGGGGCGGCGGGGGCCCCGGCGGGGCGCGGTCGTCGCCGCCGGTGTCGTGGGGCTGCTCGTGATCCTGGGGGCGCTGGTCTGGCAGGCCGTCAGGGACGAGGATCCGGGCGCCGGTCCGGGCGGGGGCGGGGCTTCGAGCACCGCTCCTGCCGTTCCCGGCGCCGCGGGTACGGGTGCGGAGGTGGGGGGACCCGCCGCTACGCCGCGCTCCTGAAGCTCGGCAGGTAGCCGCCCGACTGACCGCTGGCCGTGGGGTGGTAGGACTCGCCGATGTTGAGCCAGTTGACGCTGTGCAGCCAGGCCGAGCCGGAGCAGATCTCGTGGCCGGTGAAGGCCGGGACGACGCTGGCGAAGGCGAAGCCGTGGTCGGCGGCGCGCTTGGCGAGGGCCGCGTTGAGGTGGTCGGAGGCGCCGTTGATGGCCGCGCGCTCGGTCTCGCTGAGGCCGGCGATGCAGCTGCCGCCCAGCTGGTAGAAGCGCGGGTAGCCGAGGACGACGACCCGGGCGGCCGGGGCCTTGGCGCGAATGGCGTTGTACACGGAGTCGAGGCGGGCGGGGAGCGTCGAGTCGACGTAGGCCTTCGCCTGGTTCACCCGGTTGACGCAGGTGGACTCCGACTGGAGCACACAGGTCGTCATGACGTCGGCGAAGCCGGCGTCGTTGCCGCCGACGGTGAGCGAGACGAGGTCGGTGGCGGAGGTGAGCGGGCCGAGCTGCTTGGTGGTGACGTCGGTGGTGACGGCGCCGGAGCAGGCGGTGAAGGCGAAGGACGAGGGGGCGTTGGCGTTGGCCCAGAGGCGCGGGTAGGCCTTGGTGGAGCGCTTGCAGTCGCCGCTGGCGCTGTCGTAGCTGCCGGCGCCGACGCCGGAGGAGTACGAGTCGCCGAGGGCCACGTAGTCGACGGCGGCGGACTCGGCGGCGTGCGCGGCTCCCGCCCCGGTCAGGGCGAGGACGGAACCGAGCAGGAGCGAGGACGCGAAGGCCGCGAATCGCGACAGTTTCATGGAACCTCCCTGTAGCAGGATCTCTGCGCTACCAGGAAGTAGCATCGGATCCGGTTTTCCGGAAGTGTTCATGTCAAAACTGACCCTGGAGAGTGAGTGAACATCTCTCAGGAGCCGTCGATTTCCGGCCACCTGAGGAACCGTAGGATCCGCTTCCGTGCGCGCGGTCGAACGGGATCACGACCCAGGCGTCCACGCCCGCACAGGAACACGGCGGAACCCCACCGCCCCCACCACGAAAACGGATTGATCGAATCCGATCGCCAAGAGAGCGCCTACGAGCGTCAATCGCTCGCCAAAGTGTCAGAAACCGGGCCGCACCAGCGGGACTTGCCATACAGTCCCATTCATCAATACCGTCGTACATCTCACCCGCATCGGTCCATCGGCACAGCGGCTCTAGGGGAGACGCCGACCAGTCGAGGGGTCCCGGAGCGGGGCGCGGTAGGGGGGTGCCGTGCTCGGTGTGTCCGTATGCGCCGAGTCGCGGGTACCGCGCGGCCAGTCATGCCAACTCGCGGGTCTCGCAAGGAGATCGCTTCCGTGCGGGGATGGCGAGAACCCCCCTTTCGCACCGGACACACGACCGGGCCGCCCAGGGGTTGGGCCGCCCACCGGACGAGAGGGAGACCGACCCAATGAGCTCGTTCCTGCGCCCGGCCGCCACGGGCCGAGAATTCACCGAGCCGAGTCGAATAGCGGCCCAGTACCGGGCCATCACGTCCCATCTGGCGATCACTCCGCCAGTAAGTGTCGTCATTCCCGCGATGAATGAGGCGGAAAATCTTCCGTACGTGTTCAAGACGCTGCCGGAATGGATTCACGAAGTCGTCCTCGTCGACGGAAATTCGACGGACGACACCGTCGAGGTCGCCAAGGAACTCTGGCCCGGCGTCAAGGTCGTCAAGCAGGTCGGAAAGGGCAAGGGCGACGCCCTGATCAGCGGCTTCGCCGCCTGCACCGGCGACATCATCGTCATGGTCGACGCCGACGGCTCGGCCGACGGACAGGAGATCGTCTCCTACGTCTCCGCCCTCGTCGGCGGCGCCGACTTCGCCAAGGGCTCGCGCTTCGCCAACGGCGGCGGCACCGACGACATGACCGGCATCCGCCGGCTCGGCAACTGGGCGCTCTGCTCCCTCGTCAACCGCAAGTTCGGCGCCCGCTACACCGACCTCTGCTACGGCTACAACGCCTTCTGGAAGCACTGCCTCGACAAGATCACCCTCGACTGCACCGGCTTCGAGATCGAGACCCTCATCAACATCCGGGTCGTCAAGGCCGGCCTGAAGGTCCAGGAGGTCCCGAGCCACGAGTACCTGCGGATCCACGGCGTCAGCAACCTCAACGCGGTGCGCGACGGCCTCCGCGTCCTCAAGGTGATCCTCAAGGAGAAGCGCGTCCCCCGGGCCGCCCGGGCGCTCCGCCGCCCCGCCGCGTTCTCGGTCAACGTCCCCCGGGGAGAGGTCTCTTGAGCGACCGCACGGCCCCGCCCCGCTTCTCGGTGGTGATCTGCGCCTACACGGAGGAGCGGTGGGGGGACATCCTCGCCGCCGTCGACTCCGTCCGGAAACAGTCGCTGCCGCCGCTGGAGACGCTGCTCGTCGTCGACCACAACGAGCGGCTGCTCCACCGGCTGACCGAGGAGTACGCGGACGACCGCGAGGAGGTGCGGGTGCTCGCCAACGCGGGTCCCCGCGGCCTCTCCTCCGGCCGCAACACCGGGATCGCCGCCGCCCGCGGCGAGTTCGTCGCCTTCCTCGACGACGACGCGGTGGCGGAGCGCGACTGGCTCCACCACTTCGCGGCCGGCTACGAGGACCCGGAGGTCGTCGCCGTCGGCGGGCGGACGCTGCCCGTCTGGGCCTCCGGCCGCCGGCCCGTCTGGTTCCCCGAGGAGTTCGACTGGGTCGTCGGCTGCACGTACCGGGGGCTGCCCCCGGGCCGGGTGCGGGTCCGCAACGTCCTCGGCGGCAACGCCTCCTTCCGGCGCACCGCCTTCGACGCGGCGGGCGGCTTCGCCACCGGCATCGGCCGGGACGGCGACCGGCGCCCGCTCGGCTGCGAGGAGACCGAGCTCTGCATCCGGCTGGCCGGCGCGGTGCCGGGCGCGGTCCTGCTCATCGACGACCGCGCGGTCATCCACCACAAGGTGCCGGCCGCCCGCGAGCGCTTCGCCTACTTCCGCACCCGGGTCTACGCGGAGGGCCTGTCGAAGGCCCTCGTCGCCCAGAGCGTCGGCGCGGGCAAGGGCCTGGAGTCCGAGCGGCGCTACACCAGCCGGGTGCTGCCCGCCGGGGTGCTGCGCGGGATGCGCGACACCCTCCTCGGCCGGGCCGGCGGCGCGGGCCGGGCCGGCGCCATCGTCACGGGCGTGGCGCTCGCCGCCGGCGGCTACGCCCTCGGCACCCTCCGCGCCCGCCGCGGCGGCTCCCCCACCTTCTCGTGGGGCCCGATCACCCCGGAGGACGCACCCCGCCGGACCGGCACCCCGGAACCGAAGGAGGCGGCCGCGTGAGCGCGGGCCGGGAGGGGCTGCCGGGCCCCGCGGGGCCGGACCGGAACGAACCCCCCGCCGGGGCGGAGCCCGGACACGGGGCGGAGCCCGTACGCGAAGCCGAGCCCGGACACGAAGCCGAGCCCGCTCGCGGGGCCGAGCCCTGGCATCGGGCGGCGTGGTCCGGGGCTCTCGCCGGGATCACGGCCGGGCGCGGGCACGGCCTCCTGCCCGAGGTCGGGCCCGAGGCCGCTCCCGAGCCCGTGCCCATCCTCATGTACCACGCCGTCGCGCCGGATCCGGCGCCCGCGACGCTGGGGCTCTCGGTGACGCCCGAGGCCTTCGCCGCGCAGATGGACGTGGTGGCCGGGCGCGGCTTCACGCCCGTGACCACGGCCGCGCTCGCGGCCGCCTGGCGGAGCGGCCTACGGCTGCCGCCCCGGCCGGTGCTCGTCACCTTCGACGACGGGTACGAGGGCGTGCACCGGTACGCCCTGCCGGTGCTGGCGAAGCACTCCTTCCCGGGCACCGTCTTCGTCACCAGCGGCTGGCTGCCCGGCCGGCACTCCACCGGCGGCGCCCTCGACACCATGCTCTCCTGGGCGCAGGTGCGCGAACTGGCCGCCGCCGGGACCGAGATCGGCGGGCACAGCCACAGCCACCCGCAGCTGGACCAGCTCGACGCGCGGCGGCTGCGGTTCGAGGCGCTGCGCTGCCGGGAGCTCGTCGGCGAGGAGCTCGGCACCGCGCCGGACTCCTTCGCCTACCCGTACGGCTACTCCAGCCGCCGGGTGCGGGCCGCCGTCCGGGAGGCCGGCTTCGCCCAGGCCCTCGCGGTCGGGAACGCGCTGGCGCGCCGCCGCCAGGGGCCGTACGCCCTGGAACGGGTGACCGTGCGCCGCTCCACCACCGTCGAGGAGTTCACCCGCCTCGTCGAAGGGCGGGCCGTGGGGCGGAACTTCGCCGCCGACCGGGCGCTGACGAAGGGGTACGCGCTCGCCCGCAGGGCCCGCGGCGCGCTGCGCGGGCACTGGATCTGACGCGCGGGCACCGGGTCCGGGCCCCGGCAAAACCCGGTGCGCCGCCCGGGCGGTTGGCGGATCATGGCGGCATGCCAGACACCCCCGCCGTTCCGTCCGGGCCGCACAAGGCGCCGCTGCCGGTCGTGGTCAACCTCGACGACAGCGACTCGCCGAGCGACGTCATGGACGCGCTCTTCCTCGACCGGTTCACCACCGGGGAGCAGCCGCACTCCCACGGCCTCACCCTGGACCGGGCGAAGCCCGACGCGAGCCTGCTGCCGCCCGGTGCCCGGGTGCTGTGGGGCGCCAAGGACGAGGACCGCAGCTCGGTGCTGGCGGAGGGCGAGGGGTGGACCCTCCTCTCCTCCCGCTGGAAGCACCGCGCCGACGTCACCGTGACGGCGACCGACCCCGAGCTGGCGGCGCGGATCCTCGCCGAGGCCACCGAGGGCGCCAAGGACGAGCCGGAGCCCGAGCCCGAGGACGTCACCATGGGCTTCTGGTACCTGGCGCCGCAGCGCGGCCCGCGCCGGATGACCCGCCGGATCAGCGCCGACACCTGGGACGACGCCCGGCCCAACTACACGGCGCCGGTGGCCGAGGCGATGGACCGGCTGATGAAGCTCACCCCGGACGACGTCACCGGCCGGCTCCTGCTGCTGCACGGCCCGCCCGGCACCGGCAAGACCTCCGCGCTGCGCACCCTCGCCCGGTCCTGGCAGGACTGGTGCCAGGTGGACTGCGTGCTCGACCCCGAGCGGCTCTTCAACGACATCGGCTACCTGATGGACATCGCGATCGGCGAGGAGGGTGACGGCACGGAGAAGGAGCGGTGGCGGCTGCTGCTCCTGGAGGACTGCGACGAGCTGATCCGCGGCGGCGCGAAGGAGGCCACCGGCCAGGCGCTCTCCCGGCTGCTCAACCTGACGGACGGTCTGCTCGGCCAGGGCCGCAAGGTCCTGGTGGGGCTGACCACCAACGAGGACCTGGAGCGGCTGCACCCGGCGATCGTGCGCCCCGGCCGCTGCCTGGCCCGGATCGAGGTCGGACCGCTCACCCGGGCCGAGTCGGCGGCGTGGCTGGGGCGCGACGAGGGCGTGCCGGTCGAGGGCGCCACGCTGGCGGAGCTGTTCGCGCTGCGGCGCGGGACCTCCCCCACCGAGCTGCCGGAGCAGCGCTCCCCCGCTCCGGGTCTCTATCTGTGAGGGAGTGGTCCGCCGGGGCCGGACCCCCGGCCCCGGCGGACCGCCCGTCCGTCACTCGGAGTCGTACGCGGCCCGCAGCGCGTCCCGTACGGCGGCCTCGGCCTCGTCGCGGGTGAGCCCCAGGCGGTAGGCCTCCTCGGCGTACTGCGCGGCGGCGGAGGCGGCCCGGCGGCTGGCGGCGTCGCCGGCCGCCGCGACGAAGGTGCCGTGCCGGCCCCGGGTCTCGATGACCCCGTCGGACTCCAGCGCCTTGTACGCCTTGGCGACCGTGTTCGCGGCGAGCCCCAGCTGCTCCGCGAGTCCCCGGACCGTCGGCAGCTTGTAGCCGACCGGGAGTCCGCCCGACCGGGCGCGCTCCGAGATCTGGGCGCGCAGCTGTTCGTAGGGGGCGGTGGTGGACTGGTGGTCCACGGCGAGTGTCAGTGTCACCCACCCGATTCTGCCCCCACCCCGCCGGAAAATGGGAGGCGGCGGCGCGGCCCCGGCCGTAGCGTGCGGCCCCATGACTGTCATCGTCCGTGACGTACGGCCCGAGGACGCCGAGGGCTTCGCCCGCGTCCGGCGCGCGGCCGTCCCCTTCATGCTGGCCACCGCCGAGCAGGTGGCGTTCGACTGGGCGCACGCCCATCCCGAGGCCCACTCCCGGCCGCTCGTCGCCGTGACGGAGGACGGGGAGGTGATCGGGACGGCCCAGGTGGGCATCGCCCACGACGCCCCGAGACCCGGGGTCGGCTACCTCAACGTGTACGTGCACCCGGACCGCCAGGGGCTCGGCGCGGGGACGCTGCTCGTGCGCACGGCCGAGGAGTACCTGGCCGAGCGGGGCGCGACGGTGCTGTACGGCTGGGCCATGGACGAGCCGTCGAACCGCGTCTACGCCGAGCGGCGGGGCTACACCGCGAGCCGGTCCGCGCACTTCCTGCGGCTCGACCTGACGGCGGGGCTGCCGCCGCTCCAGGCGCCGCCGGCCGGTGTCGAGCTGCGGACGGCCGCGGAGTTCGCGGCCGACCCGCGGCCGCTCTTCGAGCTGGACGCGGTGACCACCGCCGACGAGCCGGGGGACGTGGGGGCGGAGCTGGACGACTACGCGCACTGGCGGGAGACCACCTGGAACCACCCCCTGTTCGACCGGGCGCTGACGATGGTGGCGGTGGTGGACGGGGTGCCGGCCGCGTTCAGCGCGGCGCGGACCGACGGCCTCGGCCGGTACGCGACGGGGATGACGGGCACGGCGCCGGCCTTCCGGGGGCGCGGGCTCGCCAAGCTCGCGAAGAACGCGTCGCTGCACCGGGCGCGGGCGGCCGGCTGCGTGGAGGCGTTCACCGGGAACGACGCGGGGAACGCCCCGATGCTGGCGATCAACGAGTGGTTCGGGTACGAGATCGGGGCGACGGAGGTGCGCTATGTCAGGGCGCTCGGTTGAGGTGGCGCTGTGGAAGGCGGGGCGGCTGAAGATCCGCTACCCGGCCGAGGTGGTGACGGAGTCGGCGGACCGGCTGTCGGTGCGGGCCCCGTGGGCGGCGCCGGGGGTGCGGGACTTCGGCTTCGTGCGCTTCGAACCGGGTGACGTCTTCGTCGAGCACTACTGGGCCGACCGCTGGTACACGGTCAAGGAGGTGTGGTCGGCGGAGGGCACGCTCAAGGGCTGGTACTGCGACATCACCCGGCCGGCCGGGTTCGGGGCGGCCGGGGTGACGGTCGAGGACCTGGATCTGGACCTGTGGGTGTCGGCGGACGGCAGCGAGGTGCTCCGGCTCGACGAGGACGAGTTCGCGGCGAGCGGGCTCGCCGTCTCCGATCCGGAGGCGGCCGAGCGGGCCGTGGCCGCCCTCGACGAGCTGGAACGGCTGGGCCGCCGGGGCCTGGTGGAGCTGCTCGCGGCTACGCCGCGAGCCCGGCACGATCCGGAAGAGACGGCCTAGTTGAGCGTCACCCCCGACTCCTCCCTGGCGAGGAAGCCGGGGGTGGGCAGGCCGAGTTCGCCGGTCGGGGTGAGCTGCACGAGGGTGCCTTCGACGCGGGCCTCGCCTGGCTGGTAGGCGGGGTCCTTCACCACCGCGGTGTTGGTCCAGGTGCGCAGCAGCCCGTCGCAGACGGCCCGGGTGCCGCCGATCCCGGCGGAACGGTCCTGCTGGCGGAGGGTGGAGCTGACGAAGACCGGTCCGGCGCTGTCGTCGAGGCAGCGGTAGGTGCCGGAGAGGGTGACGGTGCCGTCGGCGCCGAGGAGGCCGGCCGGGTCGACGGTGAGGAAGTCGGCGAGGCGGGCGGCCGGGTCGACGGCCGAGCCGTCCGCCCCTCCCGCGTGGGCGAGGGGGGCGGCGGCCGCGGCGAGGAGCGCGGTGGCGGCGAGGGCGAGTCGGACGCGCATGGGGGGGTGTCCCTTCGGGGTGGGGGGAGACTTTCGCCCGCCAGGGATACCGGATCCGGCCGCACCTTGTCCGAAACTCACTCCTTCATCGGCGCGTTGGGCCTTCTATATCGTCGTACGACTCCGCGGCCCGGGCCTCGGTGCGCCGGCGGGCCAGCACCTTCCGCAGCGGCTGCCACACCAGCAGGAGCAGCACGACCGCGTAGACGGTCACCGCGAACGGGGTGTTCACCAGGCCGGTGACCGAGCCGTCGCTGATCTGGAGCGCGCGGCGCAGCTGCTGCTCGGCGGCCGGGCCGAGGATGACGCCGATGACCGCCGGCAGCACCGGCAGGCCGTACCGGCGCATGCCGAGGCCGAGGAGGCCGACGACCAGCAGCACGACCAGGTCGAGGGCCTCGCCGCCGACCGCGTACGCCCCGACGGCGGCGAAGAACAGGATGCCGGCGTACAGGTACGGGCGCGGGATGCGCAGCAGTTTCGCCCAGACGGGCGCGAGCGGCAGGTTGAGCGCGAGCAGCAGCACCATGCCGACGAAGAGCGAGGCGATCAGGCCCCACACCAGTTCGGGCTCCCGCTCGAAGAGCAGCGGGCCCGGCTGGATGCCGTACTGCTGGAAGGCGGCGAGCATCACCGCGGCGACGGCGGTCGTCGGCAGGCCGAGCGTCAGCATGGAGACGAGGGTGCCTGCGGCGGAGGCCGAGGCGGCCGATTCGGGACCGGCGACCCCCTCGATGGCGCCCCGGCCGAACTCCTCCTTGTGCTGCGAGAGCCGCTTCTCCGTCACGTACGACAGGAAGGTCGGGATCTCCGCGCCGCCCGCCGGGATCGCGCCGAACGGGAAGCCGAGGAACGGGCCGCGCAGCCACGGCTTCCAGGTGCGCCGCAGGTCCTCGCGGCCCAGCCAGGGGCGGCCGACGGGGACGGGCCGGCCCGCGGTGCGGCGCAGGTGGGCGGCGACCCACAGGGCCTCGCCGATGGCGAAGAGGCCGACCGCGACGATGACGACGTCGATGCCGTCGGCGAGCTGGAGCGAGCCGAAGGTGAGCCGCTGCTGGCCGGTGAGCTGGTCGAGGCCGACGAGGCCGAGGGTGAGGCCGATGAGCAGGGAGGCGACGCCGCGGATCCGGGAGGAGCCGAGGACCGAGGTGACCGCGATGAAGGCGAGGACCATCAGCGCGAAGTAGTCGGGGGCGCCGATGTCGACGGCGAGGGCCGCGACGGTGGGGGCGAGGACGACGAGCAGCACCGTGCCGATCATGCCGCCGGCGAAGTGGCCGATCGCGGCGGCGGCGAGCGCCTGCGCGCCCCGCCCCGCCTTGGCCATCGGATGGCCCTCCATCGCGGCGACGACGGCGGCGCTCTCGCCGGGGGTGTTCAGCAGGATCGAGGTGGTGGAGCCGCCGAACATGGCGCCGTAGTAGATGCCGGCGAACATGATGAACGCGCCGGTCGGTTCCAGGCCGTACGTCACCGGAAGCAGCAGGGCGACGGCCATCGCGGGGCCGATGCCGGGCAGGACGCCGATCGCGGTGCCGAGGAGCACGCCGACGGCGGCCCACAGCAGGTTGACCGGGGTGAGGGCGGTGGCGAAGCCGTCCATCAGGGAGGTCAGGGAATCCATGGGTCAGAGCACTCCCATCAGCGGGCCGCCGGGCAGCGGGACGCCCAGCAGCCGGTCGAAGACGCCGTAGGTGAGAAGGGAGAGGACGGCCGCGATCAGCGGGTCTCGGGCGGGGTGGCGGCTGCCGAGGGCGTAGGCCGCGCCCCAGAAGAGGAGGGCGCCGGAGACCGGGAAGCCGAGCGGGCCGATGAGGACGGCGAAGCCGAGGAAGACGCCGACGAGGAGCAGCACGGTGCGCCAGTCGGCGGGGGCGTCGAGGTCGACGTCCTCGCCGCCCTCGGCCTCGCCGCGGCCGCCGTGGAGCACGTCGACGGCGAGGAGGACGGCGACGGCGAGCAGGCCGCAGCCGACGAGCAGGGGGACGGTGGCGGGGCCGACGGGGCCGCGGGCGGAGACGTCGACGTCGAGGGTGAGGGCGTCGGTGAGGACGAGGACGCCGAGGACCAGCAGCAGGGCGCTGACACCGAGCTCGGAGCGGTCGCGCAGCCAGGACTTCCCGGGGGTGGTCACAGTCCCAGCTCCTTCAGCACCGTGTCGACGCGGTCGTTCTGTTCGGTGAGGAAGGCGCCGAACTCCTCGCCGGGCAGGAAGGCGTCGGTCCAGCCGTGCGTCTTCAGCGACGCGCGCCACTGCGGGGAGTCGTGCAGCTCGGTGACGAGGGTGACGAGCCGCTCGCGCTCGGCGTCGGTGAGGCCGGGCGGGGCGACGATGCCGCGCCAGTTGGTGAACTCGGTGTCGAGTCCGGCCTCGCGGAGGGTGGGGGCGTCCAGGCCGGGGACCCGCTCGGCGCCGGTGACGGCGAGCAGGCGCAGCTCGCCGGCCTTGATCTGGTCGAGGTACTCGCCGACGCCGGAGACGCCGAAGGCGACCTTGGAGCCGAGGATGGAGGCGAGGAGCTCGCCGCCGCCGTCGAAGGGGATGTAGTTGACCTCCTTCGGCGGGATGCCGGCGGCCTGGGCCATCAGCATCGGCGCGAGGTGGTCGGGCCCGCCGGGCGAGGACCCGCCGCCGACGGGCAGTTTCCCGGGGTCCTTCCTCCAGGCGGCGAGCAGGTCCTGGATGGTCCGGTACGGGGAGTCCTTGGACACCACGACGATGTCCTGCTCCTCGGTGAGCCGGGCGATCGGGGTGGTGTCGGCGAGGGTCCTGGGGGTCTTGTTGGTGTGGACGGCGCCGACGACGCCGAGCCCCATCGACATGGCGACGCGGCCGTCGCCGCGCTCGCCGACGAGCCGGGTGAGGCCGACGGTGCCGCCCGCGCCGGGCAGGTTGAAGACCTCGATGTCGCCGGTGAGCCCGGCCTCCTCGGCGTTCTTCGCCGCGGTGCGGGCGGTGATGTCGTAGCCGCCGCCGGGGGTGTTGGGGACCATGAACCTCAGGCCGGGGATGTCGGTGCCGGTGTCGGGGCCGCTGCCGGGGGTGAGCAGCGGCGGCCCCACGAGCACCAGCAGCGCCGCCCCGAGCAGGGCGAAGGGGGTGCGAAGACGCAACGCGGCCGCCTCTCGGTGATGTGGGTGGACGAGTGTGGTGGGGGGAAGTGCCCACATGTTGCCCGCGCGTGAGGAAGCTGTCGCTCTTCCGCAACCAACGGACGTTGTGGTCCTTGTGGTCGCGACCTACCGTGTCCGGCGTGACGAAGGTGCTGGTGGTCGACGACGACTTCATGGTGGCCAAGCTGCACAGCCGCTATGTGTCGGCCGTGCCGGGCTTCTCCGTCGTCGGTGTCGCGCACACCGGCGCGGAGGCGCTGCGCGCCGCCCACCGGCTCCGCCCCGACCTGGTCCTCCTGGACATCTTCCTGCCCGACATGGACGGCATCGGGGTCCTGCGCGAGCTGCGCGGCGCCGGACTCGCGATGGACGCGCTCTTCATCACGGCCGCCAGGGACGCGGGCATGGTCCGTGCGGCGCTGCGGGCCGGCGCCCTGCACTACCTGATCAAGCCCTTCAACCAGGCCGCCCTCCACGAGCAGCTGCGCCACGTGGCCTCGCTCAGCACCCGCCTCGACGGCCTGGACGAGGCGCGGCAGGAGGACGTGGACCAGATCTTCGGCACCCGCCCCCGCGGCTCCCGCGAGCTCCCCAAGGGCCTGGCCGCGCACACGGCGGAGCTGGTGGAGGGCGTCCTGCGGGCCCACCCCGAGGGACTCTCGGCCACCGAGTGCGCGGAGGCCGGCTCCCTCTCCCGCGTCAGCGCCCGCCGCTACCTGGAGCACTTCGCGGCCACGGGCCGCGCCGAGGTGACCCTGCGGTACGGGGGGACGGGCCGGCCGGAACGGCGGTACCGGCCGGCGGGGTGAGGGTCACGAGGGGCGGGCGGCCGACCGCCGGGTGACGCACCGAGGTCACGAGCGGCCGATGTGCCGGTCGCGGCCCGCCCGGTGGACGCGGGCGTGCCCGGAGGCGGTGGCGTGCCGGGTGACCGCGGGGGTGCCGGGGAGGGACGGCCCGAGCTCGTCGAGGAGCGAGCGGAGCGTCGCGGCCTCCTCCGGGTGGGCCACGAGCAGCCGCCGGATGCGGCCCTGCCACTCCCCGCGCGGTTCGCCGTCGGTGTCGGTGTCCCCGCCGCGCCCGCGAGCAGCGCCGGCTCCGCGTCCCTGAACCGCCCCTCCCGTCGGCCGTCCGCCGACTCCGGCGGATCCGGGCGGACTTGGCCGTCAGGGGGTTTCCCGTCTTCCGTGATCACCGGATCCGGGGGTGCCTGAGCCGCTGCTTAGCGGCGCCTTAAAGCGGCCCTAAGGATCGGCGCTTCCCGCTTCTCACGGCCTTTTTCGCTCTTCCGGCGGGCTAGTTTGCGGGTCACCCCCACTTCACCCTCCCGAAGGAGTCGTCCCCCCATGAGCTCACGCCGTACGCTCGCCGCCACCGCCGCCGCTCTGGTGCTGTCCGGGCTGGCCGCCGCCCCCGCCTTGGCGCACGGCTCGATGACGGATCCGGTGAGCCGGGTCGCGGCCTGCTACGCGGAGGGTCCGGAGTCGCCGTCGTCGGCGGCGTGCAAGGCGGCGGTGGCCGCGGGCGGGCCGCAGGCGCTCTACGACTGGAACGGCGTGAACATCGCGAACGCGGCCGGGCAGCACCGGGCGCTGATCCCGGACGGGAAGCTGTGCAGCGCGGGCAACGAGAAGTACCGGGGGCTCGACCTCGCCCGGGCCGACTGGCCGGCGTCGAAGCTGACCGCCGGGAAGCACACCTTCCGGTACAAGGGGACGGCGCCGCACAGGGGCACGTTCGCGCTGTACGTGACGAAGGACGGCTACGACCCGTCGAAGCCGCTGGCCTGGGCGGACCTGGAGGCGGAGCCGTTCCTGACGGTGACCGACCCGGGCATGCAGGGCGGGGACTACGTGTTCGAGGGAACGGTTCCGGAGAAGTCGGGCCGTCACCTCGTCTACTCGATCTGGCAGCGGTCCGACTCCCCCGAGGCGTTCTACACCTGCTCCGACGTGGTGTTCGGGGCGGAGCAGGAGAGCGGTGGCGGGGGTACGGCTCCGACGACGCCCGCGGCTCCGACGACGCCGGCCACCGCGTCCGCCTCCGCGCCGGTCGCCACCCCGCCGGTCGCCACCGCGCCCGCCACCGCCGCGCCGATCGCCTCCGCGCCCTCCGACGAGCAGATCGAGGAGGGCCGGGAGCACTCCACGGTCGAGCACGGCGGGCACGGGGACGCCGACGCGTCCACGGGCCCCGAGCCGAAGGCGACGACGCAGGCGCCGCCCGCCCCCGCCCCCGCCGGTGAGGCCGTGGAGCTGGCCGAGACCGGCGGGGACGGCAGCACGCCGTACCTCGCGCTGGGCGGCGCCGGTGTGCTGGCGGTCGGTGCGGCGGTGCTGTTCGCGGCGGGCCGGCGGACGCGGCGGGTCTAGCCGATCACCGACAGGCAGGTGGTCGGGGTGGCGTGGGCCGGGTCGAGGGCGTTGGCGACCTCGTGGAAGGTGACCCGGTCCACCGTGCCGATCGCCACGTGCTCGGCGAGGTCGAGCGCGCACTTGTCCTGGATGAGGACGTTGGTGACGTTCGGTCCGTCGAGGAACTGCGTGCGGTACGGCGTGACGACCTGGTCGTACTTGGTCGCGATGACGTGGTAGCGGACGCCGGGCACGGTGTCGCCGCCCTCGTTGAGCCTGGTGAGGAAGGCGGAGCCGGCGATCTGGTCGGCGAGGCCCGGCGTGGAGGCCTTGATCAGGTCCTCGGCGCCGGGGAAGTGCGGCAGGAGCCTGGTGAGGCCGAGCAGGGTGGTGCCGTGGTTGTCGGGGGCGATGCCGACGAGCGCGTTCACCTTCTCGGCGCCGCCGAGGAACTTGAGGTACCAGCGGGGCATCATGCCGCCCTGCGAGTGGCCGACGAGGTCGGCCTCGGGGGCGCCGGTGGCGGCGAGGACCCGGTCGACGAAGGAGTCGAGCTGTCCCGCGGACTTCTCGATGGGGCCGAGGCCGTGGAAGAAGGGCACGTTCGGCAGCTGCCCGTAGTCGAGGGAGTAGACGCAGTAGCCGCGGTTCACCAGGTAGGGGGCGAGGGCGAGCCAGTTGTCGACGGAGTTCCCGAGGGTGCCGTGGACGAGGACGACCGGGCGCGGGTGGGCGGCGGAGGGCTTGCAGGACCAGTCGTTCCAGCCGCGGCTCGGCGCGTCGGCGGCCTGGGCGGCGGTGGGGGCGAGGACGGCGGCGACCGTCAGGAGCAGGACGGACAGCACTCTGGCGAGGTGCTTCCGGGGGTTCCGGCGGTTCCGGGGCAGCATCGTGCGATCTCCTTGCGGCTCAAGGGGATTGGTGGGGGTGCTGTGCCCTGCGGTCCGGACCACAAGTGGGGATGCTCTTCAGCCAAGTTACGCACGGGTGTTACCGACTGGGAAGTTACGCGTCGGTAAAAACTGCCGTGTCGTCATCACCGGTCCGCACCGGGAGCGTTCCCCGCGGCGGCCGTTCAGGCCGCCAGCGAGCCCGGCACGATCGCCCGGGGCCCGAACTTCGCCCGGGCCCGGTCCACCACCGCCTCGATCCGCCGGGCCTTCTCGTCCGCCGGGTCGAAGGTGAGCTGGTGCGCGGCCCGTTCGGCGGACCCGAGCCCCTCGGCGCGCAGCACGATCCCCCGGACCCGGGCGCGCTGGAGGCCGAGGGAGTCGTGGAGGCCGTACGCGAGGGCGGTGAGCGCGGCGGTGTGGGCGGTCGGTTCGGGCAGGGTGCGGCTCCGGGCCGTGGTGCTGCGGTCGGCGTACCGCACGGTGAGCGCGAGGGTGCGGCAGACCTGGGCCTCCGCCCGCAGCCGGGCGCCGAGCTCCTCGGTGAGCGAGAGAAGCGCCCGGCGCTGTTCGGTGCGGTCGAGTTCGTCGTACGGGAAGGAGCGCTCGGCCGCCAGCGAGCGGGCGGCCGCGTGGGGCGTGACGGGGGCGCGGTCGATGCCCCGGGCCCGCTCCCACAGCTCGCGGCCGGCCTTGGCGCCGACGAGCCGCTGGAGGACGGCGAGCGGGGCGTCGGCGACCCGGCCGACGGAGTCGAGTCCGTAGCCGCAGAGGGTGCGGGCGGTGGCGCGTCCGACGCCGTCGAGGGCGGCGACGGGCCGGTCGCGCAGGAAGGCCGCCGGGTCGTCGACGGTCAGGGTGCGGCCGGGCCGGGCCTCCCGGGCGGCCATGCGGGCGAGCATCGGGTTGGGCCCGGCGCCGATGACGCAGTCGACGCCGTGGAGGGCGAGGGCCCGGACCCGGATGAGGGCGGCGAGCTCGGCGGGCTCGCGGTCGAAGTAGCGCAGCGCGCCGCGCACGTCGGCGAGCGCCTCGTGGGGCGGGGCCGCCTCCACGACGGGGGTGAACTCGCCGAGCAGGTCGACGAGTCGGGGCAGGAGCGACTCCCGCGCCGTCGGTCCGAACCGTACGCAGAGGATCATCCGGCACTCCCGGGGCTGCTGTGCCAGAGCTTGCGCGCCGGGGTGGCGGCGCCCTCGCCGGCGGGCCTGAGGTCGGCCCAGGGGTTCATCTCGTAGCCGGTCTCCATGCGGATGCGACGGCCGTCGTCGGTGCTCTTCCCGGGGGTGGCCGCCTCCTCCGCGAGCCGCTCCCCCACCGCGTCCAGGCCGCCGGCGGCCCGCAGTTCGGCCAGTTCGGCGAGGTTCCACGCGGCGGCGCCGACGACGCTGACGCTGCGCGGGCCGCGCCGCTGCACCACGCCCCTGACCAGGAGCAGCCAGGAGTGGAAGACGGTGTGGGCGCACCGCTCGTGGGCGTCGTCGAAGAAGGCGAGGTCGACGAGGCCGGTGCCGTCGTCGAGGGTGGTGAAGATGACGCGCTTGCCGGAGCGGATCGGCGGGGTCTGGGTGGCGGCCTTGGCGCCCGCGACGAGGACGGTCCGGCCGTGCGGGGTGGAGCGCAGGCGGGCGGCGGAGACGGCGCCGAGTTCGCGGAGGAAGGCGTGGTGGTCGCCCATGAGGTGGCGGGAGGCGTCCATGCCGAGGATGCCGAGTTCGGCGCTGAGGCGCTCCGACTCGTCGAGGTCCGGCAGGCCGACGGGCGCGGTCTTCCGGCCCTGGGCGAGCGGAAGTTGTCCGCCGTAGGAGGCGGCGCCGCGCTGGGTGCGGCGGAGTTCGGTGAGGTGCAGGAGGAGGTCGCGGCGGTTGGCGCCGAAGGCGTCGAGGGCGCCGACCTGGGCGAGGCGTTCGGCGACGGGTCTGCCGGGGCGGGCCCGCTCCCAGAAGTCGAGCAGGGAGGCGTAGGGCTGCCCGGCCTCGATGCGGGCGGATTCGGCCTCGCTGATGCCGTGGACGTCGGTGAGGCCGAGCCGGAGCCCCCACACCGGAGGCTCATCGGACACCAGTTCGATACGATGGCCGACCGCGGACCGGTTCACGTCCAGTGGCAGCACCGGCACCCCGCGCCGCCGGGCGTCGGCGAGCAGCAGCCGCTTGGGGTACATGCCGGGGTCGTGGGTGAGCAGCCCGGCGTAGAAGGCGGCCGGGTGGTGGGCCTTGAGCCAGGCCGACTGGTAGGTGGGCACGGCGAAGGCCACCGCGTGCGCCTTGCAGAAGCCGTACGAGCCGAAGGCCTCGACGATCTCCCAGGTGCGGGCGACGACCTCGTCCGCGTACCCCTGGCGCTTCGCCAGCCGGGCGAACCACGCCTCGATCCGGCCCTGTTCCTCGGGGTGGGAGAGCCCGCGCCGCACCTGGTCGGCCTCGGCCCGGTCGCAGCCGGTCATGATCCGGACGATCTCGATGATCTGCTCGTGGAAGACGACGACGCCGTACGTCTCCTTCAGGGGTTCCTCCAGGTCGGGATGGGGGTAGCGGACGGGGGCGCGGCCGTGCCGGGCCTCGATGAAGGGGCGGACCATGTCGGCGGCGACCGGTCCGGGGCGGAAGAGCGAGATGTCCACGACGAGGTCGTGGAGGGTCTCGGGCTGGAGCCGGCCGACCAGGTCGCGCTGGCCCGGGGACTCGATCTGGAAGCAGCCGAGGGTCTCGGTGGAGCGGATCAGGGCGTACGTGGCGGGGTCGCCGGCCGGGATCGCGTCGATGTCCGGGCGGGTGCCGGTGGCGCGTCCGACCTCGGCGACGGCGTGGGCCATCGCGGACTGCATCCGCACCCCGAGCACGTCGAGCTTGAGCAGCCCGAGGTCCTCCACGTCCTCCTTGTCGAACTGGGACATCGGGAACCCTTCCCCGCTGGTGGGGATCACGGGGGTGCGGGTGAGCAGCGAGGCGTCCGAGAGGAGGACCCCGCAGGGGTGCATGGCGATGCCGCGCGGGAGCGCGTCGAGGGCCTCGACCAGCTCCCAGAGGCGACCGAACTTCTCGCGTTCGCCCGCGAGTTCGCGCAGTTCGGGGAGTTCGTCGAGGGCGGCGAGGGCGTCCCGGGCGCGGATGTGCGGGAAGGCCTTGGCGATCCGGTCGGTCTCGGCGGGGTCGAGGGAGAGGGCGGCGCCGACGTCCCGGACGGCGTGCCGGACCCGGTAGGTCTCGGGCATGGAGACGGTGGCGACCCGCTCGGCGCCGAAGCGGTCGATGATCGCCCGGTAGACCTCCAGGCGGCGGGCGGACTCGACGTCGATGTCGATGTCGGGCAGGGCGGTGCGGCGCTTGGAGAGGAAGCGTTCCATGAGCAGGCCGTGCTCGACGGGGTCGGCGTGGGCGATGCCGAGGAGGTGGTTGACGAGGGAGCCGGCGCCGGAGCCGCGGGCGGCCACCCGGATCCCCATCCCCTTCACGTCGTCGACGACCTGGGCGACCGTCAGGAAGTAGCTGGCGAAGCCGTGGTGGGCGATGATGTCGAGCTCGCGGTGCATCCGGTCCCAGTAGGCGGCCCGCTTCCCGTACCCCTTGAGGAGCATGCCGGCGGCGGCCCGGGAGGCGAGGACGCGCTGGGCGGTACGGTGCGCGGCGCCGACCAGGTGCGGCTCGGGGAAGTGGGCGGAGCCCATGCCGAGGTCGTCCTCGGGGTCGACCAGGCACGCGGCGGCGGTCTCCGCGGTCCGGTCGAGCAGCCGGCGGGCGGCGTCGGCGCGGAAGCCGGCCGCCTGGGCGATCCGGTCGGCGGCGGCGGCCATCGCGGCGGTGTCCTTGAGCCAGGCCTCGCCGCTGTCGAGGCCCTTGCGGGGGTCGACGGGGACGAGCCGGCGGGCGGCGTCGAGGACGTCGGCGACCGGCCCCTGGCCGGGATCGGCGTAGCGGACGGCGTTGGTGAGGACGGGCGTGACGCCCTGTTCGGCGGCGAAGCCGAGGGTCCGGGCGGCGAGCCGCAGCGAGCCGGGGCCGGTGCCGGGGCGGCCGTGGTCGACGGCGGCGAGGCGGAGCGCCTCGCCGTACCGCTCGCGCCAGGGGGCGAGCAGCCGGGCGGCCCGGTCGGGGCGGCCGGCGGCGAGGGCGCGGCCGACGTCGGAGTCGGGGCCGAGCAGCACGAAGAGGCCCTCGCCGGGGTCGGCGGAGGCGGGCAGGACGGGCCGCCCGCCCCGGGCGCGGGCGTGGGCGGCGGTGACGAGGGCGCAGAGGGAGGCCCAGCCCGTCCGGGAGCGGGCGAGGAAGACGGCCCGGGGCGCGGACTCGTCGACGAAGGCGCCGCCGCGCACGGGCACCCGGCGGGCCGAGGTCGCCCCGCCGCCCGCGCCGCCCGGACCGCCGGAACCGCCCGGACCGCCGCCGGGACCATCGGCCCCGCCCGACCCGCCCAGGGACTCGTGCGCGAGGTCGACGCCGAAGAGGGGGCGGATGCCCTGCGCCTCGCAGGCCTTGGCGAAGCGGATCGTGCCGCCGAGGCCGTCGCGGTCGGTGAGGGCGAGGGCGTCCAGGCCCCGCTCGGCGGCGCGGGCGGCGAGGGCGGCGGGGTGGGAGGCGCCGTACCGGAGGGAGTATCCCGAGGCGGTGTGCAGATGGGTGAAGCCCGTCATGGCGCACCTCCCGCGTTTCCTGCTCCGGCGGCGCTCCCGCGCCGATATTCGTACAGACGTTCCCACCCCCGCACACCACCCTAGCTCATTTCGAACGTGCGTACGATATGCGCGGCGCGGTCCACCCCGTCAGCCGTTCGGACCCCTCCTGCCTGCGGAAACGCCCCCTCGGCCGCAGCCTGGGGGGCATGAGCCTCGTCGACGAACTGAAAAGCGCCGTCACCCCCCGAGCCGCCCTGCTCGTCGTCGGGGTCTTCGCCCTCCAGCTCCTCTTCATCACCTCGTACGTCGGGGCCCTGCACGACCCGAAGCCGACCGACGTGCCCTTCGGCGTGGTCGCGCCCCCGCAGGTCTCCGCCACCCTCGTCGGCGAGCTGGAGAAGCTGCCCGGCGACCCGCTCGACCCGCGGACGGTCGCCAGTGCCGACGAGGCCCGGGACAAGATCATGAACCGGGAGATCGACGGGGCCCTGATCGTGAACCCGGCCGGCCGCACCGACACCCTGCTCGTCGCCTCCGGCGGCGGCACCGTGCTCTCCTCCGCCCTGGAGAAGATCTTCACGCAGGTGGAGGAGGCCCAGCGGCGGGAGGTGCGGACGGTCGACGTGGCCCCCGCCTCCCCGCAGGACTTCGACGGGCTCTCCGCCTTCTACCTGGTCGTCGGCTGGTGCGTCGGCGGCTACATCTGCGCCGCGATCCTCGCCATCAGCGCCGGGTCCCGGCCGGCCAACCGCGAGCGGGCGGTCATCCGGCTCGGCGTCCTCGCGCTCTACTCGGTCCTCGGCGGCCTCGGCGGCGCGGTCATCGTCGGCCCGATCCTGGGCGCCCTGCCCGGCTCCGTCGCCGCCCTGTGGGGACTCGGCACCCTCGTCGTCTTCGCGGTCGGCGCGGCCACCCTCGCCCTCCAGTCGGTCTTCGGGATCGTCGGCATCGGCCTGGCGATCCTCCTCGTGGTCGTCCTGGGCAATCCGAGCGCGGGCGGCGCCTTCCCCGCGCCGATGCTGCCGCCGTTCTGGAAGGCGATCGGCCCGGCCCTGCCTCCGGGCGCCGGCACCTGGGCGGCGCGCTCGATCGCGTACTTCAAGGGCAACGACATGACCGCCTCGATGCTGGTGCTCTCCGCCTGGGCGGTGGTCGGCGCCGTGGTCACGCTGGTGATGTCCTCGCTGAAGCGGAAGCCGGAGGGCGAGCCGATCGCCACCGAGCTGGACGGGACCGAGGCCTGACCCGGAGACGTGAGGAGGCCCCCGCCGCGGCGGGCCACCCGCGGCATTTCCGGTCGCGCGGGCCGTCCCCGTACCGTTTCGGGCATGACCAG